>NZ_FQVM01000064.1 GCF_900129365.1 Clostridium fallax
AAAGTAGTGGACACATTAAGTCGAACTAAGTAAAATAATATTTAGTTAAGAAAGGATGTGTCCATTATGAGTAAGGGCAGAAGATATGATCAAGAATATAAAGACATGATAGTAGACTTATTTAAGTCAGGAATGAGCTTGGCTGAGCTAAGTAGCGAATATGGCATTGCAAAATCAACAATTAACGGCTGGATCAAAGATATAAAGGAAATTAAAGTGGATGAAAATGAAGTTATGACTTTGAAGGAAGTTAAAGCTTTAAAGAAAGAAATGGCAAAGATTAAAGAGGAAAATGAAATATTAAAAAAAGCTATGGCCATATTTGCAACAAGAAATTAGACCACGTAATAGAATTTATAGATAGTAATAAAAACAACCATGATATTAAGACTATGTGTACCGTTCTAGGCGTAGCCAGGAGCACATATTATAAATTTTTTGATAAAACTAAATCTGCAAGAGAAGTAGAAAATGAGGAGTTAAAAACAGCTATTATAAGGATATATAAAGCTAATAAAGGTATATATGGAGCTCCTAGGATTCATCATATACTTGGTACTGAAGGCTTTGATATCTCCTTAAAAAGAGTTCAAAGAAGAATGACTGAACTTGGCCTTTGTGCAATAACTGTAAAAAAATACAAGCCTCATTCAGATAAAAAGGTAGCAGAAGGTTTAGAAAACGTTTTAAAAAGAGATTTTACAACTATTTCTATTAATGAAAAATGGGTAGGAGATATTACATATATTCATACTATAACAGATGGTTGGTGCTATTTAGCGTCAGTTCTTGATTTACACTCTAGAAAAATCATTGGCTACGCTTTCGGTAAAAGGATGACCAATGATTTAGTTTCTAAAGCTTTAAAAAATGCTTATTACTGCCAAAGTCCTGATAAGAATAAGCAGCTAATATTCCATAGTGACTTAGGCTCCCAATACACTAGTAATGATTTAAAAGAACTGTGTAAAGAATTTAATATTACACAATCATTTAGTAAAAAAGGATGCCCATATGACAATGCTTGTATAGAATCTTTCCATTCTTCAATAAAGAAGGAAGAAATATATAGAAATACATACCGTACCTTCGAAGAAGCTAATATAGCTATATTTAAATATATTGAAGGTTGGTATAACAGAAAAAG
>NZ_FQVM01000063.1 GCF_900129365.1 Clostridium fallax
GGGTAACCTGCCTCATAGAGGGGGATAGCCTCCCGAAAGGGAGATTAATACCGCATAACATCATTTTAGCGCATGCTGAAATGATCAAAGGAGTAATCCGCTATGAGATGGACCCGCGGCGCATTAGCTAGTTGGTGAGGTAACGGCTCACCAAGGCCACGATGCGTAGCCGACCTGAGAGGGTGATCGGCCACATTGGGACTGAGACACGGCCCAGACTCCTACGGGAGGCAGCAGTGGGGAATATTGCACAATGGGGGAAACCCTGATGCAGCAACGCCGCGTGAGTGATGACGGCCTTCGGGTTGTAAAGCTCTGTCTTTAGGGACGATAATGACGGTACCTAAGGAGGAAGCCACGGCTAACTACGTGCCAGCAGCCGCGGTAATACGTAGGTGGCAAGCGTTGTCCGGATTTACTGGGCGTAAAGGGAGCGTAGGTGGATTCTTAAGTGAGATGTGAAATACCCGGGCTTAACTTGGGTGCTGCATTTCAAACTGGGAATCTAGAGTGCAGGAGAGGAAAGTGGAATTCCTAGTGTAGCGGTGAAATGCGTAGAGATTAGGAAGAACACCAGTGGCGAAGGCGACTTTCTGGACTGTAACTGACACTGAGGCTCGAAAGCGTGGGGAGCAAACAGGATTAGATACCCTGGTAGTCCACGCCGTAAACGATGGATACTAGGTGTGGGAGGTATCAACTCCTTCCGTGCCGCCGTTAACACATTAAGTATCCCGCCTGGGGAGTACGGTCGCAAGATTAAAACTCAAAGGAATTGACGGGGACCCGCACAAGCAGCGGAGCATGTGGTTTAATTCGAAGCAACGCGAAGAACCTTACCTAGACTTGACATCTCCTGAATTACTCTTAATCGAGGAAGTCCCTTCGGGGACAGGAAGACAGGTGGTGCATGGTTGTCGTCAGCTCGTGTCGTGAGATGTTGGGTTAAGTCCCGCAACGAGCGCAACCCTTATTGTTAGTTGCTACCATTTAGTTGAGCACTCTAGCGAGACTGCCCGGGTTAACCGGGAGGAAGGTGGGGATGACGTCAAATCATCATGCCCCTTATGTCTAGGGCTACACACGTGCTACAATGGCTGGTACAAAGAGAAGCAAGACCGTGAGGTGGAGCAAAACTCAAAAACCAGTCCCAGTTCGGATTGTAGGCTGAAACTCGCCTACATGAAGCCGGAGTTGCTAGTAATCGCGAATCAGCATGTCGCGGTGAATACGTTCCCGGGTCTTGTACACACCGCCCGTCACACCATGAGAGTTGGCAATACCCGAAGTCTGTGAGCTAACCTGTAAAGGGGGCAGCGGCCGAAGGTAGGGTCAGCGATTGGGGTGAAGTCGTAACAAGGTAGCCGTAGGAGAACCTGCGGCTGGATCACCTCCTTTCTAAGGAAAATGTTATGATGAGGAATCATAACGAAATGGCTGGAAAAGTTATCTCTGTTTAATTTTGAGAGA
>NZ_FQVM01000062.1 GCF_900129365.1 Clostridium fallax
TATATTTGTATATATAAGTTTACTTTGCTATAATTTTCAATATAATAAATGAAAATAAATTATAATGGAGGAATTTATTTGTTTCAGCTAATATATACTTTATTGATTAGATGTTTAGTTTTTGTAATTATATCCAGTTTCCTTTATGGAATTGTAAAATATATATTTTATAAAAGATGTTGGACAAACTATGGATTAGATGATGATATGCTTTTAGTATATAAATTTCCTTTTAAAACATATATAGTTCCTAAAAATGAGGAGAACTCTTATTATGAGTTTTTAAATGAAAGAAAAGATGAGAATGGAATAATAAATAGGGAAGAAGTTTGGGAAAGATTAAATAGTTTAAAAAATATAAGTTTACTGTCATATATTATTGTAATATCTATAACTAATTTAATTAGTTTAATATGGTTTTATAGTAGTAATAACTTTATAACAGTTATAGGAGATATAATAACAGTCATCGCTTTTATAACAATACCATCATTTAAATTTACAAAAAAGATGAGATGTTTAAATAAATTAAATTACATACATATAGCTTATGGTGTATTTTTAATACTTATGATTATAGATTTTCATAAAATAGAAGTATTATTTTTTAACATTTTATCTATAGTCTTTTTAATTATATTCTTTAAAGCTATAATAGATAAAAAATGTGGAGTATATACTAAAGATAATACCAATATTTGGACCATATTTTATAAACTAGATTACAATAACGATATAGATCAATCAGTAGATAATTTTAAAGAATATGTTGAGGAAGAAAAGCTTAATAAAGAAGCATGGATTAAAGAATCTGAGCTTACTAAAAAAAATCAACTTTTTAAATTTAGTAATGTTGATAAAAAGCTTCAAGATGACTCTGATATAAATGATTATATAGTAATATCAATAATAAACAGTAGAATAGTTATTGGAATGTCATTTGTTTTACTTTTAGGTATAATAATTCTTTTTAGCTATTTATATAGTGTAAGTGCTACATCTACTGATGCGGATTACATATTAAATGGACTTAAGGAGCTTATGTTCTCCTTTGATAAACTTTTAGAGATGTTTTCAATATCTTTACAGATAGTTGCAGCTATACTTTTTGGTGATTCTGTATTATCAGAAGGATTAAATTCTATATTAATAAAGAAAAATCAAGAGTGCAAAAAGAAATCAGAAGAAAAAGATACTATAGGAAAACAGAAAGAAAGATTAAAGATAGCTTATAAAAATATAATAGCATTAATTTATGTAATATTTGGGTTTATATTTGCTATGTTTGGAAACTTATCACCTAATATAGAATATAGAGTTCTTGCAATAATACCTATATTTATTATGATAGTAATTCTTTATAAAATAACCCTTTTTGCCATTATGAAAAGAGTTAGAAAAGATATTGCTATAATTTCTAAAGCAGGAGATAAATAATCATTTTTAAAGAAATATATTTTATATAATTTTTGAAATAATAATATTTAAATAATTATTTA
>NZ_FQVM01000061.1 GCF_900129365.1 Clostridium fallax
AAGAGATAATTTAATCTCTAAAAGTCAAGTAAGTTTTATAAAGTATCTTATAAAGAAAAGAAAACCTAAGATTAAAAAAATTGAATTTTTAAATCTATCAAAAAAAGAAGGATCTAAAATAATATATCATCTTCAACAAAAAACAATAGATGAAGATGAAATAAATAATATAATAAAAGAAAATAAAAGTCAGCTTTAATTTAAAGCTGACTTTTATCTTTTTTATCTTTATATTTACTACAGTGAGAATTACAACTATTACAGTTACATTCACCTTTTGAAGATCTTTTTAAATTTTTATATATAATAAAAATAGCAAGAGCAACAATTACTAATGTAATTATTATCTCCATAATATCACCTTCTAAATTATAAAATTTGCTATATTAAAGAATAAAAATGAAGCGATCCAAGCTAATACAAGTTGATATATTACAGAAAAAATAGTCATTTTAGCACCAAATTCTTTTTTCATTGTTCCTATAACTGATATACATGGTGTATATAAAAGAACAAAGATTAAAAATGAGTAAGCACTAATCGCTGTAAAAAATTGTGGCAGTAAAATTTCTAAATTTCCTTTAAATATAACTTCCATAGTAGATAGAACAGTTTCTTTTGCCATTAAGCCTGTTAATAATGATACAGAAGCTTGCCAAGTTCCAAAACCTAAAGGCTTTAATATTGGAGCAATAAAGCTACCTATAGAATATAGGAAACTTTGGCTAATATCAGTTACTTGTCCACTAAAATTAAAGTTTTGAAGAACCCAAATTAAAACGCTCATTGCAAAAATTATAGTTCCAGCTTTCTTTAAAAAGCTTTTTCCTTTGTCCCAAGTTTGACGAAAAACATTTTTCATTTCTGGAAGTTTATATTCTGGAAGTTCTATTATAAAAGGTTCCTCATCTTTTTTAAATAAAGTATTTTTAAATAATAATCCTATTAAAAAGGCTATTAAAACTCCTAAAAAGTATAATGATCCAACTATAAGACTTTTATGATTAGGAAAGAAAACTGATGCAAAAACTATGTATATAGGTAATCTTGCATTACAAGACATTAAAGGAACCAAAAGAGCTGCAAGTTTTCTATCTTTTTCACTTTCTAAAGTTCTAGCAGACATTATAGCTGGTACAGAACAACCAAATCCAACTATCATAGGAATAAAGGCCTTTCCTGATAAACCAACTTTTCTCATAAGCTTATCCATTATAAAAGCAGTTCTAGCCATATAACCGCTATCCTCTAAAATTGATATACAGAAAAATAAAGCTAATATAATAGGAAGAAGTACTACAACAGCTCCTACACCGGCTACAATTCCATCAACTATTAGTGAATTAAACCATGGACTAGTGTTAACTAATAAATCATGAAGAAAAGGAATAAACCTATCATCTAATAAATCAGATAATAAATCGGAAATAGGTTGACCTACCCATGAAAAGGTAAATTCAAATATTAACATCATTATTATTATAAAAAGAGGATAAGCAAAAAAAGGATTTAATGTAATCCTATCTATTTTATCTGTTAATCTTTCTTTTTTTTCTTTTTTTCTAGTTATTTCACAATTACTGATTAAGTTTTCTATAAAATTATAAGCTTCTTTTTCTGTTTTGAAGTTATAATTTTTTTTGTCTATATTTTTAATGTAAGTTTCTTTTTCTAAAGTTTCTTTAACTTTATCTATACCTATATTTTTTGCTGCAATTATTGGAAGAACAGTAACATTAAAATCTTTAGAAAGCTTTTGGCAATCTATTTCAATACCTTTCTTTTTTGCAACATCAACCATATTAAGAAGCAATAAAATAGGTTTATTAAATTGCTTTAGCTGAGTTGTAAGGTATAAGTTTCTTACTATGTTTGAAGCGTCAACTGGTCTTATGTCAATATTTTGGACACAAAAAGTCAAACTTTTTCATGCTGCACTTCTAGCTAATAATTCACATTGATCTGGAGTCATGTAATTAATAGAAGAGTGTATCCTTTTTCTGTTATACCAACCTTCAATATATTTAAATA
>NZ_FQVM01000057.1 GCF_900129365.1 Clostridium fallax
GCGATTGGCGGTTTTTCAGAGCGCGAGTAGCGCTGCCAGTACCATGCCCTTATAGGGCTTAATCAAGCCACCAGCTTAGCTGGTGGTACATGACTAGGATTTTGCCAAATTTTTTATTAATATAATATATTTATCAGTTCCTATTAAATTATTAAGTATTTTTATTTTATTATTTTAAGTAACTAATAAAAACGGATTAAATATAGGTATATATTCAAATAAAGAAGAAAAGATATTAATAGTATCCCTATTGGAAATTAATTTAAAATATGAATTATAAATTTGTAAATGTTTCTATAGATGGAATACCTAAATTAGTTATGGAGTTTACAGTGAATTATTCAATTTTAACAAATATATTTATTGTATAATTTTAATAAAATATACCAAATTGAAAAACTATTTTATATAATTTATCTAGTAACACATAATCAAGATTATGCGTTGATATATATTGATTATGATCATTGTGCAATTAAAATTAAAGTCTGTATATCTGAATATGATAGAAAATTTTTAATTAGAAATTTTAGATAAATTGTAAGAAAAAATATGCAATCATCATTAATTTTAGATTTTTAAGATTATCTTTATCTACATTTAAATCCTTTTTTTCAATATTATATACTAAAAATAGTATTACAGAATATGTAAGAAATAATATATTAGTCAGTATTCCAATAATAATTCCAGCAGTAGTTATATCAAGCTTTAGAATATTTAATAGGTGTGTAAAAAGTATCAGTATACAGCTTGCAATAAGTAAAGATGTATTTTCAGCTAAAAGAACTACTTTATTCATATTAGTATATCTAATCTAAAATATTTATATATTAAATTATACTACATAAGAGAAAAAATAAATATGGTATGAGGTATATACATGTTTTAGAAATAGAGAAGGTTTCTGTAGAATATAAATAATTTAAAGAGTTTTTAGCTTTTTTTATTGTTCTATAAAATTTTAAAAGCAGGTATTTTACAATGGAATATGATAATTATATTATATATTGAAATACAAGTATACAATAGCATAATCATAGTGAATTTTACATATGCATTACTAAGGGGGAATGCATAAATGAAAGTAAAACGAACAAAGAAATGGTTAGTAATATTAACAATTATTTTTGCCTTTGCTTCTGTGGTCAATCCATTATTAGGAATAGTTGCAGGTATATTACTAATAATTAGAATGATTAATGATAAAAGAAATTCAAAAATTATTACTAATGAAATAAAATTATTTGAGGAACTTGGAGACAATATAAAGCAGAAAGAAAATGCTTTAAATAATTTAATAAAGAAAATAGAAAATAAAAAGAAGGATAATAAACAAATTATTTTTGAATATAATCAAAAAATTAGTTCTCTTGAGAATGAAATATCAAAGTCAAATGACAAGTTAGAAAACATTATAGAAACATGTAAGAATTATGAAGAAGGACTACAGGGCATAAAATCATACAGAGATTTAGAAAAAATTCTTACTACACTTCAAGTAGGATTATATGAAAAAGTATATGATTTTGAGATTTCAGAAGAATATAAATTAGAACTAAAGGATAAACAAAGAGAACAATCTGAGTGTATTAAAGATGATAAAGCTATAAAAATAGATGAAGACAATAATATTTTATCAAAATATTGTTTAAAAAAATCAGATTATAATAAAGTTCTTAATGCCATTGTAAAATTAGCCTTAAGAGCTTTTAATAATGAATGTGATAGTACTGTTGCTAAAGTAAATGCTAAAAATATAATAAATAGTAGAAAGCGTGTTGAATCTTCATTTGATAATATTAATAAAATAATTAATTCATTTGGAATATCATTAAGCTCAGATTACTTAAAGTTAAAAATAAATGAAGTTCAATTAGCATATGAATATGAAGTTAAAAAAGCAGAAGAAAAAGAAGAACAGAAACAATTAAAAGAGCAAATGAGAGAAGAAGCTAAAGTAAGAGCTGAAATAGAAAAAATGGAAAGAGAAGCTAAAAAGGAAACAGAACTTTATGAAAAGGCTTTAGAGAAAGCCACTATGGAGTTAAAAAATGCATCTGATGAAGAAAAAAATAAATTAGATTTACAGATAAAAGAATTAAGGAATCAATTAAAGGAAGCAGAAGAAAAGATGCAGCGTGCAAAATCAATGGCAGAACAAACAAAGGCTGGATATGTATATGTTATATCTAATATAGGATCATTTGGAGATGATATTTATAAAATTGGAATGACTAGAAGATTAGATCCTACAGAACGTGTTAATGAACTATCAAGTGCATCTGTACCATTTCCATTTGATATACATGCTACAATACAAACTAACGATGCTCCAACTTTAGAACATGAATTGCATAAGAGATTTGAAAAAAATAAAGTTAATAAAGTTAATTCAAGAAAAGAATTCTTTAAAGTTTCATTAGATGAATGGTCTTATGTCAATATTTTGGACACAAAAAGTCAAACTTTTTCATGCTGCACTTCTAGCTAATAATTCACATTGATCTGGAGTCATGTAATTAATAGAAGAGTGTATCCTTTTTCTGTTATACCAACCTTCAATATATTTAAATA
>NZ_FQVM01000054.1 GCF_900129365.1 Clostridium fallax
CTTCTGCCCTTACTCATAATGGACACATCCTTTCTTAACTAAATATTATTTTACTTAGTTCGACTTAATGTGTCCACTACTTTATACTAACACCAAATATTATAATTAACTGCATCTGAAATACGTAATAGTAGCTTATTTCCATAGTAATCTTCTAATAAAATTTTAAGTCATCTGTGAACAACCTTCATTTATTTTTTTATAATATTCCAAGTTCTAAAGTTTTAAATATCTTTTAATTAATTGTACATTCTATATCATCCTTAATATAAACTATTTTTATGGAATACTTTGCATATATTTAATTAGCTAATCTAAAAGTTTTACTTCCTATTTATAAGTTAATTGATATATTTATATTACTATAAATATTGAAAAAATTGCTAATAGTTTATTTGCTACAATACAAACATTAAAAATATAATTGGGTAAGCAATGTAAATATTTTTCTTTACGGCTAGATATGCGATTCCATATAAAACACTAGCTAAACATAGTATTAAACCTATAACTAAATCTCCTTTTGTTAATAAATGTATTAACCCCCATGTTACTCCTAAAAGAAAACCACCCCAAGGAAGTCTCTTATTTTTAAAACTCATTTCTCCAGCCTTTTGACCAAATACTATAATCAATAAAACAAGTACCGCTTCAAAAATATAATAAATATACTGAAAAATAAATTTCACCCACCCATTATTTTTAAATTCTATCAAGACCTTAAATCCATTCCACTGCCAAATACTAATGATTATAGAAATTACTAAAATAATTAAAGCAATAATCCAGTTTAGTTTTCCTAGTTTATTTCTATTATCTAAGATATTAAACTGATATTTATTCCTTGATATAGAGATTAGTAGTGCTGAAACAATACCCCATATAATGCAAGTAAGTATCCAATGTATTATATTTTCTAAATTTGTAAATTCATTTATGCTCTTTCCATATAGCGATGGTTCAATAAAAGAACTAACAACAATTCTGAACCTAATCCTGCAAAAGCATATAATCCTAAATATAGAAAATCTAAACCCTTAATATTCTTCATTCCCATCTCCATATTTTTTCCTCTCATATTTTACAATTTTTTTAATTTATTCCTATTATGAATTTATTATAACATATTTTCTATCTAACATTCTTGCGGTTTCTGAATACGTATTCAATAAATATTTATTCCAATCTAATATATAAATTACTATATATCTCATATAATAATTTTCTACTTTATAATCTCACCACACTTCATAAATGTATTATAATTACAATAATATAGATTATTTTAAATTCTTTTATTTTGAATAAATTATAAAGTTTTTAATTGTAATAATCTCATTATAAATCCTATAATATAATTAATTCACAATATAGTTTAATTATAATCACATATTAATAATAAATGAAAATAATAAAATTTTAATTAAAATATCTTTAAACATAATCTATAGATAAATAAAAAACTAAAAAATTAGCTCATGTTTTTATACTATAAATAAAAATAGTATTATTTATATTTACTATAAAAAATAAATCTTTGTTAATATTAACAAAGATTTATTCTTCATATCTACATATAAAATTACCATCTTCATCAAATACATAGTTATAAGGTGTTATAAATGTACCTGATGCGTACGCCACTGCTACATTTTCTTTATAATTAATATCTACACAGTGATATCTAGCAGGTGGTTGCGGAGAATCAATTTTTTTTATATTTTTAGAAGATAAGTCAACAAAATAATACCCATTTATCTCATTTGGGTTATGTAAAATAATTTTCTTTGGGTTATTGAATGGATAAATTATCATTTTAGCCATATTATTATATAAAAAATTATTAAGTAAAAATTTTCTATCATCTTCAGATATAGGAGCTTTAAGTTTAATTACACACTGATTATTATTAATATATGTAATTATATAATCATCAGTATGAGTAATTACATAAGTTATATAAAAAAGTTTATTATCAGTTACATTTAAATTTCCCTGCCACTTTAAGTCATCAATGTCATTTCTAAGAGGTCCAGTATAATAGTCATAAGTTTTATTTTCTACATACATACTTGAATTACATTTTATTGAATCTGAATCACTAATTTTATATTTAGCTTTTAATACTTTTTCTTGCTTGGAACTTAATTTAGGATATTTAGGAGGTGTTTTTTTTTCTTTTTCATAATATTCAAATATATTTACACCTATTATTATAACTATAGATGCTAAGATTCCAAGAATATATTTATGAGATTTTTTCATGTATATGCCTTCCTTATAAATGTTATTTTATTTAATTATACATTTTATTACATAAAGTGTAAATTAATAAAAATAAAAAAAGCTAATGAATCTTATAGAAAACATTAACTTTTTTATATACTAATTAACAAGTTTTTATTTGATTTATATTATTTTTACTTTAATTCTTTAATTTTCTTATCTATTGAACTTTTAATAATATTTTATTTATATATGTGTTTTTATATTAAATAAATAATAAAATATGTTTATTATTTGTAATATATTAAAAATATTCACTTTTTCTATAATTATATTAAGCTAAATCTTCTAAATCATTTTGAGATAAGCTTTGTCTATATTCATATGCTTCTGCTTGTTTAGTTAATTTAAAATCACCATATAATTCTTTAACTGCTTGTTCAATTTCTGGTGTTAGTATAAAGTAGTGGACACATTAAGTCGAACTAAGTAAAATAATATTTAGTTAAGAAAGGATGTGTCCATTATGAGTAAGGGCAGAAG
>NZ_FQVM01000053.1 GCF_900129365.1 Clostridium fallax
AAATAAAACTTTTGAATTCTTTAAATATAGAATCATCTATTATAGAAGAGGATAACTTTTTTAAACTTTTTTACTCTATAGAAGGCATTGAAAAGGAAGAATTTAAGGATATATTTCAGTATTTAGATGAAGGAAAAACTTTCTATAAAACTAAGAAAAATAACTTTTTAGATCTTGAGGATGAGAAGCTTTGTGAATTTTTTTATCTTTTAAAAGGGCTAAATTATGATTATAAAGATAAGGAGGACTTTGTTACCTTTAGTAAAAATAAAGGATACTATATAGAAAATAAAATTAAGAATAATGGACTTTCTTTTATTAGAGGAGAGAAAACCTTAGAAAAGATTAAAAGCAAATTAGATAATATAAAAGATAAGGAATACATACTATCAAA
The DNA here is from genome assembly GCF_900129365.1 of Clostridium fallax. Lineage (GTDB taxonomy): Bacteria > Bacillota > Clostridia > Clostridiales > Clostridiaceae > Clostridium_AH > Clostridium_AH fallax. The sequence goes on from NZ_FQVM01000053.1 coordinate 395, forward strand.
GGATTTTAAAGGAACCCTTAGAAACTATCAAATAGAAGGATTTAACTGGTTAAAATCTTTAAGTTATATGGGCTTTGGAGGAATTTTAGCAGATGAAATGGGTCTTGGTAAAACAATACAAATAATTAGTTTTTTATTGTCGGAAAAAGATAAAAAGTCTTTAGTAGTTACCCCAACCTCTTTAATATATAACTGGAAAGATGAATTTGAAAGATTTGCTCCAACCTTAAAAATAGGAGTTATTCATGGTGATAAAAAATCTAGGGAGAAAGTATTTTTAGATATAGATGAATATGATGTTATATTAACAACCTATGGAACTTTAAGAAGAGACTTTAACTTATATAATAATAAAACCTTTGATTTTGTAATAATAGATGAAGGGCAAAATATAAAAAATCCTGATGCAGAAAGTACGATAAAGGTTAAGGGGATTAAAGGAAAAATAAAATTTGCATTAACAGGAACCCCTATGGAGAATAACCTAATGGAGTTATGGTCTATATTTGATTTTATTATGCCAGATTATCTTTATACAAAGGAAAAATTTAAAGAAAGTTATATAACTTCAAAGGATACTAGAAAGGATACTAGATTAGAGGATTTAAAAACTTTAATACATCCATTTATTTTAAGAAGAACTAAAAAAGATGTATTAAAAGAACTTCCAGATAAAATTGAAAAGAAGTTTTTAGTAGAAATGACTGAAGGACAAAGGGCTATATACAAAAATTATATAAAGGAAGTTAAAAAGAACTTAAAAGATAATAAGGAAAATAAAATTACTATTTTTTCTTATTTAACAAAACTAAGACAGTTATGCTTAGATCCATCTCTTATTATAGACAACTATAAATTAGGAAGTGGAAAGCTTAAAATTGCAATGAGCTTAATAGAAGAGGCTATTAAGAATAATAAAAAGATATTATTATTTTCTCAGTTTACCTCTGTCCTTAAAAATATATCAAATATTTTAGAAAGTAAAAATATAAAATATATGTATTTAGATGGATCAACTAAAGCAAAGGAAAGAGTAGATATGGTAAAGGAATTTAATGAAGATAGTAGTATTAAAATATTTTTAATTTCCTTAAAAGCAGGAGGCACAGGTCTTAATTTAACATCAGCTAATATGGTTATTCATTTTGACCCTTGGTGGAACCCAACTGTAGAAGATCAAGCAACAGATAGAGCACATAGATTAGGTCAAAAAAATATAGTAGAAGTTATAAAGTTAGTCTCTAAAGGAACTATAGAAGAAAAAATAGTGGAACTTAAAGAAGATAAGAAAGAACTTATAAATGATATTTTAAGTGGAGATCTTAAAGATAGTAAAGCAATAACTTCTTTATCTTATGATGAAATTGTGGAGCTTTTCAACTAATTTTAATGTAACTTTTAGAGTATATTTATATGATTATAATTGAGGTAGAGAATTTATTTTAAAAATTTATGATAAAGTTCTGGATATTTTATATTAAGAATTAAAGCTTGCAAATATAAAATATCTAGAAGTTAGTTTTAAGAGATGTTAAACTTAAAATAAGTATACTTAAAAACAATAACTATAAAATTATAAGGCTTTAAAATTACTATATAGATATATTTTAAGTATTGTATTATTTTTATAAAGAGATTGATTAAATGTATTAAAATGTATTAGCAGGAAGTTAAAGAGGTATAAATAATGGTTATTAAATACAAACTTTCAAAAAAAAGAAATAAAAAATTGTTTAAAATATAAAAATAATCTATCTGTTTTCAATAAAATTATTTTAGCAATAGCAAATAATTTTACTACTTTTTTTGTTTTTTTATATACATTTTTCTAGTATTGAATCTATTAATTTAAATGGTCTTAAAATAACTACCATTACTACCTTAATGCTATTATTAGGAAAAATATTATTTGATATATTTTTTGCACCACGAAAATACTATATTTATAGAAATTAATTTTTTATGGATTTTGTACAAGTCCTATTAAAGAAACTGAAATAAAATTAGAATTAACTAATAAAAATATTATATTAAACAAATCTAATATAGTAACTATAGTTAATTGGAGTAATATTCATTCAATAAATATATATAAAGACTATATTGTAATGGATAAAAAAGGATTAAAAAATAGATCAACTATAGTAGCCTTAATTTCATTAAATAATTCATATAAAATATCATTAATTAATTGTATAGAGGATATAACTAAGGAATATTCTAACAAAATTGTATATTTGAATTAATCTTAAACAATAAATATAATTTTTTATAATTAACTATTCAATAAAATTAAATATATAAAATTAAAATCATCTATAAAATAGGTGATTTTTTTTATTATAGAAGTTTAGTTGAAAAAGGCTTGAAAAAGGGTGTATTATATGAAGTATA
>NZ_FQVM01000051.1 GCF_900129365.1 Clostridium fallax
ATATATATTATTACTTTAATCTATAAAATTTTAATACTATACTTAACTTTTAAATATGAACATTTAAATAATAAATCCAGCATATTTTTCTTAAAATATAACGACAAAATACCAGTTTTATTTTTAACAAGTATTATAATTTAAAAATGGCTTAGATACTAGGATAAAAAATGGAATTAATATGATTTTTATTACATTTTATTCCTAATATGTAAAATAAACTTGCAATTTTTGTTTACAAATTAACTAACAATTAAAAAAATACAGAAAATTAAAAAAATATTCATATTTTGTATGTTTTATTATGACTTTTTTGTGATAACATTTAACCATAAAGTAGCTAAAGTAATTTTTTTACAAATTAACCTTAGTGAAATAAATTTATATTATTGGGGGAATCTATATGCTTATAGGCATTCCAAAAGAAATTAAAAATAATGAAAATCGTGTGGCAATAACTCCAAGTGGTGTTGCTTTACTAGTTAGTAATGGACATAAAGTCTTTGTAGAGAAAAATGCGGGCCTTGGTGCTGGTTTCTCTGATGAAGAATATATAAGATTTGGTGCTAATATAGTTGAAACTGCTAAAGAAGCTTGGGATAAGGATATGGTTATGAAAGTTAAGGAACCATTACCTGAAGAATTTAAATTTTTTAAAGAAGATTTAATATTATTTACCTATCTTCATTTAGTTACTGCAGAAGGACTTACAGATGCTTTGATAAATTCTAAAGTTATAGGAATAGCTTATGAAACTGTGGAGCTAGAAAATCATTCTTTACCTTTACTAACTCCTATGAGTGAAGTTGCTGGTCGTATGGCACCACAAATAGGCGTTGAATTTTTACAAAAACAATATGGTGGTAAAGGTGTCTTATTAAGTGGAGTTCCAGGAGTTAAACGTGGAAAAGTTACCATTATTGGAGGAGGAATAGCAGGAACTAATGCTTGTAAAATAGCTGTAGGCTTAGGTGCCGATGTTACAATAATAGATATTAGCGCAAAAAGACTTTGTGAACTTGACGATTTGTTTGGAAATAGCATAAAGACTTTAATGTCTAACCCCTATAATATTGCTGAATCAGTTAAAGATTCTGACTTAGTTATAGGCGCTGTTTTAATTCCAGGTGCAAAAGCTCCTAAGCTTGTAACTGAAGAAATGGTTAAATCTATGGAATCTGGTTCTGTATTAGTAGATATTGCAATAGATCAAGGTGGAATTTTCGAAACTACAGATAGAGTTACAACTCATGATAATCCAACTTATGTAAAAAATGGAGTTATTCATTATGCTGTTGCTAATATGCCAGGAGTTGTTCCTAGAACATCTACTTTAGCATTAACTAATTTAACAGTTTCATATGCTTTAAATATTGCAAATAAAGGCTTTAAAAAAGCTGTTCTAGAAGATAAAGCTTTATATAAGGGTATAAATACTTATAAAGGATTTATAACTTATGAAGCTGTTGCAAAAGCTTACAACGTTCAATATAAAGATGCTAAAGAATTATTATAATTAATGTAAGATTTATATTTTAAATTAATACTTAAATAATAAACTAAAAAAGTACAAGCTTTAAAGTTTAAAAGTTGAGTTTTAGTATATAATATAACTTCTGAAATCAAAACTAAATCTAAAAAAAGTCAGCATATAAGTTTATATGCTGACTTTTAAAATTATATATTTTATTTAGTCACTAATTATCACTCTTTTAATTAAAGTAAGTAAAATATAAACATATTATCTCTTCTTACCTTTTTTCTTTTTATCAAAAAAACCCATAATTATTAGTGTCATAAATATTGTTGTTAATATATATAACAATTGTTTCAATAATTTCACCCCCGTAAAATAGTAAATTAATTTAATACTTTTATTTTACTATTTCTAACTATTTCATTTTTTAAATTTCTTTATTTACTTTTATAATCTAAAACCTAAAATAACATATTTTTTCAATTGAATTAATAATTTCTGTTGCTATTACTGTGATAATGTAGTTGTTTGTACTAAAACCATACGTTATTAATAGCTAATGATCCTAAAATTGATTATATCTATATTATAGCTTAATTTAAGTAAAGCTTCATATATAAACTTTTAGAAGATATAATGAAACAATTTAATGTGAAAATTGGAGATAAGCTGCCTATAGTTCGTGGAAGTAATATTCCTTTTAATGTTTGGTTAAAGGTACTTTTGTTAAAATAGTAAATGAAAGCACTAAAGAGATTAATATTTTTAGGAAAGTGAAATTTTATAATAATTTAAATTTGTAATTTAAAAAGGAACAAAAACCGAAATAATTATTTAATAAATATATTATATATTTTTAAAATTAATTTTAGCTATAAAAAGTAAATTTGCTTTTTATAGCTATTTCTATTCTTTTTATTTGTTTAATGATATAGTATAATTGTTTAAAAATCCTTCATTTATAAAGGATTGACTTAATTTTACAAACGAGGTGATATATTTGTCATTAACGCCGATGATGAAACAATACTTTGAAATAAAAGATAAATATAAAGACTGTATCCTTTTTTTTAGATTAGGAGACTTTTATGAAATGTTTTTTGAAGATGCAGAGAAAGCTTCAAAGGAATTAGAACTTGTTTTAACTGGTAGGGATTGTGGCCTTGAAAATAGAGCTCCTATGTGTGGAATTCCTTATCATGCATCTAATGGATATATAGGAAGACTTATAAGCAAAGGATATAAAGTTGCAATTTGTGAGCAGGTAGAAGATCCTTCTAAAGCTAAAGGAATTGTAAAAAGAGATGTTATTAAGGTGATAACTCCAGGAACATATAATGATCCTAATTATATAGATGAATCTATGAATAACTATATTATGTCTATATATATAGATAAAGAAAAATCAAATATGTCTTTAAGTATTACAGATATATCTACAGGGGATTTTTATAATACCAGCTGTAATTTTAATAAAAACCTATTAATAGATGAAATTACTAAGTTTAATCCAAAGGAAATACTTGTACCTTCTTATATAGAAAATAAACTTCTTGAGGATATAAGTAAAATTTCAAATTCATTATTTACAATTATAGATGTAGATTTTACATCTGAAGCTTTAGATAAATTAAAAAATCAATTTTATAGAGAAGATTTAGATAACTATAATTTATCTGAAAAAATTTCTATGTTTATTTTATTAGACTATTTATTAAACACTCAAAAAACTTCCTTAACTAATATAAATAAGATTAATAAGTATAACATAGTAGATTATATGACTATAGATTCTAATTCAAGAAAGAATTTAGAATTAACAGAAAATCTTTGGGAAAAATCAAAACATAGTACTCTTTTATGGGTATTAGATAAGGCTAAAACATCAATGGGTAGCCGTGAAATGAGAAGATGGATTGAGCAGCCTCTAATAAATAAATCTCTTATTAACAATCGTTTAGATGGAGTAGATGAACTTTATAATTCATTATCTTTAAATGAAGATATAAGAACTGCCTTAGATGATATTTATGATATAGAAAGAATATTAGGTAAAATATCAAATAAAAATGCTAATGCAAAAGATTTGTTATCATTAAAAGCATCACTAAACAAAATTCCAACTATAAAATCTATTTTAAAAGGATGCAATAGCCCAATTTTATCATCTTTTGAAGAGGAAATAGATGAATTAAAGGATATTAAAGATCTTTTAGAGAAATCTATAAAAGAAGATCCTTCAATGTCTTTAAAGGAAG
>NZ_FQVM01000050.1 GCF_900129365.1 Clostridium fallax
GGTTACACCCGTTCCCATACCGAACACGAAGGTTAAGATTTAAACGGTCGATGGTACTGCTTGGGCGACTGAGTGGGAGAGTAGATGGTTGCCAGTTTTTTCTTGGCTCCTTGGTCAAGCGGTTAAGACACCACCCTTTCACGGTGGTAACAGGGGTTCGATTCCCCTAGGAGTCACCAAATTCTATGCAACTCGATATGGTTCTAGAACTTATCGAGTTCATATATATGCAGTGGATTAACTACTCTTTTGAGTAGTTTTTTTATTGTCTAAAATTATTTTTAAAGTTAATATTGTAAAGTTAATATTGTAAAGTTAATATTGTAAAGTTAATATTGTTGTGGATAATTTTTTTAGTGCTGTGGATATCTTTTAAAAAATAAAAAAATTTTTTAGAAGATATAAAAACCTTTTCATTACAAAAATTGTAAAATACAAAATTAAAATGTATTTTTTATAAAAAGCATGTATTTTAAAGATAAATAGGTAATAATAAAATTTGTAAATTCAAATTTGTAAGAAAATTCACACTTATCCACAGAAAAAAGTGCATAACTTTGAATAAATGTGGATAAGTATACTAAAAAATCATAAAAATTCAGAAAAATAGTAATTTTCATTAAAATATAATATATTATATTTTAATAGAGTAGTCTAAATACTGTAACAAAATATAACAAAAAGTATGATATTATGAATTTTGAAATATAGAATAATGTAAAAAATATGATTTAATAGAATTTATCAACATTATAAACATAGCTGTGCATAAGTTTTGTGGATAATTTTGGGGGTTATTCTATTAAGTAGAGAAAAGGTGAATGTTATGAAAATTTTAAAGCCTATAAAACAAGCAATTTTTAAAAATAGACCTAATAGATTTCAAGCTTATATAATGATTGATGGGAAAGAGATAATGGTTCATGTACCAAACACAGGTAGATGTAAAGAAATATTAGTTCCTAATTGTACAGTGATTTTAAGAAAAGAAGATAATGCCATTAGAAAAACTCCTTATGATTTAATTGCAGCATATAAAGATAAAAAGTTAATTAGTATAGATTCTCATATACCGAATAAGGTTGTAGAGGAAGCTTTATTAAATAAAAAGATAGAGTTGTTAAAGGACTATAATGATGTTTTAAGAGAAAAAACTTTTGGGAATAGTAGATTTGATTTTAAATTACAGAAAAGTAGTGGAGAAATTTATTATCTTGAAGTAAAAGGTGTTACATTAGAAAATGATGGAGTGGTAAAATTTCCAGATGCACCAACAGAAAGAGGCCGTAAGCATCTTTTAGAATTAGTTGAGGCTAAAAAGCAAGGATTAGGAGCAGGAGTTCTTTTTTTAATACAAATGAATAATGTTAAATACTTTACTCCTAATGATGAGACAGATGAAAAGTTTGGAGAAGCTCTTAGATTTGCTAGAGATAATGGAGTGGATGTTTTAGCTTATTGTTGCGATGTTGAGGAAGATAGTATAACATTAACAAAGCAAGTAGAAGTTAAACTATAAAGTGTGTTACAATTTCTATATAATATTTTTTATAAAATATATAAAAATGAGTAACATATAATATATAAGGAATCTAATAAAAATAATATAAAAGTTATCTCATAAAAATTAAAATACTATATACTAAAATAAATTAGGATACTAAGTATTAGTTAGAGGTAATTAACTTTTAATTTGTTATAAAATTAAGTTTAAATAAATGAAAAGAATTAAAACTTTGGAGGAATTAAATATGAAATTTAAATACTGCCCATTATGTGGTAATAAATTAGAAATTAAAGATAGTTGGGATGAAGGGGGAGTTCCTTATTGCCCAAAGGATGATAAGATGTTTTTTGATACTCCAAAGCCATGTATTGTAGTAGCAGTTATTAAAAATCAAGAAATTTTACTTTTAAAACAAAGTTATATATATAAAAATTCAAAGGTTTTAGTTTCTGGTTATGTAGGAATAGATGAAACAGCAGAGGAAACTGTTTATAGAGAGGTTAAAGAAGAAACTGGAATAGAGATAGAAAATATAAAGTATTTAGGTACTGATTATGTAAAAGGCAAAGAGCTACTTATGATAACCTATATGGCCAATTACAAAGATGGAGATATAAATAAATCTTCAGAAGTTGAATGGCTTGATTGGAGCCATATAGAAGATGCTTTATGTGAAATGCCAGAAGATGAAATTGGACAAAAAATTGTAAGAAAAGTGTTAGATGAGATGAATTATAAGGGAGAAAAAGCCTTTAGATGTGATATAAAGAAAAAATAATTTTATTTAATAATATTATAAATTAAAGTTTTAAATAAACATTACATATATTATTAAATGTAACATTTAAAATAGATGTATCTTCAAGGAATTTTTAAAATAATAGATAAATATCTTTATATAAATTAGGAATTTTAATAAATATTTTTCTATTAAAAAGTTACTGCCCCAAAATAGAACTTTAATTTCTGTTTTGGAGCAGTTTTGATTTTATATCTTCTATAATTTATTTTAATAAACTATAGAAGATGAAGTTTTATAGTTTAATATAAATAAAAGATATGCTTTATATATTAATTAAAAATTTATATTTAAATATTAAGAGTTACTTTATATCTATTATATGGCTATAATCTGTTTTCTTACTTAAAGAAGAGATTATTGGAACTAATAACATGGCTACAAACCCACAGGCAAGTCCATTATTATATAAATTTAAGCCACCATGTAAATATCCTATATTCATAACCATGGATACATGCAAAAATCCAGCTATAATACCATATTTCCAGCCGAAGTATCCAGAGATAGGTGCAAGTCCAGTACTAAACATTATTGATAAAACCATGGAAGGTGAATTTATTTTCATTATATTTACTATAGCTGATAAAGATGATCCTATAATTACAGGAATTACATTTAATATGTTTTTTCCAAAACATCCAAATCCTATCATTGTAAAAATAGCACCCATAGTAGGGCCGTTTAAACTTCCCTTTATTAAAAGAACAAATATAGTAGAAATTATTCCAAGTAGACCCATATTTACATAGGCTATATCACCATATTTTTTCAGAAAATCACTTGGAATCCTTCCAGTTTCTTTATTAATCATAATTAAATTACTTTTTAATTTATCCCAATTGTTTATCTTAAATATACCTATTAGTAGAAAATATAAACTTAAACCTATCATAAATATGCCGAATAATTCGTTGGAACCAGAATGCCACAAGAAGTTAGCATCAAAATTATACCCAATAGCTCTTAGCATAGACATTAAAGCTGTTGCTATTATTCCACCTGCAAAGCCAACATTATAAAGATTAAAACCAAAGTGAATATTCATAGAGTGAGAAGTAATAGGTGGAAGTATAAAACCAATGCCAATACCTATTATAAAACCAATGGAAAGACCTTCAAAAAAGTTAAGACCGCTAGCTAAGGAGAGTTGAGTTACTGTTGGGGCTAAGGTTGTCCCTAATATAGCAGTAAGTATATAATTTTTAAATGGTTTACCTTTATATTTTGAATATAGCCATACTCCAATTGGTATAGGCCATACATTTAATATATTTTTGCCAAACATACCAAAGCCAGTAATAAGCCATAATGACATAATATTTGAGCCATTAGGTTCTATTTTAAGAATTAATAGTAAAAATATTGAGATTAAACCTAAAAGGGATGTATTAACAAAAGTAGCTCCTATTCCTGCAGTATAAATATAATCTGTAATTAATATATCAGAGTTTGAGATGATTTTATCTAATCCTTTTAATATTTCTGAAGGCGTATTCTGTATAAAAGCAAAAATTATAAAAAATACGTATAAAAATATGTGTATAAGATAAGGAAAATATTTTTTTTTAAAATCCAATATAACAACTCCTTAAATTTGTTTGTATAAGCATTATTAAGTTATAGTATTATATTCATAAGTTTTATAAATATTATTAAGTTTTTATC
>NZ_FQVM01000052.1 GCF_900129365.1 Clostridium fallax
TTCTTTTTTATTATCATGAAAACTTCTATTTTCTTCTTTTTTTTCTTTTTCTTTATTTTTTTCTTTATAATATAAGGAGGTCTTTCTTGACTTTCATCGTAAATTCTTTTTGTATACATACCTAATATACCTAGAGATAGTAATTGAATTCCAGTAAATAAAAATAAAATAAATATTATAATAACATTAAAAGATAAAGTATTTTTTAAACATAGTTTGTAAATAATTATATATATAAAAAGTAAAATAGATAATGAAAATATTAAAGAACCTAAATGTGTTATAATTTTTAATGGTTTTGAAGAAAAGGAGATAATTCCATCTTCTGCAAGTTTTAACATATTTTTTAGTGGGTATTTAGTTTTACCTGCAAATCTTTCTTGTCTTTTATATTCTATATAGGTTTGTTTGAAACCTATCCAACTAATCATACCTCTTATGAATCTGTTTTTTTCCTTCATTTTTTTAAATTCATTAATTACTTTTCTATCTATAAGACGAAAGTCTCCAGTATCTTTTGGAATAGATATATCAGACATATAGTTTAAGAATTTATAAAAATATTTAGCTGTTAAGAGTTTGAAAAAATTTTCTCCTTTTCTTGTAGTTCTTTTTCCATATACTACATTAAAACCTTCTTTCCACTTTTTTATCATCGGTAATATTAATTCAGGAGGATCTTGTAAATCTGCATCCATAATAACAGCCACATCTCCAGAACAATTAAAAATCCCTGCGGTAACAGCATTTTGATGACCAAAATTTCTAGAAAAATCTATTATTTTAAGATTTTTATCATGTTTAGATAATTCCTCTAAAATATTAATAGTGTTATCCTTAGAGCCATCATTTATAAAAATAAACTCATAATTTATATTATTTTTTATCATTAAAGTTTTTAATCTATAATAACATTCTTTTGCAACTTCTTCCTCAAAATACATAGGAACTATAATAGAAATTAAATAATTATTTATCATAAAATCATCTCCTTAAAATTTATATAAATGTCCAAAATTTACTGGCTAAAAAATTAATAATAAATCCTAAAATTATAGCAAAAATTTGACATATATTTTTGTTTATAAAAAAATAAGATACAAATAGATAAAGCGTTAAATTATTTATTAATAAAGAAATTAAATTAACTATAATAAATTTAAAAATAATAAAGTTATTATGGCAATTATTTTTAAAAACCCATTTTTTATTTAAAATATAACTATTAAACATTCCAGCTATATAGCCTATAATATTAGCTGTTATATAGTTAAATTTTAAAAAGAGTAAAATATTATATATAGCTATATTTATTAAAGTATTTAATAAACCTACTAAAGAAAATTTACTAGTTTCCTTAAAGAATAGATTTAATTTATTAAACTTTTTAAAATTTAATATTAGGTTATTTGTTTTTTTCAAAGATTTCACTCCCCTCAAAGGCTGTAATACTTAAGATTATAAAAATCCAAGAAGCAATAAAAGAATATCTATCCTGTGATTCTATAATCAAAAACATTAAGCCATACCCACAAAAAATTATATAAAATAAATTTATTAAATAATTTCTTAAATTATATTTGTTTTTATAGATACCAATAAAAGAAAGAAGAACAATGAAAAAATAAAATAACTGAATGGAAAAAATACCACCAGAATATAAGTCTATTTTTAAAGATTCTTTTTTTAAATCTCCATTTGCCCAATATATTCCTCCAAAATCGCCGTTACTCCATTGCATAACGTACTTTCTTACATAAAATTGGGCCAATTTATACGTAGGTGTATTTAAAAGTCTATTTTTTATTATTGACTTACATAAATCTTCTGTTTTTTTATAATTATTAGGATAAACATCAATTATATCAGCGTCTTCTTTATTCCATCTTCCAAAAGAATTTATATTAGATCCCTTTAAAATAGATGTCCATTTAGATTCACTGCCTTGCCAAAGAGGAAATTCTGTTATTCCACTTAAAATAAGAGATTTACTAACTAGTATTAAAGGAATATAAAACCCCATAATCAATGAAATAATAGATAATAAAATTTTCTTTTTAGATTCTTTAAAGTAAATTAGTAAATAAATAATATAAGCTATTATAATTATTGCTCCAACCATTCTAAAAAGGTTACCTATACTTAAGGTTAGTGCAGATAAAATTAAGTAATAAATTTTCTTTTTATTTTTTATGGCTAATATAAAAATATATATACTTATAAGAAAAAAAGGTATAGCCATATTTTCAGAACAAGTTACAGCAGTATAAATTATAAGAGGAGGATATATTGCACTTATATAAGCAGCTATGATAGCCTTTTTATGTGAGTTAAAAACTTCTTTAGCTATTAAATAGCATAAAAATACAGTAATAGTTGAGAAAATAACATTAATAAATTTAATAGCAAATAATGGGTTAGGGAAAAAAATTCTTATTAAAGCAAAATATAAAACTGTAATAGTTAAATGAGGAAATCTTCCATAATAGTGAGACCCTTTAAATATTTGAAAATTTCCTTGAAGAACTGATTTTCCATTTTCATATATTCCACTAAAATCAGAAAAAGGCACACTATTTATTGAAAGGATCCATAAAAGTCTTATTAAAAATGATAAAATCATTATTAATAAAATTATCTTATAAGGGTTTATATTTTTTTTTATAGATAAATATATTAAAAAACTACTTAATATAAAAAATAAAATAAATATAACATCTGAGAAATTAAAATCTTTTATATAAATAAAGCTTTGGTTAAGAGATACAATTACAATTAAAAAGAAGAAAAAAGTCAGTGAATAGTTTAAGAATTTGCTAAACTTTAAGGCCATAAATAACTACCTC
>NZ_FQVM01000048.1 GCF_900129365.1 Clostridium fallax
GCTTTAAAACTTTAACTCTTATAGAGTCATCTCCCTCTTCTACACTAGCACCCATTTCTATTAATTTAGCACTTATTTCTTCATCAAATTCTAATCTTGTTAAAAGACAAGGGTAGGGAGGTTTATCCCATATTTTTATTTTTAAATCCTTTGAAATATTTCTAATTTCTTTTTTTGTAAATCCTAATTCTAAAAGAGGACTTTTAATTTTAAGTTCTTTTAAAGCAGCAAGTCCTGGTCTAAAATCCTTAGTATCGTCAAAATTAGTTCCATCTATAATATGATTAATTCCTAATTTTTTAGCTTCATCTAAAATTTTTGAAAACATAAATTTTTTACATAAATAGCACCTATTTTTAGGATTTTCTTTTATAGAAGATATAATAGGGATTTTAATAAAGATATTATTATCTATATTTAAAGTTTTACAAATTTTTTTAATCTCTTCAATTTCTGATGAAGGAATATAAGGAGAAACTATAGTTACTGGAATAACTCTATCAGAAAGAATGTCCTTACAAACCTTTAATAAAAAAGTGCTATCAATGCCTCCAGAAAAGGCTAAAATAACTTTATCTAAACCTTTTAGATATTCTTTTAAAATCTCCAATTTTTTTATTTCTAAATTATTCATCTTTATTATTATCCTTTTTAGAAGTTAAATATGAATATATAACCTCATGAAAAACTTCGCTAATTGATATATTGTTAATCTTTGCTATTTCCTTGCAAACATCATAATCAGGTTTCATATTTACTTCTTTATTATCATAAAAAGAGATTTTAGATGGTATATTTCCAAATTTACAATTTACATTTTTCTCAATTCTAGAAAGCTTATCTCTATGTACCTCATGTTGTCTTATTCCAATAGTTGAAGAGTTTATAAATATAACTTCCTTTATATTTTTTAAGTTTTCTTCATTACATATAACAGAAACCTTTACTCCAGGTCTTTCTTTTTTCATAAAAATTGGAGTATAAAAAACATCAAAGGCTCCTTTTTCAAATAATCTTTCCATTAAAAGTTCAAATTCTTCTCCTCTCATATCGTCTATATTACATTCAACAATATATTCTTTAGAGGTAGTAAAATTGTTTTTTTCTCCTAAAAGAACTCTTAATACATTAGGCGCTATAGGATTTTCTCTATCTCCAATACCATAACCAATACCTTCTATTGTAAAGTCTTTTTTATAAGTAAAGTTTGTTGCAATAGATTTTATAATTGCAGCTCCAGTAGGAGTTGTAGCTTCGAAGGAAACATTTTTAGCTATAACAGGTACTCCTTTTAAAATTTCAGCAGTAGCCGGTGCAGGGACTGGAAGAATCCCATGGGCACATTTTAGTGTGCCATATCCAATTTCAATAGGAGATGATATTATTAAATCTACCTTTAAAAAATCTATACATATAGCACAACCTACTATATCAACAATAGAATCAATAGCACCAACTTCATGAAAATGAACCTCTTCTAAAGATTTATTATGTATTTTGCTTTCAGATATAGCCACTTTATCAAAAATTTTTATAGATAAATTTTTAATAGATTCTGATAAAGATGAATTTAAAATTATATCTTTTATATCTTTATAAGATCTATGATGATGGTGGTGATGGTTATGACAGTGAGTATGATCTTTATTATTGGAATCAATTATATTAACTTTAGTTCCAGTTATACCTCCTTTTATAGCTTTTTCTATGTAAATTTCAAATTCATTTTTTATATTTAATTTATCTAATTCACTAGTTAAATGATTATAGGGGATTCCTAAATCAATTAAGGCTCCTAAGTTCATATCCCCACTTATTCCAGAAAAACAATCATAATATAAAACTTTCATTGGTCCGACCTCCTTATTTATATTTAAATTATAAATGTAAACATTATCAAAGTAAATATTGGTAATGTTATAAAATATCTTTTTTTCTAAAATTATATATAATTAGCCTTAAAAATACTTTATTAAGCTAATGTATATTAATTTTTTTTATGAAAACATATTAAATTTTTTATATATTTGCAAATAAATTGTAAAACAACTTAAAAAACTATCAAAAGTTGGCAATTTATTCTTTAAAGGAATATAATTAAAGTAGGTGCTGATTTAAATTTTATTAAAGAGGTGTTTTTATGAAGCGTATAGCTTTAATTTCATGTACTAAAGATAAGCAAAATTATCCTTGTAGGGCAAAAGAAATGTATATGAGAAGTAATCTGTTTTCTAAAGCTTATGCTTATGGAAAAAAATATGCAGATTCTGTTTATATTTTATCAGATAAATATGGTTTATTAGAAGAAGATGATATAATTGCTCCATACAATGAAACATTAAAAGGAAAAAGTAAAGAAGAAAAGAAACTTTGGGGAAAAAACATTATAAATGATTTAAAGGATAGAGTTAATTTAGAGGAAGATAAATTTATAATATTAGCAGGAAAAACTTATTATGGCCAATTAATAAAATACTTAAAATATTATCAGTTACCTTTAGAAAAATTAACTATAGGAAAAAGATTAAAGAAATTAGATGAATTATTAAAAGAAGAGATGGAAGAGGATCATTGCTACTTATTACATAAAATATTTAATTCAATGAAAAAATATAGCTTTTCCAATGTTGATAAAATAAAGGTAAAGAATGGGATATATGTAATCCTAGATAAATACCAATATTATTGTGGAATGAATAGAATAGTAAAAGTAGGAACACATATAAATCAAGGACGTCTTAAAAATAGACTTTTAGACTATGCTTCAAACAAAAATAAAAGTAGTAGTATATTTAGAAAAAATATAGGAAGAGCTATGCTTAATGCTTATAATGATCCATATATAAGTATTTGGAACATAGACTTTAATATTGATAAAAATAAAAAACAGTATTCTAACTTAAGAGATAAAAAGAAAGAGAGAGAAATTGAAAATTATATTGATGATTATATGAAAAAATATCTTCAAATTGTATGCTTTGAGGTAATAAATAAGCCTCTAAGATTAAGGCTTGAAGAAGGAATTATATCTACTTTAAATAAAGAGAAGTCTTTTAAAGATAGTATAAATTGGTATGGAAAATATAGAGCAATTCCTAAGATGAATAGTAACGAGCTTTGGATTGCAAAGGAACTTATAGGAGAACCTTTATCTTATGAAGAAGTAGATTTTATAGGAAGTCTTTGTGATAAATCTAAAGTTTTAAAAGAAGATAAATATGAGGATATTTTAGAAATTTAAAAGTTTTAAGGTATAGTTTTCAATGGAGTTTTATATTAAAAGATTTTTATATAATATAAAGAAAAAGCTAAAATAAAAAAGTTAGCTATTAAATCTTAAAAAAGATTTTGTAGCTAACTTTTTCTATTATATAATAAATAACGGAGGTGAGAACAATGAATTTAAAAGAACTAACAAATATAGTATTTTCTAAAACGTCAAAGTTAATACAAAAAGAAGGAGAAAATTTATTTAATAAAAATTTAGTTAGCAATATAAGTAGTAAAAGGATAAATAATATCTACAATATATATGGAAAAGTTACTGATTCTAAAGAAACTAATATTCATTATAATCAGATAAAAATTAACTTATTAAATAAAACCTTAGAAGAAACTAAATGTAATTGTACTAACTTTAGTGAAAACTATAAATATAATAAAAGGTTTTTATGTCCTCATCTTGCAGCTACTATGTATAAATTTTATGATTTAGCAAAAAAGAAAGCTAATAAAAAAGTATGTAAAAATAACAATTCAGGAGATAAAATCTTAAGCTTATTAAAAGAAGAAAATAAAGATAAAGAACCTTTAGATATTAAGATAAAAATTAACTATAAAAATAACTCTAGATTTTTTGAGGTAGAATTTAAAATTGGAAAAGATAGGATGTATTTAATAGATGATTTAGAAGAATTTATTAAAGCTAGAAATGAAGGTTTAAGTTTTTGCTTTAATAAAGACTTTATTTATGATGGAAAGGACTATAGTTTTTCTAGTGAAGATGAAAAAATAATTGATTTTATTGATAAATATGTTTCTATAAATAGAGAGATTCATTTAAATAATTTAAGTAGTTCCTTTTCTTTTATAAAGGGAAGAAAGCTTATAGTCCCTAAAGATAATTTAAAGGATTTTTTACAAACTATTCATAATAAAAAGATTATATTTAACTATTGCAACTTAGATTATTATACTAAAGTCCTTCATAAAGACTTACCATTATCTTTTACTATTAAAGAAATAAATAATACTATTCTTTTAAAATCTCAAAGCACTCAAAAGAGATTTCCAATAAATCTTAACTCTAAAAATGATGTTTACTTTTTTGATAGAGATTTATATATACCTTCTAAAAAGCAAATTAAATATTATTTACCTTTATATGAAGAACTTAAAAAAGATGGAAAACAAAAAAATGGCAACAAATAAGTTTAATTTATTC
>NZ_FQVM01000019.1 GCF_900129365.1 Clostridium fallax
TATAGTTTTTATTTAAGATAAATTTAGTTTGTGAAAATATTAATAATGTTATTTACTATTATATTACAATTTTTCTATAAAGTCCATTTTAATTAATTACTAAACTTATTTTCATAAAAATGAAAAATATTTATATTAAATATATGATTGTCATTAATTATATTTATAAAAGCTTTACAGAACAAATTTCCAAACTAACTATTTAGCTTGGAAATTTGTTATTTATTATAATTTTATATGTATATTTTTACCTTTTACTCTTTAGGTTTAGGAAAAATCATATTTGGATATACTTTCTTTAGGTACGAATTTGGATAATGAGTATCTAAAAATCTATCCATACCGTTATCAGCTTTAACATGGTTTATTCTAGCAACTTCTCTTCTTACAGCTAATGCAGATAATATAATATTTGGTATCATAAATATTAAAAAAATATATGTCAATATCTTTATAGTTTTAAAAGAAAAATAATTAAAAAATTTATTAAACCAAGGATAAACTTCTTTTATAAAAAATAATCCTAATATACCCCAAAAGAAACAATATTCAACACTAGTTCTTCCATTAATACTAAGAGCTTTACTGCTATAATCCCAGGATATTGTTCCTACCATTTTTTGTTGTGTCCATGAACATAGATATTCAAAAACTCCTCCTAAAACTGCACTTACAAAAAAGATTATTAATCCATCACTTTTAGCAAATCTATATAATAATATAGTAAAAAGAACACAGCCTACTCCATATACTGGACTAAAAGGTCCATATAACAAACCTTGTCTACTTTCGAAATATCCATTTCTAATATAACACCAAAGCATCTCTACTGAATAACCTAAAACAGATCCTACCATAAAGATCCAAATTAGTTTATAAAAATTTATTTCTTTTCTTACATCAAACATATTCTTCCCTTCTGTTCTTATAAATTTTAATATTTAAAATCATACCATTATATTAAGTATTAATAAGAAAGTTTTTTTTAATTTTCTTTAAATTTTTAACATCATATTCCATATTGCTATTTAATTGTAAATACTTTATGAATAAAACTTATAGTCTATCTAAAATTAAATTAACAAAAAAAATAAATAAAGATACCATTGCTTATTTTTTATAACTAAAAATATGTTTTCTATTTATTTAATAATAACTAAATAGTTATTTATATATGTATCTCTCTGTAACAATTTATTTTTATTTAAATAAAATATTATAAAAGCTTTTTTATTTAGGAGGATTTCTATGGATTATGAAATGCTAGATTGCATAGATGCAGGAACTGAATATTGTCCTTATGACCTCTAATAGCGATATTTAAATTATTCATAAATAAATCTATAAAAGAAATTATGTTCTCTATTTTTGGATATGATTCAAATAAATATCCTGTTAAGGTAAATTTTAATTATGACGATTATTATAAAGCTAAATTAGATAGTGTTTTACAACCTGGAGAAACTTCAAAAGCTGATTGGGGCTGGACACTATATAATAATGCTAAGGAAATAACTGAATTAGTTGTTTCAGTTAGTGAAGTTCACTTTTTTGCAGGCGAGCCATGGAAAAATCCATCTTATAATAGTGATTTAACTAAATATTCCGACAAACCCTTAAAATAATTATAATAAAAGTCTAAGTTTTTAGATATTTAATAAAAACTTAGACTTTTATTTTTTCTTTTAATATTTTTATAATAAATATAAATTATTTAGATACAAAGTAAGTATCAATTATCTTTTCCGCTAATCTTTTACTTGATTCTGCTTGAGCTATTAATGTAACAACTATTAAAAATAATTTAACTATGTCTACATCATCATTTTGTATATTAAATTCATCTATCTTTTTCTCTAAAAACTTCACCTTATCTTTACATAAATTATAATAATTACTACTTTCCATATTTTTTGTTTCTAAAAAAATAGAATATATATCTTCAAGAGATATTAAATCATCTTTATCTGTATTTATATCATTTAAAATAGGTTTCATTAAAGATTTAATGTCATTTATAGAAAGAACTTGTTTTAAGTGATAAATTAAAATCAAAAGAATTATATGCTGTTTCGTATATTTCTTTTTATTTTCTGGAGGCATTAATAACCCATCTTTTGTATAACTATTAATCATTGTTTTAGTTAAAATCTTATCACTATCATTTCTTTTTAAATCTTTAAGACTATTATCTATAAAATCTGTTAATTGTTCCATATATAAATTCATATTTGGTATATCAGAAATTTCAATATCCTTTGACAAACTAATAGAATTAAGTATTTCTTTTATATTTAAATCCATATACATCACCTCATACAAATATTATACCATGTATTACATAGAAAATAAATCTATATACTAAATAGTTAATATTTATATATAGAGTAATTAATACCAATATAAAGAAAATGAAAGTAAATCTCATTTATTCTTATTTAAATCTAATATCCAACACATAGAATTAATTTCTACATATTGAATGTTTTAATATCTTATTATATCATTTACATATAGATATGATATAAATTCTTTTATATTTCTATATTAAATTAATTAAAATATATATTAAAATTTTTAATAAGTAATAAGGGGGATTATTTATGCCAGAAGTTAACCGTGGATTAATAAGAAAAATATTACAAAATAGATTTGACGAAAAAAATAATAGAATCTTAGAGTTTATAAATGTGTACAAACATAATGGTGTAAAAATTAATATGAATTGTTGTACTAAAGTTTTTAGTAATAAAAAAAATTGTATTACTAAAAGATTATGCTACTTAGAATTAATAGATAAGGAATTTAATAAAAGTTTAATTTGTTTATCTTTAGATGAAAATATAATTTGTATTAATTTTCTTGATAATACTAAAGTATCCTATATTCATTTAGGAGATGTACTATATGAAATATCTAATTTTTTAAATAAAAAGGTTCTAATAAATCAGTGGGGTATTCCTAAATTATATATAGATATGACTCATATATATAATTTACAAGCTACAGAAATATCAAGGTAATATTAAATTTAACTTTTAAACTACATATATTTTAAATTTTTTATATAAAAATCTAAGATTAAAAAATAAAGAAAAAATTTATTAAAGAAAATTATTTTTTAGATTTATATAGAATTCAAAGATCCAAATATAATTTTTATTAAATATTTTATAAATTTATAGTAATATATAAAATATACCCATTACATATTATTGACAGAAAGGATTTCTACTATGGACACTATAATACATAACTTTTTAGCCTATTCAATGATTATATTAGGAAGCTTTTTTTAATTATATCATTAATAGTTCCTAAAAAATTATTTTTTCCAAATCGAGAAAAATTTAAAATACTTAACAAAGAAAAATATATTAAAAATCAAAGAATATTATTTTCTATAGTAGGTTTTCTATATATTATATTAGGTGCATTACTACTACTTAAAATTTTTTTCATTAATAATTTATTGTATTTTATAATAATGTTACCAATATCAATTCAAGTATTTACAAATATAATAAATGAAAAATACTTACAAAAATTAGATTAATATTTTCTATTTCTTGTATGAAAAATATTATAAGGGGCTGCATCACTAAAGAATTTAAATTCAATATATTAATTTCTTAATTTAAGTTTAGCACAATATATTGTAGTATTATTTTTAATGACATAGCCTCTTATCTTTAAATTATATTTTTTATATGTTAAAGCTTATATCTAGTTTAATCTTTAATATTTTTGTCAATGTATATTTTAAAGTTATATATTTCTTTTAGTTTAAATTTATAATATAGTCTGATATAGCTTTAAAATCTCCATTATGACTTATTAGAATTATTATTCTATTTATAAATTATCTTATATTTTATAAATCTAAGTGTATAAGTTTTAATTAGATTCTTTCAATTCCTCTAATAATTCTCTACAAAAATCAATTCCATACTGCTTATATAGTGCTTTAGCTAATCTTTTGTTAAAATTAATTTTTATTTCATCTGTAAATTGCCCTTCTATATAAACTTTAATTTCCTTTACTTTCTTAGCCATACACTATCCCCTTATTTTTACACTCCAAAATAATATATGAATTAACAGTACATTATGTTACATATATAAAAAGCATTATTCATAAAATTAACTACTAAATAATTTATAAAGACAAAACTTTAGTTGTATAAATATACTGTTAATAAAAACTGTAAAAAATCTTAATATTATTTAATAAAGATGCTCTATAAAAATAATATTTTTATAAATTAAAATAGAAAACTTTATAAATGTTCATAAAAAAATCATATCTACAATCTAAATTATAGATATGATTTTTAAAACTTAAATCTAAACATATTTATTAACTTTAATAATTTTTATTTTTTAATTTTATCATTTATTATACTTAACATATTTAATATTAGCAAAGCAGCATTATTTGAGGCTATATCTTTAAATTTATCATAACTTAAACTAGTATTATCATCTGCATTATCAGATATACTTCTTATTATAATAAAAGGAATTCCATTTATATCAGCTACATGTCCAATAGCTGCCCCCTCCATTTCAACGCAATAAGGTTTATAATCTTTTATAATTGTAGCTTTTAAATTATCATCTGATACAAAAGACTCTCCTGTTATAATTCTACCAATATGATAGCTGTAATCTTTTAAAATACTGTTTTCATATGCTTTAATTGCTATTTTTTTCAATTGTTTATTTGCAGTAAAAAAGGTCTTAAAAGGAAAACTATTTTTCATTTGCATTTGTCTTACATCATAATATGTAACGTTATCTGAAATAACAATATCACATACCTTAACTTTTTCATTTAAACTTCCTGCAATACCAGTATTTATAATATCAGTTACATTATATCTATCAATTAATATTTGTGTACAACTTGCTGCATTTACCTTTCCTATACCACAAGATGTTAATACTATATCTAACTTTCTATACTTTCCTATAAAAAATTCGAATCCTGCATATCTTTCTTCCCTATCTATTATGATTTTATCTTTTATAAGTTGAATTTCCATAGCCATTGCTCCAATTATTCCAATTACTTTCAAATGAAACGCCTCCCTTTTATACCCTTTATAACATTTAATACTATATTAACTTTCTACAATCTTTAATAACTCTCTAAGACATATAATTAATATTTTATAATATTATAATCTTAATCCTTATGTTATGTATATAAATAATGAAACATTTTATTATTTCTTAACAAATATAAATGATTTTCTATATAAAATTTTATTTTAAAATAAATATTACTCAATTATAAAACCAATTATTTTTAAATACAATAAATTATAGCATTATATAAAACTTAAAACACGAGGTAATCATAGATGATATTTGCAATATATAGTAGAAAATCAATCTTTACCGGTAAAGGTGAATCTATAGAAAATCAAATAGAATTATGTAAAGACTATGCTAATAAAAATTTTAAAGGTAATAAAGAATTTTTAATTTATGAAGATGAAGGTTTTAGTGGAGGTAATACTAATAGACCTAACTTTAAAAAACTTCTTCAAGATGCAAAATCCCAAAAATTTAATGTTCTTATATGCTATAGACTTGATAGAATTTCAAGAAATGTAGCTGATTTTTCTAATACCTTAGAATTACTTCAAAATAATTCTATAGACTTTATATCTATTAAAGAACAATTTGACACAAGTACACCTATGGGAAGGGCTATGATTTATATATCATCAGTGTTTGCTCAGCTTGAAAGAGAAACTATAGCTGAAAGGGTTAGAGATAATATGATAGAACTTGCTAAAACAGGAAGATGGTTAGGCGGTCAAACTCCCTTTGGTTTTAAAAGTAAAAAAATCACCTATTTAGATGAAGAACTTAAAGAAAGATCCCTTATGACTCTTTATCCTATCGATGATGAACTAAAAGTAGTTAAACTTATATATTCTAAATATGAAGAACTTCAATCTATTTCTCAGGTAGTAAAATACTTAAACTTTATTAATATTAAGGGAAAAAAAGGTGGAAATTTAACTACAAGTCAAAGTAAAAGAATTCTTTCTAACCCCATATATGTAAAATCCTCTTCTGATACTAATAAATATTTAAGATCTATAGGTATAAATGTTTTTGGAGAAGGCAATGGTAATGGGTATCTTACCTATAATAAAACTAAGAATTTAATAATAGATAGAAATATTACTGAATGGATTGCAGCAGTATCTAATCATAAAGGAATAATAGATTCTACAAGATGGATTAATATTCAAAAAATATTAGAAAAAAATAAATCAAAAAAAATTCAAGGTAGAATTGGTACTGGAAAAAATAATTCTTCTTTATTTACCGGATTATTAAAATGTGGATATTGTAACTCTAATATGATAATAAAGCAAGGACATAAATCCAAAAAAGATTCTTCAATTAGATATGATTATTATGTTTGCTCTAAAAAGGATAGTTCATTAGGAATAAAATGTAAAAATAGTAATGTGCGAGTTGATAAACTTGATAGGCTTCTTATAAATAATCTTATAGTATACGATAAAAATCTATTAATAAATAGCCTTTCAGAAATAATAAAAGGAACTGAGGAAATAAACTTAAATAAAAATGAAATATTAAATATACAAAAAGAAATAAAAGATAAGGAAGTAGCGATTTCAAACTTAGTTAAAAAACTTTCTTTAACTTCTAATAATGATATATGTAGATACCTATTTAAAGAAATAGATACTTTAAATATAAATATAAAAACTCTAAAAAAGGAACTAAATAAATTAAATGAAAATAAAAATATTATAAATATATCAAGAGAAAATTTATCTTTGGTTTTAAAATCCATATATAATTTAAATAAAAATATTGATTTTTTGGATAATATAAATGAAAAAAGATTACTTATAAAGACTTTAGTTAATAATGTTATCTGGTATGGCGAAAATAATAAGGCAGTGATAAATCTTTTTAAAATAAAAAAATGATTTAATTTTATATTTTTAAAATATCGCTTTTATAGGTTATAACCTTGCCCTTGTAAGCTTGCAGAAGCTGGTGAATGCATTTTATGTTCTCAGCTTCATGAGAAATGCTTTTGTGATTGTGTTAATTGGAAAGGCGTTTGCATATATCAAGAATTTTTTAATAACGGTTTTAAAGCAAAGAAAGGAAGAAAGGTATATAATTGTACAGTGAATAAAGTAGAAAAAATAGATAATGATCTTCTTCATATAACCTTTACTGCTCCACATAAATTATCCTTAGATTTAGTTCATCCTGGAAGTTATATATTTGTAAGAACTGATGAAAATAACTACTTTGATGTACCTATATCTATTTTAGAATCTAATGTTGATAATGATGAAATTAGTCTATTAATTGAAATAAGAGGAATTAAAACAAAAAAAATATTAGATTTAAAGACTGGAGAAAATATTATAATTAGAGGTCCTTATTGGAATGGGGTTTTTGGTCTTAAAAATATAGAATCTACTAAAAACTCTAATGCCTTAGTTCTTGCAAGAGGAATAGGAATAGCTCCTATGATTCCTGTAATTAGAAACCTAAAAAATTCTAATAATAATATCTCTTTAATTATTGATAAATCTCCTTATAATGAAATACCTGTAAAAAATTATATATCTAAATACTTAAATTTATGGAATGAAGAAACTTTAATTGTTCAAGGAAAAATCCCTGAAAACACAAAAAACATTATTAAAAATACTATTAAAGAAAATAATATTAAACTAATATACTGTGCTGGTGCTGATATACTAATTTACAATATTATAGATTTTCTAAATGAACTAGGTAGAAATGATATTAAATTAAGCTGTTGTAATAACTCAAAAATGTGCTGTGGTGAAGGAATATGTGGTAGCTGTACTGCAAGGTTTAAAGGTCATAAAGTTAAAAGACTTTGTAAAATACAAACAGATCCTAGAAATATTTTTGAAGGGAGAAGATTTATATGAAGATTGTTATAATCGGTGGTGGTTGGTCAGGATGTGCAGCAGCTATTAGCGCCAAAAAAGCTGGTGCTGATGTTCATATTATAGAAAAAACAGATCTTTTATTAGGGCTAGGTAACGTTGGCGGCATAATGAGAAATAACGGTCGTTTTACTGCCAGTGAAGAATTAATAGCCTTAGGTGGTGGAGATTTAATTAATATTACAGATAGATTAAGTAGACACAAAAATATAGATTTCCCTGGCCACAAACATCCTTCTTTTACAGTATTGCAATCATAATTTTAAAATTTAATAATTTATAATTTTCTTCTAAAATATTATTTTTTAATTTTAAATTTATTTTATAAAAAAAGACCGTCCTACTAATAATTTAGTAGGACAGTCTTTTAAAACACAAATAATAATTTTTAATTATTATTTATATGTCTTATGCTCTTTCCAGTAGTTATTTACATATTTCCATTCCCAAGGATTAAATACTTTATTAATATCAGTTTCTTCAATCTCATCCTTTTTAGGTTCTGTTGTTTCCTTAATGATTAAAGCTATTCTAACTACAGTTAATTTTGTTCTATCTTCATTTGGAATCATATAGTAATGATCTACAACTCGTCCCTCTTTAGTATCAATAGATATATTATACATTCCTTGATTTTTTAATTCATTATGTAATTCTTCAGCAGTATTTGTACAATTTACTGTAACTTTTCCAGCAAATTTAGGTATTGATTTATACCACTTATTATCTGCTGGCTCATACCAAGCTTTATACATATTCCAATCATTTTTAGATATAATATATCCAGTATCTCTCATCATTTCTTCTGGTGTTGCTTTATTATTATCAACATAACTTGCTAGTCTATTTATCCAATTATAAGCACTATCATGGTATTCATCTTTTTCATATTTATATACAAATTCATCTTCTAATTTAACCCATTGAGGTACGTTTTGAGAATTATTTAAATCATAATTAGTAACTACATTATATTTATTTATTGACAATTGTATATTTTGTTGATTCAAAGCCTTTGCCCATAAAATATCACAATCATAAAAATCGTCTCCTGTTATTGGATTATGATAAACTAAATTTCCCCTAGGCACAAATTTCGGTATCTTAGGTGAAGGCATATCATTTGAAACATATTTTATAGCACGACAGTCTGAATCAAATTTCCATCCCTCACTTACTTCATCCTGTGCTAAAACTCCATTTTTATAACCATAATATCCCCTATTCTTTATTAAAAACCAACCTGTTCTCATTAATCCATTTTCATCAAAAGCATAACTTTTACCATTTATATTCATTATTTTATTTTTTATTCTATTTCCATTTTCATCAAGATATATGTATTTTCCATCTATATCCCTATCCCAACCAGTTTTTATACCTGGCCTAGTTGGTTTAGGTTTGTCCTCATTTTTATTGTCTACTTTCATTAATTTTTTTATGTTATTTACTTCTCCTTGTAGCCATTGTCTTGATTTTGGATGAGCTACTTTAGATATTAATCTTTCACATTCATTAACATTTTCTTCAGTTTTATTGTTCCAAGTATAAACTATCTTATCTATAGCAGAACATTCTTCTTTAGTATAAAGACTGCCAGATTTTGCCCATCCATCTAATTCTCCTAATAAATATCCTTCATTAAATTTTCTATCCTCTTCAGTTTTTAATGATGAATTTTTAATTTCTAACATTAAATCATTAAAGGTAAGTAAATTTTTATCATTAGCTAAAGCTTCCATTCTCTTTAATCCATCTAAAACATATGGTGTTGCAACTTTATTCCAGTATGGTGCAATCTCTGATCCTAATTTTTCTCTTATTCCTTGATCTTTAATTTTACATAATGCCTCATAACATTTATTATATGTACTAAATACTGGGCAAGATTTAAATTCCTTAACTTTATTTTCTGCTAAAGCTATATATTGATCCTGACTTAATTCTTTACCATTTGCTATATTAAAAATACTAATTGTAGATGTGAATATAATCCCAAAGCTTAGTATAATCGGTATAATCTTTTTCCTATTCACCTATATGTCCTCCCTAGTTTACATTTTTAATTAATTCTTAACATTATTTTATCATATAAAATTAAAATTTTATATTTAGATATATTACTAAAATATTCATTATAATAGAATTGTTATGGATTTTTTAAAGATTATTCCATAAGTTATAACTTTAATAGTGTTTATCTTTGCTTATCTTAATATATTTTATATAAGGCTACTTTAGCCTATTTATCCTTTGCTACTCTTCTTTAACTTTCTCTAAAAATTCAATTATTTCATCTAAATTATCTGGATACAATTTTAAAATTAAATCTGCTGCTGCATTATCTACTCTTTCTTGCCATTTTAATTGATTTTCCGGTAATGGATAATGAACTATAACCTTAAAATTTTTATTCATTATCTTACTCTCCCTTTTAAAATAATTAATATATCCATAATCATTTTATGAAACTATACTATATATGTTTACTAAAAAATAAACTCTTTATATAACAAATATATACTTAATATAATTTATATAGATATTTTATCTTTAAAAACTCTTCATTTTTTTATTAAACATTCTATATAAATGTAATAATCCCTTAAAAATGTATGAGGTGATAATAAATGATTGCAGCTATATATAGTAGAAAATCAATTTTTACAGGAAAAGGTGAATCCTTGGAAAATCAATTTCAGCTCTGTAAAGATTATAGTAAGAGCTATTTAAAAGATAAAAATATAACTAATTTTTTAATATATGAAGATGAAGGATATTCTGGTAGTAATACTAATAGACCTGCATTTAAAAAACTAATTGAAGATGCAAAAAATAAGAAATTTCATATTCTTATATGCTATAGATTAGATCGTATAAGTAGAAATGTTGCAGATTTCTCCTCTACTCTTAAAATTCTTCAAGAAAATAATATAGATTTTATATCTATAAAAGAACAATTTGATACAACTTCTCCTATAGGAAGAGCTATGATTTATATATCATCTGTATTTGCTCAACTTGAAAGGGAAACTATAGCAGAACGTATTAAAGATAATATGTACGAATTAGCTAAGTCTGGTAGATGGCTAGGTGGTCAATGCCCCTTAGGATTTTACTCTGAGAGAGTAAGTTATTTCGATGAAAACTTCAAGGAAAAAACTATGTTTAAATTATCTCCTAATGAAAATGAGCTTAATATAGTTAAGTATATATATGATTTATATTATAAAGAAAAAAGCCTTTATAAAGTCCTTAAAGAATGCCTTTATTTAAATATAAAGGGCAAAAATGGCGGAAATATGCATGCTATGTCTTTAAGGGATATATTAAGGAATCCTGTATATGTAAAATCAAATGAAGAAGTTTTAGATTATTTTAAAAAATGTGGATGTACCACTGTAGGAATTCCTAAAGGAGAAGGACTACTATCTTATGGAAAAATTTCTAATGAGAAAAAAACAGATGAAAGTAATTGGATTATTGCTGTTTCTAAACATAAAGGAATTATAGATTCTAACGTATGGCTTGAAATACAAAAAACTTTAGATATTAATTCTAATATAGCAGAAAAAAGACTTGGCACTTCAAAAACTGGTCTTCTTACAGGACTTTTAAAATGCTCAAAATGTGGTTCTCCAATGAGAATATCCTATGGAAGATCTAAAAAAGATGGTACTAAAAACTACTATTATATTTGCACTTTAAAATCAAATTCTAGTAAAAGCAAGTGTGATAACCCTAATTTATCCGGTCAATACATTGATAAAATTATTGAAGAAAAGCTTATAGAAGTAAGCATACAAAACTTGTCTCAAAATTTAATTAAGAAAAGAAAGACAAATATCTTACCTTTAAATAAATTAAATGCTTTAAAAGAAAAAATATCTTATCTTGATAACTCTATTAACAAATTACTTTCAAAATTATCAGAATCTAATGACGTAGTTTCTAAATATATAATGAATAAAATAAATGAATTAGATAAAGAAAAAAACTCTTATATTATAGAACTTAAAAACTTAAAAGTAAAAAGTAAGGATAGAAATTCTATTAATAATAATATTTTTATAAATACTTCCAATGAATTTAAAAGTTTTAATGATTTATATAAACACTGTAAATCTAATAAAGAGAAAAAATTATTACTTAAAAGTTTTATTAAAGAAATATTTATTGATGGAGAATCTGGAGAAACTAATATATTTTACTGGGGATCTAAAAAAGATGACTTTTCTTAAATAATAGCTTAAAGTTTTTAAGTCATAAACACCCTAAATTTAATGGTTAATTAGCTTTAAATCTATAAATAAGATTTTTAAGTTATCAATACTGTAAATCAATGACATGCTTGGCTTTATGATGTAAATAATATAGAAGCTGAAGTTAAAAGATATCTAGAAAGCTTAGGAATTAAAATAAGCCTAATATCTAGAGCTATTGATATAAAAAAAACAAATAATAAAATAGAAGGAATTTATTTAAGTGATGGCACCTTTATAGAAGGTGATGCCTTTATAGAAACTACTGGCTCCACTGGACCTATGGGAAACTGCTTAAGATATGGTAATGGATGTTCTATGTGTATATTAAGATGTCCTGCCTTTGGTCCTAGAATAAGTATTAGCGAAAGAGCTGGCGTTGAAGATTTACAAGGAGAAAGAAATGGAGATGAACTAGGAGCCTTTAGTGGTTCTTGTAAATTAACAAAAGAAAGCTTATCTCCAGAAATAGAAAAACAATTGAATGAAAAAGGTGTTGTTATACTAAAAATTCCTAAAGAGGATATAAATTATGATAAACTATCCACTAAAGTTTGTCAGCAATATGCTTTAAAAGAGTTTGCAGAAAATCTTATTCTTTTAGATACAGGTCATGCTAAACTTATGACTACTTATTATCCTTTAGAAAAACTTAGAAAGATACCTGGTCTTGAAAACGCCAAATATGTAGATCCTTATGCTGGCGGAAAAGGAAATTCTATAAGATATCTTTCTGTAGCTCCAAGAACTAATGATATGAAAGTAAAAACTATTGATAATCTATTTTGTGCTGGAGAAAAAAGTGGATTATTCGTTGGGCATACAGAAGCTCTACAAAACAAATTGCAACTTTAATTATAAACAAAATATTATTTATTTAAAATCTTTAATAAATATATTAGCTAAGAGTAATATATTGCTCCTAGCTAATATTTTTATATAGATATTCAATTTGTTATCTACTATATCTTCATATTTATTTATTATTAGAATATAATCTATATAAAAAGTTATTGTAACTTTTTGATAATGAAAAAATACAATAAAACTTAATAAACTTGCTATGATAAAAGGGGGACAATATTAATGGAAACATTAGAAACAAAAAGATTAGTTTTAAGAGATTGGTCTGAAGAAGATTATGAGGATTTATATGAATATGCAAGAGATAAAAGAGTTGGCCCTAATGCTGGATGGCGTATTCATAAAAATAGAGAAGAAAGTAAATCTATTCTTAAAATGTTTATAAGAAATAAAGATTGTTATGCCATTGTTTTAAAATCACAAAATAAAGTAATTGGTAGTATAGGTCTTCATAATAGAATTCCAGATGATTCTCTTAAGAACTTAAACCAAAGAGAAATTGGATATGTATTAAATCCAAAATACTGGGGAAATGGATATATTCCTGAAGCAGTAAACACCTTAATTGAGCATGGTTTTAAAAATCTTCAATTAGACCTAATTTGGTGTTGTCATTACAATTTTAATTCTAACTCTAAAAGAGTTATAGAAAAATGTAATTTTAAATATAAATTTAATAAAGATGTAAAATTATATTTATTAGATAATAAAATAGTAAATTGTTTATATTATAATATTTCTAAAAATGATTATAATAACTCTTATTTAAGATAAAAATATAAAGTTAAGCTATTTAGCTTAACTTTATTAATAAAATTTTATCAAATTAAAATGTAATTTTATAATGGCCTGAAATTATGTAAAATACTTCATAATTTTAATTTATTTAATAAGATATTATTTGTTTTATAAAATACTTAAAGCAGTTATTATAGATAAAATAACTAATAAAAGAAACATAAAAATGCTAATTTTCTTTCCTAATTTAGCTATACAATCATCTTTAAACTTATTTCCTATATAAATAGAAATAGCAAATAAACTTAATGACACCACAGAGGTTAAAACTTTAGAATTTGTTTGCCTTAAAAGAATTTGCCCTAAAGATAAATTACCAATGTAGCTAAAGGAACACATTATACCTAAAATGGAAAAAAACATCCCTGTTATTCCATATATAGAAAACTTCTTCTTATAAAGTTTTAAATTATTCAAAAGAACTCCCCTCCCTTATTTATATCCTAATTATATTATATATTACATATTGTAACATTTCAAAATTATATTATATATATTTTCTATTCCTTAACAAGTATAAAAGTCTGTAAATGTTAATTGTGTTTATTATAAAATAGAAATTCTTAAAATTTAAGAATAAATCTATATAAATTTTATTACAATATACTATTCTTTTAAATTTCATGAGGTGAACAATAAATGATTGCTGCAATATATAGTAGAAAATCAATTTATACTGGAAAAGGTGATTCTATAGAAAATCAAATTCAAATATGTAAAGATTATGCTATTAATCATCTAAAAGATAAAAATATTGAAGATTTTATAATATATGAAGATGAGGGGTATTCTGGCAAAAATCTAAATAGACCAAATTTTAAAAAACTCTTATTGGATGGTAAAAGTAAAAAGTTTCAAATACTTATATGTTATAAGCTAGATAGAATTTCTAGAAATGTAGCTGATTTTTCTAAAACATTAGAATTATTACAAAGTTATTCTATAGATTTCATATCTATTAAAGAACAATTTGATACTAGTACACCAATTGGTAGAGCTATGATTTATATAGCCTCTGTTTTTGCTCAACTTGAAAGAGAAACTATAGCCGAAAGAGTTAAAGATAATATGTTAGAACTTTCTAAGTCTGGTCGTTGGTTAGGGGGACAAACTCCTCTAGGATATAAAAGTGAAAAGGTTTCTTATTTAGATGAAAACTTTAAGGAAAGATCTTTTTATAAATTAATACCTATTGATTATGAAATCAATTTAGTAAAAAAAATATTTGAAAAATATCTTAAATATAAATCTTTAAGAAAGGTAAATCAATGGTTATTAGAAAATAACTATAAAACTAAACTTGGAGCAAATTGGAATGTAAGAGCTATTTCTGATTTATTAAAAAGTCCTACTTACGTTATGGCTGATGAGAAGGTTATTAATTTCTTAAAGAATAATAATATTTCCTGTATAGGTACCCCTAATTCTAAGCATGGAATATTAACTTTTAATAAAAAGAAAGGAAAAAATATCTATAGAGATAAATCCCTTTGGATTGCTTCTATTGCAAATCATGATGGAATAATAAGTTCAAATTCTTGGTTAAAAGTTCAAGAAATTTTAACCAAGAATAAATCCAAATCTCCAAGACTTGGTAAAACTAATAATGTTTTATTATCCGGGATTTTAAAATGCGGTGTTTGTGGATCTCCTATGGGAGTTATTCATGGAAAAAAAGATATACATGGTAATAAAAACTTTTATTATAGTTGTAGATTAAAAAATTATTCAAAAGGAACAAGATGTACTAATGGTAATATAAATTCAAAAGATTTAGAAAGGGCTATTTTAAATTTTCTAAAAGACATTTCTGTAGATTCTAATAAAATTATAAAAAAAATCAATAGAACTAATTACAATTTAAATAAAGAGGATATACAATTAAAAGAAATAGAATTCCTAAAAAAAAGTTTAGAAAAAAATCTTAGTTTAATAAAAAATCTTGTTAGAGAACTTGCATTAAATTCTAACTCTAAAGCTAATAAATATATAATTTCTGAAATAGAAAATTTAGAAAATGAAAATGAAAACCTAAAGAAAAACATATCTAACCTTTCATCAAATAACGGAAAAAAAAATAAATATAATGAAGATATTAAAATCTCTCCCTTAAAGGACTTTAATAAAAACTTCTTTAAAAATATAAGACTTCTAAATAATGATGAAAAAAAACATATAATCTCTCGAATTATAAGTAAAATAACTTGGACCTCTAAAGAAAGTCTTATTCATATTTATCTTTATAATGAAGATTCTAAATAACATATATTTTTAATAAAAAGATATTTGTTTAAATTTTAATGTTTATTCTATATTTTTAAATACAATATTATGAAAACTAAAAGTACTCTCTATAATTAAACATTAAAATATTGCAAATTGTTGTGTCGATGAGAAGCTATCTGTACAGGAACTTTAGCTGGTCATAATGCTGTTCGTAATTGTCTTGGCATTCCATTGCTTATATTACCAACTAATATTTCTATTGGAGATATTATAAAATATGCAAATGAAAAGGCTGAAACTAGAGATGGTAGGAAAAATAGATATACCTTTGCTGGATCTGAATATTTTAATAGAATGAAATCTTTAAATCTTTATACCACAAATATTGATGAAATTGAAGAAAGAATATCTAAAGTAAGATTAAAAAATATCTTTAATACTAAATTAATTTAAAATATCTATTTTATATATATTCAATTATAAATAAAAATTATATTAAAATGCCTTTACGATTATCTATATAAAATTATATATTCATATTTTATAAATTCCATATATTTATATAGAATTTTAATAAGTATTAATTATAAAGAGAAAGGATTTTTCATTAATTTGAAAAATCCTTTACACTGTGAAATAAATATTCTATGTAAAACTTTATGTTCTATAATTATTTATATTTATATAAATTAATAACTTTTAAAAATAAATAAAAAAAACCTCTGCACTTATAATGCAGAGGTAATATAGGGATCTAAAAACTTAATTAATAGTTTTTATCAATTGCCATAAAGTATAATACAAAGATATGTTTAAAATGTGTATTAAATAGGAGTATTATTAACAAGTAATTACTTGTTGTTAATATTATATTTACTTAAATTGTTTTTGTCAATTAGATTAGTTAAAGAATAAAATAATTATCATAATATTCAAAATATATTAATTATTAATTTTCAATTTTCAAATTACTTTCCTTTCCTTATTAATTTCTTTAAATAAAAATATAAATATATTAATATAAAATTTTATTTATATTTATTAGAAAAAATTTAACATTATTTAATAAATAATAGATAACTATAAATTTAATTAACAAAGTATTTAAACATATATGAATTTTCTTACTTTTTTCTTGTTTAAGTATTTTTTTGTTGTATAATTTTAATAAAGATAACAATAAGGAGGTAAGTAAAATGGTTTCAAAAAAATTAGAGAATCTTATTAATGATCAAATTAACTATGAATTATACTCTGCTTATCTTTATTTATCTATGTCTAACTATTTTGAGTCTAAAGGTTTAAAAGGTTTTGCTAACTGGTTCATGGTTCAATATAAAGAAGAAACTGATCACGCTATGTTTTTTTATAAATATTTGCAAAATGCAGGTGGCACAGTTAAATTCAACTCAATTCCAAAGCCACAAGACAGTTTTGAATCACCAATGGATGTATTCCAAACAACTCTTTCTCACGAACATAAAATTAGTGAATTAATAAATAACCTTGCAACTATAGCTCGTGATGAATCTGATTTTAGAACATCTCAATTTCTACTTTGGTTTATATCAGAACAAGCTGAAGAAGAAGCTAATACAGAAGATAATATTAAAAGATTAAAATTAGCTGGAGATAGTGGTCTCTTATTACTTGACCAAGAACTAGGTCAAAGAGTCTATGCTATAGCAGCTAATCCACCTTTTGTATTATAATATAAAAATTTATTTATCTATTAAGGAGGATTTTGAAATGCACGAATTAAAATTTTATGTATGTAAGCACTGTGGTAATATGGTCCTATTCATTAAAAATTCAGGAGTTCCAATAGTTTGTTGCGGAGAAAATATGGTAGAATTAGTGGCTGATTCAACTGATGCTTCTATAGAAAAGCATGTTCCAGATATAAAAATTGAAGACGGAGTTATCCATGTACAAATAGGTTCAACTCCTCATCCAATGATTGAAGAACATTATATAGTATGGATTTATCTACAAACTGAAAAAGGTGGACAATTAAAATACTTAAATCCTAATAAAGAACCAAAGACATCATTTACTGTTGTAGATGATAAACCATTAGCAGTATATGCTTATTGTAATATTCATGGATTATGGAAAGCTGATATTAAATAGTTTTTAATTCATTACACAACCGAAAAAACATTTCTGGAAATAAATATTTCCCACAATGTTTAAAAGATTAAAATAATAATTTAAAAAATACCTGTTTTCTAAATTAAACAAGACCTTCTTTAAAATTTTAAAGAAGGTCTTTATTTTAAATATAAAAATAATTTACTTAGATTTTATTAACGAATTACATTATATATTAGTGGAATTTCTTTAGGAGCTTCTGCTTTTATTACATAGTTGTTAAGAATTCCTCTTATAGCTTTTTCGCCTTTCTTTTCATCATTAGCATGAACGTATGCGATTATATCACCTTTCTTAACAAAGTCTCCTCTTTTCTTTTCAAGAACTATACCTACAGCAAGATCTATAACACTTTCTTTAGTAGCTCTTCCTGCACCTAATTCCATAGCAACTATTCCAATTTCTTCTGCATGGATTTTATTTACGTATCCTTCTTCTTCTGCTCTAACTTCCATAATATATTTAGCTTTTGGTAATTTTGAAGTATCGTCTATACCTTCAGTATTTCCACCTTGAGCTGAGATAAATTCTTTAAATTTCTTTATTGCTTTTCCAGAAGTTATTGTTTCCATAAGCATTTCCCTAGCTTCATCAGTGTCTTTAGCTTTTCCAGCAAGAACAACCATATTTGAACCTAATGTTAAACATAATTCTAATAAGTCTTTAGGTCCTTTTCCTTGTAATGTATTTATTGCTTCTTCAACTTCTAAAGCATTTCCTACTGCCTTTCCTAGTGGTTGATCCATGTCTGAAACAACAGCTATAGTATTTCTTCCAACATGCTTACCTATCTCAACCATAGCTCCACCTAGTTCGTATGCGTTTTCAGGAGTTTTCATAAATGCTCCTTCTCCAACCTTAACGTCTAAAACTATAGCGTCTGCTCCTGCTGCTATTTTTTTACTCATTATACTTGAAGCTATTAATGAAGTATTATCAACTGTTGCAGTTACATCTCTTAGTGCATAAAGTTTTTTATCTGCTGGTGCTAAATCTCCTGTTTGTCCTCCAACAGCTAACTTAATAGTATTAACATTATTTATAAATTTATCCTTTGGCATTTCTATTGTAAAGCCTTTAAATGTTTCTAATTTATCTAAAGTTCCACCAGTATGTCCAAGACCTCTACCTGACATTTTAGCAACTGGAATTCCTAATGATCCTACCATAGGTCCTAAAACTAAAGTAGTAGTATCACCTACACCACCAGTTGAGTGCTTATCTACTTTTATTCCTTCAATAGCTGATAAATCTAATATCTCTCCTGAATTAACCATTGCCATAGTTAAATCAGCAGTTTCCCTTTTATTCATTTTATTAAAAAATATTGCCATTAATAAAGCTGATGCTTGATAATCAGGTATAGTTCCATTTGTATAGTTTTCAACAAAGAAATTTATTTCTTCAGTTGAAAGTTCTTCCCCTTGTCTTTTTTTATGTATTATGTCATACATTCTCATAACTAATTACCTCCAAAAATTTTGTGTATATTTATAATGTATATATGTATGGTAACCTTTACATACTTTACACTTTTATTCTACACTATTCTTTATTAAAATGCAAATATTTTTAATATTTTTTCTTGATTAACTTGATAATACCTATATTGAAATCACTTTCATAAACTTTCTTAATTTCCATTATTTATATTTACTACATATCTTTATTTTACAAATAACTTTAACTAACTTAAATTTTAAAATAAAAAAATATAGAATAAATAATTTTTAAAAATATATATTCTATATTTTATATTCTATTATTAATTTTTTATAAAGTAATATCTCTTTTACTAATCTATAATAAATGTATTACAATTTGTAACACAATAGTTTATTTTTATAACCCTATTCTAGTTATCATATATTTTAAAATTGTTGGAGTTAGAAAAGCCTCTATAACAATTCCTATTAATAAAGCTGATACTATAAATATAATAAAATTAACAGATCCTGATAAAGAATCTTTTAAGGTAATTGTTTCTCCGAATTTATTTTTTAATTTATTTATAGATATTTGAAGAACAAAAGCTGACCATATTATAAAACAAGGAATTAAAATTAAATTTTGAGGAACTAAAGCTGCTAAGGATATTGCAACACCTTTTCCGCCAAATAAACTTGTTATTAAAGCAAAAGTAAATCCTAATGAGTATCCTTTTATTAAAAGAAGTATAAGAATTATAGGTCCTCCTATTGAAATAAGCCCTAATATCATAAAAACTAAAAATAATACTAAATTATTTTTAAGGGATTGAATTATTAAGTATCCATATTCTATAGAGTTTCCCTCTAATGTTTGAAAAAGAACATTAAAATATTTTATTAATTCCCCTTTCATATTTTGACCCATATAGTATACAGTATAAATTCCAAGTACAAATCCAATACACAAAAATAAAGTTGTTATAACATATATCCATTTATTTTTTTCTATTGTTTCATTTAAATTACATAATAATTTATTCATCTCTTTCCCCTCCTCTGTTTACTAATACTTATGAAAATTTCTTTCTTAATATTCTAAAGAGAGGAAATTTTTTATTTGTTAATTTTTATATAAAATAAATAAAATCTCTATATAAAATACTAAATTTTATATAAAAATTTCATTTTAAATTAGTTTATATATTTAAATAATAAAATATCCATATTTTCTATTATAATTTAATATATTATTACTGTATTTACTAATAACCTCCAAAAACAATCTTATAAAGTTTTAATAAGTTTAAATATACTGCAAAGCTGCAATTGTTTTACAATCAACTATAATTCCATTTTTTATTAATCTTTTTATTTCTTCTAATGAAAATTCCTTAATATTTATAAACTCATCATCATCGCCTTTTGCAAATTTTTCTTTTAGATTCTTTGCTTTAAAAAGGTGAATAACTTCATCACAAAATCCTGGTGCAGTTATAAAGTTTCCTAAATACTCAATATCATTAGAAGTATATCCTATTTCTTCTTCTAGTTCTCTTCTTGCACACTCTAATATATCTTCATCTTTTTCTAATTTTCCTGCAGGAATTTCTAATAGTACCCTATCAATAGCTTTTCTATATTGCTCTACCATAACTACTGTATTTTCATCTTTAAAAGCGATTATAGCAACAGCACCTGGATGTCTTAAAATATCCCTTTTAGCAATATTTCCATCTGGTAATAAAACCTCTTGTTTTATTAGTTTTAAAAAAGAACCTTCATAAATAGTTTTTTCATTTAATGTTTTCTCTATTAATTTCATAAATTTATCCTCCTAATAAATTAAGGCCTTAATTTAATTAAGACCTTAATTCTAACTTATTTGATTTATACTTAAATAAGTAGTAATAAGATAATAAAAATTTTTATTATCTACTGTAATATAAAAAAGCTAATTAATAAAAATTGTAACATTAGCTAAACAATATCAATATACTCTATTATTACTTTAAATTCAATATAATGTTATAAAAAATATTAATTATATTAATAAAAAATATTATTAATATAGTAAAAGCTCTAAGAATAAAATTATCTTAGAACTTTTTATTTAATATTATTTGATTTTTATCTTACAATTTATTTAAAATAAAAATTTTTCATTCTTTTAAATTTATATCTTAAATAAATTAAGATTTAATATCATATACCCATGATCCTAAGCTATTTTTAATCTTTTCACATTGATATTTATTTAGCCATTGAGTATCAAACCATATTTTCTTATCATCACTTAAAAGATAACAGTTAATAGAACCAAAATACTTAAGAATTTCTAAAATATTTACTCCAAATTCTCCATAAGGTAAATAATTTGTCACTATATACTTTTCACCATTTTCCTCTTCAGTTTTGTAATACAACTTTTCTTTAACTAATATCTCTCTTAAGTTTTTTTCCTCCTCTTCTGTTAAATATTCTGTTTCAATCCAAATATTATTACTGTAACTAAGTGCATATATAACTACTCCTAAAAAATAAGGCACTACATGTGAAAGATATATTCCTAAAGTACCATAATCTAAAACCTTTGTTTCTATATAATATAAATTATCCTCTTCTGGAGGTCTCAAAGGAATATTATAATCTATACCATTACATATAGCATATCCTAATTCTTCCCAAGAATATCTATTATAAATATCTATATCTACTTTAGAATCACAAAAACAAACCTCAACTATTATATTAGGAGCCTCAATATTCTTCATTTCATAAAGATTACTATTGTATTTGACTCCCCTATTAAAAAATCCAAGTTTTGATAAATTAAAAGTAATTCTTTTTGCAACTTCTTTAGCTTTACTATATTCATTATATACTAAGCATTCTGTTCCATTAGCTTTTCCATTAAATGAATTCATATGAAGACTTAAAAATAGATCAATATATTGACTATTAGCTTTATCAGCACCTTCCTTTAACTCTTCATTTTCACTATATCCATTACTGTTACAGTCTATAACTTTATGACCATACTTTACTAATATATCAGTAGTTATTTTATCTAATATTTTCATTTGTTCATGTTCATTTACAATTCCTACTGATCCTATAAAATTATCACTATGACCAGCCCTTTTTCCTATTATCATTAGAATATCACCTTCCATTTAAAATAATTGTAAAAGGTCTATATATCATTCAATTTATTATATGTATCTAGGATAA
Source organism: Clostridium fallax (assembly GCF_900129365.1). Taxonomy (GTDB): domain Bacteria; phylum Bacillota; class Clostridia; order Clostridiales; family Clostridiaceae; genus Clostridium_AH; species Clostridium_AH fallax. Next base: position 22,966 of record NZ_FQVM01000019.1, read on the forward strand.
TTTAGTGTTTCAAATGAAAATTTTACTACATAATACATAATGAGAAACTTAGTAAGATTTACTTATAAATAAAGCTTTAAAAAAATATGGTTTAATCCTTTATTTGAAAGAGAAAAAGAGATATTTTAATGTAATATTAAAATATCTCTTTTTCCAAATTATTAAATTTCTAAAAAATATAAATAATTACATTACTCTACTTGGTAATATCATATCTAAAATTCCTATAACTATAGCAGATAATAACGCTCCTAATATAGAAACTCTCATATTAGGTACTAAAAATTGGGTTACATAAATTATTATCACAGCAATAATAAAACCTTTAATACCTTTGCCAAGTGGTGATGCATCAACACCCATAAATGCTTCTACTAAATAATCCAATACAGTTATTATAAAAGCAGCCAATAAAAATGACCACAATCCTACAATACTAAACCCTGGTGTAAAAAATGATGTTAGTCCTAAAACTACTGCAAATAATATTAATCTTACAATCCATCCAAAAAAACTATTATTTGAATGTTTCATTTCATTATCTCTATAATCTGACATAAAAATTCCTCCTTAATATTATAAGTTTTTGTTAGACTATTTATATTATGCTCAATATAATTAATAAATATGTGTATAGTTAACTTCTAGCAAAACACTTAATATTAAGAAATTCCATACTTTTAAATAGATATAAATCTCTTAAATTTTATATGTTTTAATATATTAAATCTACAAATTAATTAAATAATTAGGGAAAGTAAATACCATATAATTATATAATTGTTATATAATTTAATTAATGTTTTATTTTATATAAAATATAGGAGGTATATAATGGATTTTAGGGAAATAAAAATATCAGATATAGAAACACTTACAATTATATATGTTGATACATTTAATTCACCACCTTGGAATGATAAGTGGACAGTTGAGACAGCATCAAAAAGATTAAAACAAATGATAAACTGCGAAGATTTTTATGGAATTTTAGCCTATGAAAATGATTTAATCTATGGCATGATTTTAGGAAGCGAAGAACAATTTTATAATGGTGCTATTTTTAACATAAAAGAATTTTGTGTAAAAAATGAAATGCGCAGTAAAGGTCTAGGAACAATTATATTAAATGAATTTGAAAAACGTTTAAAAGAAAAAGGAATATCAGAAATCATATTATTAACTTCTAAAGAAGATAAAACTGAAGGATTTTATCATAGAAGAGGATTAAAATCCCATGAGAAAATGGTTCTAATGTGTAAAAAATTATAACTATAAAATAGTTTTTTATTTTTTTAATCTATGTAATTTATTTTATTTAATTATACTATATTTATTAAGCAATATAATGTTAATATTATAAAAATACAAAAACTATATTTTAAAATATATACTTTAAGATTTATATAATTTAATAAACTAGTATTAATATAATAATATTAAAAACATCAACTAATTAATTTAAAAATTTAATTAGTTGATGTTTTAATTCTAAAATAAATTTGTTTTAATATGATTTCATTTACTCCATATAGTTTATAAAAATATATATTTTAGTAAAGAAAAATCATAATCCTAGCTAACTTTATTTTTAAGTCTTAGCTTATCAGCTACCATTGCTATAAACTCTGAATTTGTAGGCTTGCCTTTATCATTATGGATTGTATATCCAAATAGCTTATTAATAGCATCTACTTGACCTCTAGCCCAAGCGACTTCTATAGCATGTCTTATGGCTCTTTCTACTCTAGAAGCAGTAGTATTGTATTTTTTAGCAATTGAAGGATATAACTCTTTAGTAACTGCAGAAAGTAGTTCCATATCGTTTACTACCATTGTAATTGCTTCCCTTAAATACATATATCCCTTGATATGAGCTGGTACTCCTATTTCATGAATAATACTTGTTATTTCAGCTTCTAAATCCATAGGTTCTTTTTTAGGTTCAACTCTTACTTCTGGTGTATCCATTAATGAAATAGTCTTTTTAGAGTTATCACTTGAGATAGTATTATTAAACATTTGCCTTATTCTATTTGTAAAAACATCCATATCAAATGGTTTTACTACATAATAATCTGCTCCTAAAGTTATAGCTCTTTGAGTTATCTTATCTTGACCAACTGCTGAAAGGACTATAATTCTTGGCATAGGATCTAAATTCATAGAATTTAATCTTTCTAAAACTCCTAAACCATCTAAATGAGGCATTATTATATCTAAAACAACTAAATCTGGTTTTCTTTCCTCAATTAAATCTAATGCTTCTAATCCATCTTTAGCTATTCCAGTTACAACGATATCTCTTTGATTCAAAAGATAATCATTTAAAATGTTACAAAATTCCTTATTATCATCGGCAATTAACACTGATATTTTTGATTCTTGCATATTGTTCTCCCCTTTTTCACTACCAAATATTGTCAAAATACTTATTCGACAAAACCTTTTTAAATCCTTTTTATTTTCGAAAAAACTTTTTTATTTTATAGAAAAAAAGAAAATAGAAATACTTCTTACAGATTTCTACCTTCATTATAACATAAATTAGCAAATTCGTAAGAAGTATTTCTAAAATCCAATGAATATAATTATGATATTTTAACGATAAATTTCTAAATACTAATATTTTTTTAGTATTCCTACTTCTTCTAACATCCACTCTATATATATTCCATAACCTACATCTGGTTTATTCACCAAAACGTGAGTAACAGCACCTACTATTTTCCCATCTTGAATTATAGGACTTCCACTCATACCCTGAACTATTCCTCCAGTTTTCTTTAATAATTCTTCATCAGTTACCTTTATTATCATGCTTTTAGGAGAAGGTTTATCTTGAGATAATAGCTTTACAATTTCTATATCATAATATTTAGGCCCATTCTCATCTACTGTTGATATAATTTGAGCCTTTCCTTCTTTTATTTCTTCTTTATATCCTACTTTTAAAGGTTTAAGTTGACATTTTTTTAGCATTTCTCTTTTTCCACTTCCAAAGATACCACTAATAGTATTTTTGTTTATTTCTCCAAAATATTTTTCTTCATTTACAAAAATACTTTTTAGTTCTCCCGGTGTTCCTCTCTGTCCTTTTCTCACACTAAGAACAGCAGAATCTATAACCCTACCATCTTTTATTTTTATGATAGAATTTGTATCTACATCTGTTATTGGATGTCCTAATGCTCCAAATTTATTTGATTTTTCTTCATAAAAAGTTAAAGTACCAATTCCTGCTGTAGAATCTCTTACCCAAAGCCCTATTTTAGCTTTATTTTCATCTTTTACTACATTTACTTTTACTTTTATTTTGTCTCCATCTCTATCTAATAGTAACTTTATACTATCATCTTTTGTTTTAGAAAGGATTTCAATTAAATGTTTGGTATTTTCTAAGTTTGTATCATTTATTTTTAGTATTATATCTCCTACTTGTATACCAGCTTCCCTACTTGTACTTGATACCTTTCCATTTGTAGTATCTATATCTGAAAATCCTACCACTAATACTCCACTAGTAGAAACTTTAATTCCTAAACAACCTCCACCAGGATAAAGCTCTATATCCTTTTTATCTCTTATGGTAGCAGTTCCATTAACTGCTTCTGCTTTCAAAAAGCTTTTAGGAATTCTATTTATTAAATTGTCCTTATTAAAATTTTGTGATATATTAGGTAAAACAAAATTAGAAGAGATCACATAAAAAACAAATAAAATCAATGGAATAGTTATATATTTTAAGTTTTTCTTAAAAAATTTTTTCATTTTATCTCCTCCTTTCTTGTATTTAAGTTACCCAATTTTAATTTTTCATATGCTGTATTAACTTTGTTAGTGTAGTTAATAAAAATTAAAATACACTAAATTTTATCTTAAAATATTATTTTTAGCCAAAAAAATAGAACTAATTTAGTTCTATTTTTTCCAAATTAGTTCTATTTATGTATATATTTTAATTATATCTTTTTTCTTTTTGTCTGCTAACATAATCATATCTTTAGCATTAGCTTTTGTATTTTGTGTAACTTCTGCTCCACCAATCATTTTGGCTATTTCTTCTGTTTTTGTTTTCAAGTCAACTTTTTCTATATTAGAATAGGTTAAGTTATCTAAAGTCTTTTTAAAAATCAAATAATGATGATCAGAAAGTGCTGCTATTTGAGGTAAATGAGTTATACAAAACACCTGATGTCTTATTGAAAGTTCATACATTTTCTCACCTACAGCTTGAGCTATTCGACCACTAATTCCGGTATCTATCTCATCAAATATAACTGTTGGAATTTCATCTTTATCTATAAATGCAATTTTTAAAGCTAACATTATTCTTGAAAGCTCACCACCAGATACTATTTTATCTAAAGGTCTTAATGGCTCTCCTAAGTTAGTAGATATTGTAAATTGCACATCATCTAATCCTAAGTCATTATAATTTTCTAATTCTTTTATCCCTATAATAAATCTAGATTTTTCAAGACCAACTTCATTTAATTCATAAATTATTTTTTCTTCTAATTTTTTTGCAATATTTTTCCTTAAAGAAGTTATATTATTTCCAATTTCTTTTAAAATCTTAACTTTCTCTAATTTTTTTATACTTAATTCCTTTAATATTGACTCAGCATTTATCATTTCTGTATACTGATTTGATATTTTATCTCTATAAGATAAAATACTTTCAATAGACTCTCCATATTTTTTCTTTAAAGATGAAATTTTATATATCCTACTATTTATATTTTCTAGCTCTTCTTCATCATAAATTATTTCTTCACTAATAGACGCAAATTCTCTTGATATATCTTCTAAACTATAATATATTTCATTTAATCTTTCATTTAATAGCTTTATTTTATCTGAATGCTTTTCTATTGTATAAATTTCTCTTGCTATATAAGAAATTTTATCTAAGATAGACTCATTTTCCATTGAACCTTTTAATGTACTACAGGTTAAACTTAAAGTTTTTGCTATTTTTTCCGAGTTAGAAAGTAAATTATATCTTTCCTTTAATTCTTCCTCTTCTCCAAGTTTAAGCTTAGCCTCATTTATATCATCTATTTGAAATTTTAAAAACTCTAATACTCTTTCTCTATCTTCTTTTCCACTTAATTCCTCTATTTTTTTATCTAAATTTTTTATTTCTTCATAGATCTTTTTGTACTCTTTTAATTTAGAGTAAAGATTTTCATCTCCGTAACTATCTAAATAATGTATATGTGATCCTTTATTTAAAAGGCTTTGATTATTATGTTGACCATGTATATCTATTATTGCATCACTTATTTTTTTTATTATTGACAATATAACTGTTTTATTATTAACCTTCGTTATACTTTTACCATTTTGATAAGTTTCTCTTGTTATTATTATTAAATCATCATATTCAATATTTAATTCTTCTAAAATATCCTTTGTTTTTTGGTTTTCAATAGTAAAAACTGCTTCAACAAAGGTTTTATTTTCTCCTGTCCTTATTAAATCTTTATTAAACTTTCCACCTAAAACATAGGCAATGGCATCAATTAAAATTGACTTTCCTGCTCCAGTTTCTCCAGAAAGAATATTAAAGCCTTCATTAAAAGATATAGAGATATTTTTAATTAACGCAAAATTTTCTATGGTTAATTGTAATAACATTATACCCCACCTTGCAGATTAAAATTAATACTTTATCATAGTTGTCATCTTTTCTACTAATTCAATTGCCTTTTCTTCCGTTCTTACTAATATAAATATAGTATTATCTCCTGCTATAGTTCCTGCAATATCTTTAAAATTTAAAATATCAACAGCTTCAGCAGCTGCTGATGCTGATCCTGAAATTGTTTTTATTACTACCATTTTGTCTACTTTTTCAACAGATAACACAGTATTTGAAAAAATACTTTCCATCTTATCTACAAATTCATTACTTGTTGTTTGAATTGGTGCATATCTATATTTTCCATTAACACCTAAAACCTTTATTAACTTTAAAGTTTTAATATCTCTTGATACTGTGGCCTGTGTTACATCAAAACCTGCTTTTTTTAACTCTTCTGCTAATTCTTCTTGTGTTTCAATTTCTATATTATTTATTATCTCTAATATTTTCAAATGCCTTTTTGATTTCAATAAAATCACCTTACCATTCTATTTTTTGTTTAGTATCTTTTTCCTAAGAACTTTATAATAATTAAAGTCTGTAAGTTGTATAAGGTTACAACTTACTTTAGATTTTTTTATATTTAATGAATATGTTTTAAAAAGTTTAATTGATTTTTGACCATCTATTGTTACATATAATTCTTCCATATCACAATCAGACTTAATATTTATAGATGAAGTTCCTGGTAAAATTATAGGTCTCATATTAGGAGAATGAGAGCATATGGGTGTTATGCATATTGTATCTAAGGATGGATGAATTAAAGGACCTCCTGCAGAAAATGAATAAGCTGTAGAACCTGTTGGAGATGATATTATTATTCCATCACCTTTAAATTCATCATAAAAATCTCCATCTACATAAATATTAAATTTAGCTATTCTTGATAATGTACCCCTTGATATTACAATATCATTTAAAGCATTATCTTTATATTCTTCAATCCCATTAAATACTTCACAATTAAGCATCATTCTCTTTGACACTTTATATTGATGATTTTTTAATTTTTTTAAGGCAATATCTAATTCATTAATATCTACATTAGTTAAAAAACCTAGATTTCCAATATTTATCCCTAATATTGGTGCCTTTATCTTAGGCAAAATATCTCTTGCCACTCCAAGGATTGTACCATCCCCTCCAAAAACTATAATCACTTCAAGGTTTTCTGGAATATTATAAGAACAATAATTATTTTTTATATGATGTACTAAAGCTTTAGGAAAATACTCTTTTATCTTTAAAATAGCTTTATCTTTTATTGTACCCTGTCTATCCTTCATGGGATTTATATAAAGTCCTATATTATCCATATCTCCTCCGACTAAAGATCCTTATGTGAATTATTAACGATTTCCTCAATTAATTCCTTTGAAAAATCACTTTGTTTCTCTACATTTTTTGTAAAATACACTAAATATTCAATATTTCCTTCTGGTCCTTTTATAGGTGAAAAACTTAAGCCTAATATATTTAAGTTGTTTTCTTTTAAAAACTCAACTATCTTTTCTATAACTTCTTTATGGGTATTAGGGTCACGAACTACTCCTTTTTTACCAACCTTTTCTCTACCTGCTTCAAATTGAGGTTTTATTAAAGCTACTACCTCTCCATTTTCATTGAGTAAATTTATTACTGCTGGTAATACCTTCGTTAAAGATATAAAAGAAACATCTATAGATGCAAAATCACATTTATCTGGAACTTGTTCCTCTGTAACATATCTAACATTAGTTCTTTCAAGACAAACAACTCTTGGATCTACTCTAAGCTTCCATGCAAATTGACCATATCCTACATCAATTGAGTAAACTTTTTTAGCTTCATTTTGTAGCATGCAATCTGTAAAACCACCAGTTGATGCCCCAATATCCATACATATTTTATCTTTTAAAACTATATCAAATGCTTTAATAGCTTTTTCTAATTTTAAGCCACCTCTACTTACATAAGGTAACTTTTCTCCTTTAAATTCAATATTACTTGTTATACTTACCTTTTCTCCTGCTTTATCTACTCTCTTATCATCTATAAATATCTTTCCAGCCATTATATTAGCCTTTGCCATTTCTCTAGATGTAAATATACCTTTTTCAACTAATAATATATCAAGACGTTGTTTCTTATCTGCCATAATTCTCTCCTTTGTCATAAAATACTTACAAGGTTTAAAATTACATTAAACTCATTACGTTATCTATTATTGAATCTACATCTAAATTATAAACTTTATATAAAGTATTTACTTTTCCATGAGGTATAAACTCATCATTATATCCCATATTTATAATTTTTATATTAGAGTTTAATTCATTTATATATTCTAAAATTAAGGATCCTAATCCACCATGTAAAATATTATCTTCTATTGTTATTATCTTATAATTATTATCTACTAAATCTTTAATTAAATTTTTATCTATAGGTTTTATAAAGCAAGCATTAACTAATTTTATATTAATACCTTTTTCTTTCAATTTATCACAGGCTAATTTACCATGTTCAACCATTTTCCCTGTAGCTATTATACAAATGTCTTTACCATCCTCAATTGTTTCCCATTGACCATAATTAAATTCTTTCTTAGATTCTAAATTTAAGGATGTGTCACATCCTCCTCTTGGATATCTTATAGCACAAGGACTCTTAGAATCAAAAGCCCACTTAATCATTGGATAAACTTCTTCTGTGGTTTTCGGAGCTAAAATAGTCATATTAGGCATTAATGAAAGATATGATAAATCAAAAATCCCTTGATGCGTTTCACCATCTTCTCCAACTATTCCAGCTCTATCTATTGCAAAAATCACTGGTAAATTTTGAATACATATATCATGAAGAATTTGATCAAAAGCTCTTTGAAGGAAAGTAGAATATACTGCAAAAACAGGCTTTAGACCTTCCTTTGCCATACCAGCTGCTAAGGTAGTTGCATGTTGCTCTGCAATTCCTACATCAAAAAATCTTTTAGGAAAATTCAAAGAAAAATCTTTAAGTCCTGTACCATCTGGCATAGCTGCAGTTATTGCTACTATTTTATCATCTTCTTTAGCTAATTTATTTATAGCTTTTCCAAAAGCTTTTGAATAATTCTCTGAAATTGTTGAAGAAACACATACTTCTCCATTATTTGTATTAAAAGGTCCTATACCATGATATTTATTAGGATTTTTCTCTGCAAAATTATATCCTTTTCCTTTTTGAGTAACTGTATGAATTATAACAGGTCCTTTTATTCTTTTAGCCATAGAAAAAACATCTGTTAAATCCTTTAAATTATGACCATCTATTGGTCCTAAGTATTTAAACCCCATGTCTTCAAAAAGCATACTTGGAACAACCAATTGTTTTATGCTATCTTTGATTTTACTTATAGATGATGCGATATTTTTACCCATAGAGGATTGTTTAAGGGTAGAATTTATATCCTCTTTTAATTTATTATATCCTGGATCTAATCTCATTTTGCTTAAGTAAGTTGAAAGTCCACCTACATTATTAGAAATAGACATTTGATTATCATTAAGAACTACAATTAAGTTAGTTTTATTATATCCAACATCATTTAAGGCTTCAAAAGCCATACCTCCAGTTAAAGCTCCATCTCCTATAACAGCGATTACATGATTATTTTTATTTAAAATATCCCTTGCTCTTGCCATTCCAACTGCTGCTGAAATAGATGTACTGCTATGCCCTGTTTCAAAAGCATCATATTTACTTTCACAGCTTTTAGGGAATCCACTTAATCCGCCATATTGTCTTAAGGTATCAAACTCATTCATTCTTCCTGTTAAAATTTTATGAATATAAGATTGATGTCCTACATCCCAAACTATTTTATCCCTTTCTAAATCAAAGGATTTAAACAAACTTAAAGTAATCTCAACTACTCCTAAGTTAGAAGCTAAATGACCTCCCGTTTTAGATACCTTTTCTATTAAAAAAGATCTTATTTCTTTCGATAATGAATTTAACTCATTAAAATTCATTCTCTTTACATCATGAGGTTCTGATATACTACTTAAAATTTTATACATAACCATCTTTCCTTTTTAGCTTACATTTTTCTTTTTAAAAGAAGCATTGCTAATTCCTTTAGATTTTCACTTTTCTTTGTTAGATTATCTAATAACTCTATACTTTCTTTAGTTAATCTTTCACATTCTTCTATACAAAAATCTAATCCAAATTTACTTATAAAATTAGTTTTATTATTAGCCTCATCACTTTTTATTTTTTTTCCTAATATATCTGTAGTGCTTGTAACATCTAATATATCATCCTTTATTTGAAATACTAAACCAAGGTTATATCCAAACTTTTCTAAAATATCAATATCTTTTTTAGGTGCATTTCCTAAAATTGCTCCTGCTAATATTGAAGTTTTAATAAGTTCTCCTGTTTTTTTCAAATGCATATATTTTAATTCATCTAAAGTTATTTTTTTGTTTTCATTTATTATATCAACTACCTGACCGCCAATCATTCCTTCAACACCTGATGATCTACTTATTTCTAAAGCTGCATCTACTCCATTTTCTCCAAATCTTTTTGAAGATTTTAACATAAGAGTCATAGCTTCATTTAAAAGGCCATCTCCAGCTAAGATTGCAATAGCTTCTCCAAACACCTTATGATTTGTTGGCTTTCCTCTTCTTAAATCATCATTATCCATCGCTGGAAGATCATCATGTATTAAAGAATATGTATGAATCATTTCAAGAGCAGCTGCAAAAGGCATAGCAGCATCTATATCTTCTTTGTACATTTTATAAGTTAATAGTAAAAGTATAGGTCTTATCCTTTTTCCTCCTACATTTAAACTATAGCTCATGGCATCATATATAATTTTATTATATCCTTCTTTGTAAGAAAAGTAATTTAATAAATAGTTATCAATTTTACTTTTTAAATCTTCGCTAACCATAACTACTCCTTTAGTTCTTTTTCTATATTAGTATTTATTATCTCTATTTTTCCTTCATATTCCTTTAGCATCTTATAAATCTTATTTATTAAGCTTACTCCATCTTCATAACTTTTCATAGAATCCTCTAAATCCAAATCTTCATTCTCTAAATTATTTATAAGATCTTCTAATTTATTTACTAAATCACTATAACTTTCTTTTTTTCTAGCCATAATGAACACCTCATCTCAAAGTTTTAAAATTACATTTTAAAGTACCATCTTTAAAAATAACTTTATATTCTTTTTCTAGGTCAATTTTCTTTATAGAATTTATTAATGTATTTTCTTCATCTTTTACAACTGTATAGCCTTTATTCAACACATTTAATGGATTATATGCTTTTAAAAGCTCATTTAAATTTTTAACATGATTAGTTTCTCTTTTTAATTTTCTTAAAATTGAATTATATAAGTTTTTTTCAAGTTCTTTAGCTCTTTCCATTTTTCCTTTAATAATCTTATCTGGATTATGTTTTTCAATAGTCTTTTTAAAATTATCTAAAAGATAAAAATTTCTTTCAATATTAAATTCAATATTTTGATTTAATATATCAAAATAATCATAAAGTTTTTTTATAATATCATCTATTTTAGGTACTGCTAATTCTCCAGCCATTGAAGGTGTAGCAGCTCTAACATCACATACAAAGTCGGAGATAGTATAATCAATTTCATGGCCTACTGCAGAGATTATAGGAATTTTAGATTTAAAAATTTCATAAGCTAAATCTTTATCATTAAAAGCCCATAGCTCTTCAATAGCTCCTCCTCCTCTTCCAATAATTATCACATCTACGTTTTTATTTTTATTAAAATACTTTATGCCATCTATTATGGATTTTGAAGCACCTTCTCCTTGAACTTTAGCTGGATATAAAAAAATATTAACAAAGTTATTTCTTCTCTTTATAACCCTTTTTATATCCTGAAAAGCTGCTCCAGTTTGTGAAGTTACAACTCCTACAGTGTTCACAAAATCTGGTATATCTTTTTTATGCTCTTCTTCAAAGAGCCCTTCAAGATATAATTGATTTTTTAATCTTTCAAATTGAATATGTAAATCTCCAAGACCATCTTCTTCAATTTCTCTACAATAAAGCTGATAACTACCATCTTTAATATAAATAGATAACCTACATTTTGCAATAACACTCATACCATTTTCTAAGTCTAAAGATAAGTTTACTGCATCACTTTTAAACATGATGCAGTTTATCTTTGAATCTTTATCCTTTAACGAAAAATATATATGCCCACTGCTATGAAATTTTAAATTAGAAATTTCCCCTTTAATAGATAAATTGTTTAATATAAAATCATTATCTATAATTTTTTTTAAGTAATTATTTATTTCAGAAACAGTTAATGTTTTAATTACCATATCACTTCACAACCTTACACAGATTTCTTAAAAGTAAAGTAGTAGTTAAAGTTCCTACACCTCCTGGAACAGAAGTTATAAAGCTTACTTTATCTATTACATCTTCTAAGTCCACATCCCCAGTAATTTTCCCATTTAATGATGAGGTTCCTACATCTATAACTATAGCATTATCTTTTATATAACTCTTATCTATAAATTTAGGTTTCCCAATAGCAACCACTAATATATCTGCCCTTTTACATACAGCTTTTAAATCCTTAGTTTTTGAGTGACATATAGTTACAGTTGCATTTTTTCTAAGAAGAAGCTCTCCTATAGGTTTTCCTACAATATTACTTCTTCCTATTACAACTGCTTCCTTACCTTCAAAATCTAAATTTAAACTTTCTAATATATTTATAATGCTATTTGGAGTGCAAGGAATAAAACTATTTTGTCCCTTGTAAAATTTTCCCATTGATAAATCAGAAATACAATCTATATCCTTATTAAAATCTATAGAGTTTGTTATCTTTTCTTCTGAAATATGTTTTGGTAAAGGTAATAATATCATTATACCATGGGTATTATCATCACTATTTAAACTTTCAATTATCTCTAATAATTGTTCTTCTGTAGTTTCTTCTTTAAGAATCATTTTGTTAAAATTAATTCCAAGTTCTCTTGCTAACTTCTCTTGACTATTTTGATAATATATAGATCCATTATCTTCACCAACTAAAATCGAAGCTACAGTAAGGCTAATTCCATTTGAAGTAATGTTTTTTATTTGGTTTTTAGTATCTTCCTTTATATTTTTAGCTAAAGTTTTACAATCTATAATAACGCCCATAGTATCCCCCTTGTTATTTGCTTGTTTTAAATATTTTATCTAGTACTCCATTTATAAATGATACTGATTTATCATCTGAATACTTTTTAGCCATTTCTATAGCTTCATTTATTGCAACCTTTTCTGGAACATCATCAATATATTTCATCTCATATAAAGCAACTCTTAAGATAGATAAGTTAACCTTTGATATTCTGTTAAGTTTCCAGTTAACTAAATTCTTCTCTAATTCCTCATCTAATTCTTCTTTTTTAGAATATACTCCGTTTATTACTTCCTTAATATATTCTAAGTCTATTGTATGTAATTTAGCTTCATAATTTTCTATAAAATCCTCTATAACAACCTCTGGAGTATCTTTTGTTATCTCCATTTGATATATTAATTTTATTGCTTCCTCTCTTGATCTTGCTCTATTCATCTTTTCCTCCTAAGTCTTTTTATTAAATATTATTGTCTTTATTTTTGGTCTATAAACCTTTAATATAATTTCATATAATAAAATGATTATTGCCATATTAGATAGTATCATAAAGATTTAAAAATGACAACAATCTGTGATTTTAAGCCATTTTTAGCTTTTTTTAAAACTTATTTTTAAAAGTTATAAACTTACTGTAACAATATAAAAAGATTTATTTATTTCTAGTTCTTTCTTTATAAATAGTAACATTTTATAATATATTAGTGCAAATAAATTTAATTACATTTTAAGTATATTATTTTACTTTCATATAATTTTTTTCTACAAATTATAAATATTTAATACTTTTATATAAATATATTCTATATATTACCACAAATAAAAAAATAAGATATATTTTTTAAACTAAATATCTAATTTAAAAACATATCTTATAAAAAGTTCCTATAAAAAACACCCCCTAAAATTAGGGGGTGAAATTTTTATTCTTTTACTTCTACTTTTTCTTCTTTTTTAGGTAATATAAGATTTTGAATATATATATTTACAGAAGAAACTTTAAGTCCTGTCATAGCTTCTACAGTTCTTTTTACATTTTCTTGAACTTGAGCTACTATTTCTGGGATCTTTATTCCATATTTTACACCTAAATTCATATCAATAACAGCATCTTCATTTTCTACTGTTACCTTAACTGATTTCCCTGATGCTTTTTTACCTGTTAATATATGAGTTAAACCTCCAGATACCCCAGAATATATTTCAACAATACCATCTATTTCAGATGCTGCTATTTCAGCTATTACACTAACTACTTCATCTGATATTCTAACAACACCTATGCTATTTCCGTTATCTATACCTTCCATACCGTACACCTCCATAGTTTCGTTAATCAAAACTTTCTAATCATATGATTATTATATCAAAGAAATCTTTTCATTACAATTATTATTGTTTTACTTCAATAATTACATCCTTTGTCTTAGCTACAGCATAAACAGATTCTTGGATTTGTATAGTTTGCTTTTCAGTTAATTGTTCATCAGCTTTTACTATAACTCTTACCTTATCTCCACCAATTAAACATAAAGCATCATCAAAACCCTTACTCTTTAGGCTAAGCTCTATTCTTGTTTCATAGTTTCTACCTGTTACTAAGTCATTAAGCTTTTTAGTTGTTTCTTCTTTTTGTTCCTTAGTTGTATTTGAATCTTCTATTACAGATTTATAAGATTGCATAGTTTGAGCATCTGTTTGTTCTCTTTCATTTCTTGATTCGTAGAAATAATCTTTGCCATTTTCTTTCTTTTCATTGCTTTTTGCATCTTCTGAATCATTTGGGAAAGTATTTAATGTTAAGCTTCCAGCATCCTCTAGCTTTCCATTAACTCTTGTTGCTAAAATACCTACACACACTATAAGTGCTATTAAAGTTAAAATTATACCTGCTTGTTTTCTATTCATAAGATAACCTCCTAAAATTTAATTTATTTATTTTTTCATTGGATATACATTTACTTTATTTGAAGAAATATTATATAAATTAGAAACAGCTTTTGATATTTCATATTTTGTTTTACTATCTTCTGCCCCTTTTGCAACAACAACAACACCAACTACTTTAGGTTTATATGTTTTAAGTATCAAAGGCTCGTTTCCATTTCCACTAGTTGTAATTACTACTTTGCTTCCATCATTTTCTTGATTAGTTACTCTTTCACCTCCTTCTTTGTCTTTTTCCTCTGTAGTATTAGTTTGTTTGTTTGTATCCATTGCAGGCACTTTGGTTTCATCACTTTCAAAGGTAATCATTACATCTACGTCACCAACGCCATTTATTTTGTTTAATATGTTTTTTAAATTAATTCTTTGTTGCTCTTCATATTCTGATATTTCCATTTTTTTGACTTCATCACTATTTACTGTTTCCTTAGCTTCTTTATAAGTTTCTACTTCCTTTTTTTCTCCACCAAGAAAACCTATAATGATATACCCGAATAAAAAAATTAAGCATATAAGTATTAGCATTGATATTTTTTCTTTGTCACTTTTCTTTTTAAATTTTTCAAAGAAATCTTTTTTCATGGATCCTAAAAACTCCTCCTTACTACATTTATCTTCTCTTCATTAACTTTTAATTGATTAGCAACAAAGCACTTTATATCTTTTGTAATCTTATCTTCATCAGTACCTTTTTTGTTATTTGAAACGTTAATTTGAATCTTCTCCGCTACTCCAAAATCTTTACTATCATAGGTTATATTTACTTCTTTAAAGTCTAATTGTAGTTTGTCCATATCAATATTTCCTTTTATTTTAGTAGTAAATTTAAAGTTTGGATAATTTTCAATTAACATCTTATTACAACTATATTCAAGTTTGTCTATAAATATTTCATTTGTTTCAATATTATTATTTTGAAAATTTAAATTATCATTTTCAAAAGCCTCTACATAATTTTTTACAGAGCTATGAAAATCCTTCTTATCTCCAGTTAAAATCTGAACTATAGGATTTAAAATTACTGCCATTAAAATTAATCCTAAAATAAATTTTACATACTTTTTTATACTCCCATTAGGAATTATAAGTTCTATTGAACTTATAAATATTAAAGTGGCACAAAGAGTTATTACCCAATTCTTTAAATAGTCCATATTAACCTCCAACTATAAATCGCCCTGAATTTGCCATTATTGCAATCATTATAAAAAACATCACAGAAAGACTTAACATAGTTGCCATAACTAAAGTTAAAGATTCTGAGGCAAATTCTATACAACTTACTATTCTTTTATCTGCAATAGGTTCAACTAATGCAGCAGACAATTTATAGGTGAATATCATCAAAATCATTTTTAATATTGGAAATAAAACTAAAACTATAATTACTATAAGCCCTACAGTACTTACTGCATTTTTTAGAACCAAAGAATACCCTGCCATTGTAGTTATAGCATCAGAAAAAGCTTTACCAACAATAGGTACAAAATTATCTACTGCAAATTTTGCTGTTTTTAAAGCTACTGCATCTATTGTATTTGCAGATATTCCCCTAATACTTAAGATAGCTATAAAAATTGTTATTATAATTCCTTGAAGCCACATTACTATCTGTTTAAACATCTTACATATATTATTAATTTTATGATCATTACTTAAATTATTTACAAATACTAAAACAAATCCCATAAGGATTAAAGGAATTATTATATCTATATATATCCTCGGAGTTAAAATTACAGAGCCTAAAACTATAGGATCCATTGAAGCTGCTTGGGTTATCCCTCCTGCTGTAGATAAAAGAAGAGTTAAAACTGGGAGCAATACAATCATAAAATCTGCTAATCCTTGAATAGTCTCCTTTGCAAGATCTAATGAAATTAAAAAACTTCTACTTAAAAGCATTATCATCACAGCAAAGCAGGCATAAAATGCCACATTAGATATATTATCATTTGAAAAAGAATCCTGAAGATTTCTAATCATGGCACTGATTATTGCTAAAACTATTAAAGAAATCATAAGTTTTAAGGTAACTCTCACTTCTTTTATAAAATATGTTCCAACTATTTTTGTTAAAGATTTAAAAGATAGGTTTTCTTCTCCTGTTTCCATATAATGCTTTATATACTCTTTTAAATTTAAATCATTTAAAATTTCAGTGTCGCTTTCAAGATTATTAATATAATCATAAAACTTAAGAATTTTAGGGTTATTATTTATCTCAGAAATATCAGCATTTTTCATATTATCTTGAGCTTGTACTTCTATTGAAAAGATAAATAAAAATATAGTTAAGGTAACCATTATAATATTTAATTTTTTCATTAAATTCACCTACAATATCTTCAAAATAGTGTTTAAAACAGCCATTAAAATAGGCACTGCTAATAGTAAAATAAGTATTTTCCCTGAAAACTCTACTTTAGATGCAATACTACCTGCTCCTGAATCTTTACAAAGTTCACTACAAAAGGATGTAAGATAAGATATAGCTAAAATTTTTAAAACTATTCCTATATAAAAAATATCAATATTCGCTTTCTCTGCTATGGTCTTTATAAATCCAATAAGTTCATTTATATAAGGAACCATTATTAAAAATACTATTATTCCAGTAGATACTAGTATAAAAAGAGCGATATTAGATTTTAAATCCTTTAAAAGCATGTACAAAAACAATGCAATTAAGCAAAAGGAAACTATTTTAACAATAAGCATAACTCCTCCTAAAGCATAAACATAGTTTTAACAGAGTCAAAAAGTTGTACTATTAGGTTTATTACCATCATTAAAATAATTACTACTCCTGCAATATTTGCAATAGTTGCAATATCATCTTTGCCACTGCTTTTTAAAACTTTATCTATTATAACTAGTATTATTCCAGCTCCTGCTATTTTAAATAAAAGTGAAAAATCAAACATAAAAATCCTCCTAAATTAAAAAGATAACGATCATTATTCCAGAACAAACACCTAAGTATTTATAAAGCTTTTCATTTTTTACACATTCCTCTTCTTTAAACTTAATCTGTTTTTTTATTCTTTCTAAGATTAAAGTAAATATTTTTTGCTGTCCCTCTACAGAAGTTTGTCCTAAATTTTTACCAAAATCGAAAACAATCTCCATATCTTCTTCCTTTAAATTTAAATTATTTTTCTCTTTATCATAAGCAGTAACAAAAGCTTCATAAGGTGAGTCTGCTCTACCACTTTCTATAATTTTATAAACTTCCATATAATAGTCTTGTAATGGCTTTTTAGATTTTTCAGCAATATATTTTATTCCATCTGGAAGAGGAGTCATTACGTAAGTTATTTGATGCTCTAAAGTCATTAAAGAGTCTTCTAAATTCTTTAATTGAACAAGCCTTTTTTTAAAAGTACTTCCATATATAGATCCTATATAAGTTGTTAAAATAAATATAAGTGCTAAAAATACATATTTAATCATTATATTCTCCTTCCTTTGTTAAATCATATATGCTTTCAACTGTTCCTATTCCTTTTGAATTGCTTAAAACTATAACCTTTTCTAATATTTTATTTTCTATAAGCTCTTTTAAGATTTTTCTATTATAAATATCCTTTATATTATTTCCATGAATTGTTGTAATAAGTTTAACTCCAGAATTAAATGCTGATATTACTGCCTCTATATCTCTTACACTACCAATTTCATCGCATATTATAACTTCTGGAGATAAGCTTCTGATTGCCATCATTATTCCTTCTGATTTAATACAATTATCATAAACATCACTTCTTATTCCTACATCCATTTGAGGAACACCGTGATAGCAGGCTGCTATTTCACTTCTCTCATCAACAATTGATACCTTTTTCCCTGAAATGTTACTTCCGTAATTTCCATTAGATATTAATCTTGCTAAATCTCTAATTAACGTAGTTTTTCCACATTTAGGTGGAGAGATTATTAATGTATTATATATTTTATCTTTATTAGCTATATTAAAAATAATTTTATTTCCACAACCTTTTATTTCCCTTGCCACCCTAATATTTAAGGAATATATATTTTTTATAGTTTTTATTTTTCCTTTATCAAATACACATTCTCCAGATATACCTACTCTATGTCCTCCTTTAATTGTTATATATCCTTGTTTAAATTCTTCTTCAAAGGCATAAATAGAATAGTTACTCATTCTTTGTAAAACCTTTTTTATATCCTCTCTTGTAATAATATAATTTAATATATATTCTTTATTCCCTATATTAACTATAATAGGTTTTTCTATTTTTAATCTGATTTCTTGAAGCTTGTCTAAATCCTTTAAACTATTAATTTTTTCATTAATATGTTCTAACAATAAGTTTTGTAAATTTTTCATAATCCCCTCCCCTTTTTATCATCCTATAGTTTTTCTTTTGTATAATTCATATTAATCTTAAAGAAAAAATATTACTGAAAATAAAAAAAACCAATTTTTCAATTTAAATTAATTGAAAAATTGGTTTTAAATCATAATTAAAAACTATATTTTATAAAAAATAATTTTTAATTAAACGATTATTATATTATCACAATAAGGGCAAGGTATATTTTCCTTTTTATCTAATACAGATTTCTCTATATAGATTTCCTTATTACATTTATCACACTTTATTTCAACATATTCATCTTTGCTATCGTCTAAAGCATCTAATTCGTCTATAGTTACTTCTTCAAAAATATCATCTTGAATTCCTGCTATGTCCTTATCTATTAATTCTAGATTTTCTTCCATAGTCTCTTGATTTATTTGAAGTTTTTCAATTTCATCATATAAATCCTTTATTAAATCTAAGATTCCTTCTAATATTTTTTTACTACCTTCATCTGATGATTTTTCCATATTCTTTACCATACTATAAAGATTTGAAAGTTTTTTCTGTTGAATACTCATGTAATCACATCCTTTAAAAAATATGCTAAGTTCTAAAGAACTTAGCATAATTCATATTAAACTCTTTCCATGTACTGGTCTTATGTCAATATTTTGGACACAAAAAGTCAAACTTTTTCATGCTGCACTTCTAGCTAATAATTCACATTGATCTGGAGTCATGTAATTAATAGAAGAGTGTATCCTTTTTCTGTTATACCAACCTTCAATATATTTAAATA
>NZ_FQVM01000018.1 GCF_900129365.1 Clostridium fallax
CATTTAAAATATTGGAATTATTAACAATAATATGAATATTATTGACTAATTATGTATATAATATTAAACTTATTATGAAAGTAATATAAATTTATATCTGTTAGATTAATATTTAAATAATCAATTGGTTAAGAATTTTCAATTTTCAATTTAATGTTAATAATTTTTACGTTAAATTTTCATTGAAAGTTGGTGTTATTTTATTCTCTTATAGATATAATAATGTAAACTTTATTAATATTTTTTGATTTTTTATTACATATTCTGTATATTCTCACATATTAAAGGACAATATTTATTAATTTAACAGATTGTAATTTATGAAGAGGGGGATATATATTATGGATGAAAATAAACAAAGCCGTAAAATAATGTGGTATAGTTTAGCCTTTATGGCTTTTTCTGCAGTATGGGGTTTTGGAAATGTAGTTAATGGTTTTTCAGAATTTGGTGGACTAAAAGCTATAGTATCATGGATTTTAATTTTTGCTATTTATTTTGTTCCTTATACTTTAATGGTAGGAGAATTAGGTTCTTCATTTAAAAACTTAGGTGGTGGAGTTAGCTCATGGATTGATGAAACAATAGGCCCTAAGCTTGCATATTATGCTGGTTGGACATATTGGGTTGTGCATCTTCCATATATATCACAAAAGCCTCAAGGTGCTATTATTGCTGGTTGTTGGACAATATTTCAAAATAACACAGTAAGTAAATTAGATCCTAAACTTTTGCAATTTTTATGTTTAGTAATATTTTTAGCAGGATTATGGGTTGCTTCAAGAGGTATTAAACCATTAAAACAAATAACAACTATTGCAGGTACATCAATGTTTGTTATGTCAATATTATTTATTTTACTTATGGTCGCAGCACCTGCTATTACACATAACTCTAATTTGTTAAATATTGATTGGTCAGCTAAAACATTTTTACCAACCTTTGATTTAAAATACTTTACAAGCTTATCTATATTAGTATTTGCAGTTGGTGGATGTGAAAAAATTTCGCCATATGTAAATAAGATGAAGGATCCTGAAAGAGGATTTCCTAAAGGTATGATTGCCTTAGCAATTATGGTTGCTGTATGTGCTATTTTAGGAACTATATCACTAGGTATGATGTTTGATTCTAACAATGTTCCTAAGGATTTATTAACTAATGGTGCTTATTACGCTTTCCAAAGATTAGGTGAATACTATCACTTAGGGAATACTTTTGTTGTAATATATGCTATTACAAATGTTATTGGACAAATTTCAACTTTAATATTATCTATTGATGCACCTTTACGTATCTTACTTGAAACTACAGATAAAAAGTACATACCTTCAAAATTATTTGTAAAAAATAAATATGGTTCTTTTACTAATGGTAATAAACTAATAGGAATAATTGTTTGTATATTAATCATAATTCCAGCCTTTGGTATTGGTAACGTAGATTCAATTGTTAGATGGCTGGTAAAATTAAATGCAGTATGTATGCCATTACGTTATTTGTGGGTATTTGTAGCATATATTGCATTAAAAAGAGCTGGAGAAAAATTCTCAGCAGAATATCGTTTCACAAAGAGCAAAACAATGGGAATTATAATGGGAGCTTGGTGCTTTATATTTACAGCCTTTGCTTGTATTGGAGGAATGTATTCAGATAATAAGTTCCAATTAATTATGAATATAGTAACTCCATTTATTTTAGTAGGATTAGGAATAATAATGCCTAAGCTTGCTGAAAGGGAAAGAATTGCAAAGGAACAATTATAATTTAAATTTATATTATTATATGTTTTATATACTAAAAATCTTATAAATTTAAAGGCTTAAAAAATAATTTATATAAGTTAAGTAATAGCCAATTATAATAAGAAAATTTATTATAATTGGCTATTTATTTATCTAATTAATTTTTAGCTTTTTTCAATATTAAATAATTCTAATAATAATATTTGTATTAATTTATTTATTTTTTATACTTAAATTTAATATTTGTATAAGGCTAATTATAGTAAAAATAATCAGTATTAAAATATAATATGTATCATTTCCTTTTAGTAATTTACTTAATGGATATTTAAAAATTAAAAATAAACAAAAAAATAAAATCCATTTTATTAATACTTTTTTATATTTATTCATATAAATATCTCCTTAATTTTTTATTATTAAAATCCTTTTGTAAAAAATATATATTTATTTAATTGTCTCATGTTTGATAATCATTTTCAATTAAAGTTTTTAAAGTAATAATTATAAACTTAAAAGCAACAATAAAAAAGACTAGATAAAAACCTAGTCTTTTTATTTACAACTAATTACTTACTAAATAATTCTATGTTTTAAAATTTAAAATTAAATTATTAATTTTTATTTTAAAGTAAAACCATTTTCAAAAATATCTTCGTCATCAAATAAAAGTTGATTGAATCCTGTAATATAAGCTTTTCCAGTTATTTCAGGAATTATTCCATCATATTCTCCAACCTTTGTAGTTTTTAATATTTTTCCTTTAAAAGTTGTTCCTAATATGCTTTCATAAATAAAGTCTTCGGAAACTTTAAGTTCTCCTCTTCCGTATAGGCTTGCAAGTTTTGCACTGGTTCCTGTACCACAAGGAGATCTATCTATCTGACCTTCACCAAATATAACTACATTTTTAAAAGTTGCTTTTTCATTTTTTGTAGAGGAGTAAATTTCAACTAAATCTATATTTTTTATATGACTTAAAGTGGGATGAGTAACTTTTATTGTTTTATTTAATATATCTCTTATTTTCATACCAAAATCAGTAAGCTTATCTATATTTTCTGGAATAACCTCTAAATTTAAGTCTTTTCCATTTACAATTGCAAAAAAGCTACCACCAAAGGAAATATCAACTTTTATTTCACCTATATTAGGAATATCTATTTTTACATCCTTTTTATATAAGAATGAAGGAACATTTACAATTGAAACTTCTTTAGCTTTTCCATTTTGAACTTTAACTCTTGCATCTACAATTCCTGCTGGAACATCTAAAGTTAGATTTGTATATGGTTCTACTGCTTTAACTAATCCAATTTCAACAGCTACAGTTGCAGTTCCAATTGAACCATGGCCACACATATTTAAATATCCTCCGCCATCCATAAATATTACTCCAAAATCAGCTTCATCATGAACAGGTTCAGTAATTATTGCCCCAAACATATTTTTATGACCTCTAGGTTCATGCATTATTCCTGTTCTTATATTATCTAAATTATTTTCTAAATAGGATTTTTTCTCTGCCATAGTTTTTCCTTTAATATTAGGAATTCCACCAGTTACTATTCTTGTAGGTTCACCCATTGTATGTGAATCTACTACTTGAATCAATTTAGAAAATTTCATTTTTATTCCCCCAATTTGACCTGCTTTTAACTTAATACTCATATAATCACTTTTATATATTTAGCCCCTTTAATAATATTTGCTTATGCTTTATATTAAAAATATTTACCTTTTAATATGAATGTTTAAGATGATTAAATTTTAGCTCTATATTCATAAGGTAGTGGAACTATAGTTCCCGGTGTTTTTATTTCAATTAGATTTTTTAAAGCATCTTTTAATATACCTTTTTGCATTTTTATATTATTTGGTTCACCAGCATTTGCACCCATAGGAACTAATGGTGCTACAGCTCTTGGTGTTCCAGTTTGTCTAACAACTGGTGGAAGTGCTGCAATAATTATAGTAGGAATCCCCAATTCCTCTATCGCTCTTTGCACTAATACAGAAGAGCGATGACAGGTTCCTCAGCCAGCAGTTAATATAACTCCATCTACATTTTCATTTTTTAATATTTGAGCTATCTTAGGACCAGTTTCATCCCTGAATTTATCTTGGTCTCCTCCACCACCCATAAAACCAATATTACTTTCAGCTATTTCCTTTATATATCCTTCCTTTACAAGTTCTCTTAATCTATCAATTGGAAACATACAGTTTATATCTTTATTAACATCTGAATTATCATATCCTCCATGAGATACCATAAGATCAGATGATGAAGTATCTCCAGGAATTAATCTATAAGTAAAATCTCCTGCTAAATTAAATCTTTTATCACTTTTTAAATGAACACCAGCAGCTGATGCTATAGCAATTTTCATTTCATTTAAGGGTTTAGTTACAGGAGCCCAAACTGGTTGTGGAGTTATAGGAACATATATTTCCGACTGTAAGCTTTTTATAATATTAATCATTTACTATCCCTCCCCTTCTTTCTATATTACTTAAATATTTTTCATTAACATTTGGTGATATAACCTCTGGAAAGCTCATATTAAAAGCTACCTCTTCACCAACTTTTAAAGGATAATCTGTTATAAGCATTCTCATTGGAATACTTAAATACCCTAATCTACCTTTAAAATCTATTCCTACAGAACCATCAGATATTTTAACTATTATTCCTTCCATTTTTATTATTTTATCCCCATATTTCATTAGCTTATCACCTACAATTCAAATGAAGTTTTAAGAATATTTTTCCTTTCTTTTTTCACTGATAGGAATAGAAGTTTCATTTAAAACTCTCTCTATTTTTATTCCGTAAGCATTTTCTATATCTTCTAAATTATTCTCCTTAATATTAGGATTCCATTTTCTTTCAGCTTTTTTTACATCTTCATTTTCCATAGCTACTTTTAATATTTCTAATGCTCTTATAGCATCTTCTTTACATAAAGTATTGCAGCCTAAAATTTCATTTTCTATTCCCTGTTCTGATTTATTATTATCTACCATATATTTCATATATTTATTACCAACAACTAAAGCTCCTTGATTTGCACAAAATGACATTCCAACACAAGGTATTCCTCTCATTCCAATTTGCTCTATATGAGATGCAAAATCTATATGATTATTACCAAATCCTTCTGTTGTAACAATAGCTCCATCAACATCCATAAATTCTACAATCATACCTAATCTTTTAGATACATAAAACTTTTCTGCATTTATTTGAGGAGATCCTACAAATATAACTCCTGCTAAATCTATATTTTCATCATTCATAGCTTGTATAATTAAAGGTTCTCTAAAATAATGTCTTGAACATTCCTTTGATGCAGGTCCTATACAAGTTAAAGCATGGATTCCTCCATCTAAAACTTCAAGAGGTGAAAGCATTATAGGTACATTTCCTATATCAACATTTGGTTTACCACCTAAAACTCCAACAGGTTCAATTGGCAGTATTATATTATCATGCATAGCACCTTGTCCCATTATCTCTTTAACTAAAACTACTTTTTTCTTATTAGGTCTTCTGTATTCTTTTAGGTGTTCAGTATTTATAATTAAAGATTCATCTGCTTTTTTAAGAGCCTGTCTAATTTCTTCAGTTATAAAATCAGTTGCTGTATGTGCAGCTATTGGTCCTGGTCTTTCCATATTAGTTCCCTTTGCAATTACAACATTTGTTTTTATAAATATGTCTCCTTTATCTGGGCATCCTGGTCTATTCCAAATAATATTTTCTTCTAAAATACCTTCTGATGATCCAAATTCACCGATTTGTACTCCACATTCATCAGTACCAGTTACCATAACTATAACTCCATCTATAATTCTTGTAACTCCAGAACCTAATTCAGAGCCATTTTCTTTAGTAGCTATAGGTTGTACATCCATTATTGTATTAGAATAAGTATTATATTTATCTGGAGTTATTATTTCTATTTTTATATCATGGACTAAATCATTAATTTTAACTGCATCATCACATATATTATTTCTAATATATAAAGTTTTTCCATCTATTTTAGTTTCTTCTCCAAATTTAACTTCTTCTATTAAAAAATGCTTTTTAGTTAGTTCTCTTATAATTTTAGATTCATTAATGGTTTCTTTGATATTTTTATTAACTTCTTTTTTACTATCCTCTATCTTTTCTTTTTTAATTATGTTTTCTTTAGGAAGAGGATTTTCATTAAAGAAGGAATTATTTATTGGTATTTCTATATCTATTCCCTTTCCTTCCGCAATTTTAATTTTTAAAATAGAAGAAGCTTCATTACTTTTATTAATTTTATTTGGTTCTTTAAAAGCTTCTTCTCTAAAGCCTTCTATCATATTTTTGGTTATAGGAGTTAGTGCTTCACTATCTTTTAATAGTTTTTTTCCTATTACATCTTTAGAACTTAATACAGAATCATCTAATTTAATAAGGAGTGAGTCTTCTAATTGATCAAAATACATAGGATTTTCTAAATCTTTTTTATCTATTATTTCTCCTTTTCTTTTATGAACTTTTAAAACTGCTTTAAAATTATCATCCTTTAAAGAATTTTCATTAGATTCTTTAATTCCTTCTAATATATCTTTAGTTAAAGGAGTTAAAGAATCAATAGTTTTTAGAAGTTTTGCTCCTATAACTTGAGATACTTTTAAGGAATCATCTGGTATTATTAAAAGTCCAGAGTCAACTAAATCTGGAAAAATATCTGGATCTTCTAAATTTTCATAAGATAAAATTGTACCTTTTTCAGTTCTACAACAAACAATAGCAACTTCATCTTTAACCTCTTCGCCATGCTCTTTAGTCATTGACATTAAAATCATCTCCTTTTTATTCTAATCTTCTAGTTAACTTATGATTAACTGTTCTAAAAACATGATCTGTATGATGGTATACAGGAAGGCCAAGTTTAGGTGCGCAATTCATAACAGTATTTGTACAGTCACAGCAATTTGAGATTAAGATTCTCTCTGCTCCTGCTTTTTTAAATTGTAAAACAAGAGCTGCTTGTCCTGGGCAATGTCCGGGAGTTTTGCATTTTAAAGAATTTTTAATATAATTCACATTTTTACATTCTAAAACTTTTACTACATTAGATTCCATTTTAGAAGCTAAATCTCTTAATCTATCTTCATTTGCTCCACAGGCACATACAAGCAATCCTAAATTTCCTTTAAATTTTGGAATTTCCATTGTAACTATTGCGCCACCTGAGGTTTTAGTTACAATGGAGTCTTCTAAATTATACGATTTACCAGTATAGGGTCCTCCTATAATAATTTCTCCATAGTCTCCATCAATACCACCTGCTTTTTCTATAAGATCTGAAATTTTCATTCCAATAGGCACTTTAAGAAAGACTTTTGTATCTTTTCCACTTTTTAATTTTCCTGATACTGAAATATCTTTGTCTATAAAAGGTTTACAGTAATCTATAGCATAAGCTATATTAGCTAAAGTTTCTCCATTTAATACTACAGAATTAGCTTTTATTGGTAGTTCATCTGGTTCTAACCAAGTTCCTAATATTCCATTAATTAAAGCTCTCTCCTCACCCATTGGATATATATCTTGAAACTCTTTTATTTCTATATTTTCTTCATCTTTTAAAGAATTTTCTAAAGCTTTTATTGCTTTTTTATTTTTAGCCTTTATTCCAATGTAAGCTTTTTTTGCTTTAGTAGCTTCCATTGCATATTTTATTCCTTTTATAATTATTTCTGGATTTTTTTCTATTAAAGTTATATTGTGATTCAGTAAAGGTTCACATTCAATACAGTTTGCAATGATAAAACCATTAGGTATGTTAGATTTTAATTTTATATAAGTTGGAAAGCCAGCTCCACCAGCTCCAACTATTCCAGCTTCATAAACTGTATCAGCAATAGAATTAGATTTTTTTATTTTTACATAATCAGAATCTTGAATTTCATCAGCTTTTATTATAATTTCATCTTTAGTTATGTTTTTAACTATCCCATTAACGCTACTATGAATTTTAGCTCCCAGCCCCATTTTAGGTTCAGCTATACATTGACCTCTCTTAACTTTCTCATTAATCTTTACAACTGCTTCACAAGGAACACCAACATGCATTTTTAATGGAAATTCGAATAACTTATTCATTTCTTCACTTCCCATATTTATTTTTAATAAAATAATCTGTAAAATATACTTTTTATAATACCTTTAGGAATTTATTTTTATAGAAGAGGATATGTTTATTATTTTATATAAAAATAATTTACTATTATAAATAAATTGATGAATTTTATTTTTTATTATTTCATTTATAAATTTGTTTATATAAGATTATTTGGTATAAAATATAATTTTTTATTCTTTTATAGTTTGAATTATTAATAAATTTAAGGTTATTTTTTAGATTTTATAACCCTTAAGATGATATGCTTTTTATAAGTTAAATATTATACAATGTATAATATATATATAATATATTTATTAGAGTTGTGTCAATATTTTGAAAGTTGCAAATATAAAAAATCATATTTGCATAATATCATATTCTTATAAATCTTTTATATTACATAATATATTTTTCATTATACTTCTATCAATAAATGAGCATTTAATCAAAAAACAATGAATTCTTTATTATTTTAATAATTTTATTTTTATAATTATAATTTTCAAAATTTAAATATAAAAGTTTAAAATAATATTAAAAAAATCTTTTAAAATAACCATTTATTTTTATATGAAAATATAAATAATTTATTTTTTTGTAAAAAAGGGAGCTATTTAAAATAGGAATTAAATTTCTATTTTAATACAGCCCCCTAACTTAAAATCTAATAAAATTTTAAGTTTATATATTTATTTAAATTAAAGATTAAATTTTCTCTATATTAGATTGATCTTTTGATTTAATCTTTTTAAATATATTTATAACACTTCTAATTATCATTATTATAAGTAAAATAGCTCCTACATAACCATTAATTCCATATATTATATTTATAAGTTTAGAAAATGGTAAGTATAGACCTATTATTACTCCAACTATAGCTAAAATTATAGTTGAAATTTTAAATTGTTTGCTTCCATCTTCGGTAAATCTACCAGATACATTATATAAAAGTGGCACTGATGTTGTATATATACCTGCCATAATAATTACAGCAAATAATGTTCCAAAGTATGGAGTAATATCTTTTGCTATTTGAAGCATTGGAATTTCAGTACCTGCTACAATATGAATACATCCCATAAGACCAAGAGCTACTACCATAACTCCTATTGAAAAGGCTACTCCACCTCCTATCCCACCTAAACGAGCTTCTTTTTGACTTTGTGCTTTAGTTCCCATAATTCCTAAAAAACTTGCAAGCCAAAGCATACAAAATCCAACATATGAAAACACAACAGATATCCAGCTACTAGAAACCGTGATTAATTTACCCTCTGAAGCTAATTTTTCAACAGCAGGATTAACTATTTCAGGGCTAAGGGACGAAAAATTTTTAACTATAGAAAATATACCAAGTAATATTGCTATAGCAACAATAATTGGTCCTAATTTTCCAAGAACATTAACTATCTTATCAAGTCCCATAATAACTGTTATTATTGCTAAAACACCCATTATGATTCCTCCAACACTTACAGGAAGACCATAATGTTCATTTAATGTAGCTCCTGCACCGCCAATCATTACAGTAAAAGATAGAAAACAAAATAATACTGAAAAGTAATCAAAGAATTTACCTACATATTTACCGCAATAATAGGAATATATATCTCCACCTTTTTCAAAGTGATTTCTTTGTCCTACCATTAAAAAGCTTGCACATACATAAGCTAAAAGGATAAGAGTTAAAAAAGCTCCTGCTATTCCAAAAAATCCAAAGCCTGCAAAGTATTGAAGAACTTCTTGCCCCGTAGCAAATCCTGAGCCTATTAAAAAAGCTAAAATTGCTCCAGAAAACATGATGACGGATTTTACACTTACTTTATCATTATTCATAATAAAACCCCTTATCTATTATTAATTCTTAATCAAAAAAGGCTTTAAATTGGGAAAGTTTTTTCTTTCCCAATTTATAATAATTATATTTTGAAATAAAATTAAGCTAGATTTCTAAATTTTTAGAAAAGAGTTTGTTCTTTTATGTCTGTAGCTAAGGATTTTACTGCTCTTTCAACAAGATTTTCTCTTAGAGCCTCTTCTCCTTTAGGAGAAAGTTTTGGATTGCCTACTGGATATGGTATAGCGATAGTTGGAACTATTCTGTTAGCTCCTACTGATTGAGATATTGTAATTATTGTAGCCATATGAACTACTGGTATTCCGTATCTTTCAATTTCTTTTACAATTGTTGCACCGCAACGAGTACAAGTTCCTCATGTAGAGGTTAATATAACTCCATCTACACCAGCTTCTTTAAGTTCTTTACCTATTTCTTTTCCAAATTTAAGTGCATTTCCAACGGATGTTCCTGTACCTGTTGTTGTATAAAAATAATCATAGACTTTTCCTATAATGCCTTTGTCTTCATATTTTTTCAATATATCAAGAGGAATTACTCTATTAGGGTTTGCATTAGCATAAACAGGGTCATATCCTCCATGGATAGTATAGTATCCTTCCCCTAATTTCTTTAAATCACTAACATCATATTTACCCCATTTTCTAGCACTTGCTGATTGAATTTTGTCAGGATTTCCTCTAGGTACAATACCACCTGTTGTAACAAGAGCTATAGTTGCCTTACTTAAATCTTTAATAGCTTTAGCTATTTCTACAGTATCAAAAACTGGCATAGGAAGTTCAGTTTTGAAATCTTTATTATTTAAACGATTTAAAAGCATATCTATTGCTCTTTCAGAACCTCTTTTTTCAACTATTATTGTTTTTCTCTTTCCTTGAGGTATATATTCATCTACTTCAGGAAAATCAAGTTCTTCTTTCTTAAGAATCTTTTTAGCTAAATTTGCCATAGAACTTATTGCTTTTCTCATTCCTGCAGCAGAATCCTTAGTTGAAGCAATAATTACCTTATCTTTACAAGATTCAATACCAGGATTTTCAATGTACATACCTGTAATTGCTGGAATATTTAAATTTTTAACAACAGTTTTTGATATTTCTCCACAAGCCATTCCATATCTACCAGCATTAAATGCAGGTCCTGCAATAAATATATCTGGAGAAACTTTTTTTATGATATTAAGTATATCTTCTAAAGCATCTTCTTTATGCTCATTAAAATAATTATCTCCACAGATTATTGTACCTACTACCTCTCCTATATCTTTTATATTTTCATTAAATCCAAGAGATGGACCAACAACGCCTTCTTTAAATACTGGTTTCATATCTGCTTTGTCTTCTCCACCCACTTGTCCGAAAAATTGATTTACATAATATAAAACTTTAAACTTATCTGACATTTTTAATATCCTCCCTTCAATCTTTAATTAATACAATCTTGCAGTACAGTAATGATAGCCTATTTCTGATGTGGCACCTATAACAGCATTTAATTCACAGGTTATTGTTCCATCTTCTGAAAGAGAGCCATCCCATCCACCAGCAAGAGTTGATATTGCCTTTGGATTTCCTATTATTTTTTCAGCTGGAGGTAAATTAACTACATGACTTACATTTCCACAGGATATAACAGAAACAGCTTCTTTAATTGTATCTGCTAAAGGTTGTGACATGCCATCCCATCCTGAACACTCATCTGTAACAAGAACAGTTTTTATACCGCTAGTTTCAAGTCTTTTACATATCATTAAAAGGTCAGAGTCTGGATTTCCATAACCTTCTTCTGAAACTATAACTCCATCTGCTCCTAGCATTTTACAAAGTTTAGCTGTATAATCACAGGTTCTAAATTTTCCTTCAAGAGTTGTAAGCTCTGGATCTAAAATTACTCCTAAAAAGTTTATATCCTTTCCATGTCTTTTATAAAGATCTAAAATAACTGAATTATTTTGATGCTGATAAGTTGTGATTTTATCGCAAGCTGCAACACAGTTACCACTTATTACTGCTCCATCTAATTCTTCGTTAGGATGCATTAAAGTTGGTAATATTTCTTTACTATTTACTCCATATATATATCCATCATGAAGTAGTCCTTGAGAAATAAGCATTTCAACATATAAAACCTTTGGAAGATTTGGATATTTATTAGTTTCATCAAATATGTTTCCCATTTCATATACTTCAACTTCATTAGGTTCTACATTTTTACCTGCAAGGCCTACAAGTTCTGCTGCTCTAAGTCCTATAATTCTAACAGTTTCTTCATGTTCATGTGGTTCTAATCCTTCAATAGGAGTTATATCAATAACTAAATTAAAAGTTTTAGAAAAAGGTGTCCATTTAGCCCCTTCTCCCCACATATCAATTACACCTTCTTGAAAGCCTACTATGTCACCTATAGTAACAATTGCTGCTCCATTTAAAACATTTACTTTTCCAGATCCTAATTGGGCCATATTAGTTGTAACTCCAGGGAAACCATTACCGTCTCCTTCTATTTTTACTCTTGGTTCTATAACATCTTTTACAGGAATTATTCTAACTTTTTCACCTGGCTTTGCTATATCAACTTTTATTTCTTTAACCCTATGGTCTTTTTTTAAATTTTTTATAAGTTCTTCTTTATTTACTTTTAAAGTGCCATTTAAAACTTCAGTCTTTTCTCCAAATTCAATGTCTTTAATATTAATTTTTCTTAATTCAAGTTTCAAAGAAAACACCTCCTAAAATTTTAAAACAATAATACTTATGTTATTTTAATTTCGTCAAAGGCAGATTTTAACAGTTCAAAGTCTATAAGTTTATAATCATCTTTATTTTTGTTATCTTCTTTCCTCACCTCCATATGTTGATTATATTTTATTATGCTATTTTCTATTATTTCTAAATGAATGGGATTTATTTTTGATTGTTTTTCTTTAATTACTATAGATCTATAAGGAGAAAATAACATTCTAAGGCTAGCTCCTAAGGGATAGGTTATTAGTTCAGATCCAAATTGTATAAGATCTCTTGTTTTTATAAGGACATCTTTCATACTTCCTTCTATATAAAGTACATTTTCCATATTTTCCTTTACTAAAGGATTATTAGTGATTATTGTGTGGTTCAATAAAAATCACCTCTTTTTTTAAATATTTTACCAATGTATTATAAAAAACATTTTATTATATAATATATATATTCAAGAAATATTATTAATGTACATTATGTATATCAATAATTTATTATAATTATATTTTACTATAAATATGTATAACACCCAAGATTATTTTAAGAATTTTCAGATAATTATGAAACCGAATAAATACTAAGGCAAAAATTACGTTTATCTATAGTGTTTGATAATTTTTTCCCTTATATATGAAAATTATTTAATATATTAAAGAATTTATTAGTAGCCAAAAGTTTTCCAATTAACTTTTAGATAAAGTATATACTTTTACTTTCTATTTATACTATTTCTTTTAAAAATAATTCAATAAAGTTTTATTAAGAATTCAAATAATAGTAATACATAGATTAATAGAATTAAATTTTAATAAATACAAAAAAAATAAAGGTTGTTTTATTAAAACAACCTTTATTTTTTAATTAAAAATGGGGATTTTATATAAAAATTTAATATTTAAATTTTTATATATTAGGTATAAATCTTATTTTTTCTCACATAGTTTTCTCTAAATTAAATTAAAATTTTTCTAGATTTTAAATAACTTTTTCTAAATAATTATTATTTTTTCATAGTAAAAACTCCGTACAGTACGAAGTTTTTAAAGCATTTCCTCTTTTATTTTTTGTACAAAGGTATCTATATGTTCTCTTGAGAATTTTTCTACCTTTGATAAATCCTTTTCTTTTATTGCATCAAGAACATTTCCTAAAGTATCTGTAAAGATATCCATAGAATCTATATATTGTTCAGAATAATGCCAAAGTCTTTCAGTGTGTATATGTAAATCACTTAGGATCTTTTGAAGACATGGATTATTACAATTTTTAAGAACTGTTTGGTGAAATTTTTCATCTTCAATAATAGCTTTTTTATAGTCTTTATCAATATCATAACTATTAAGAGTTTTCATTATATCTTCAAGTTTTTTTATATCACCTTCACTAATTCTAGGTGTAGCAAGCTTTACTGCAAAAGGTTCAAATTCCCTTGTTACTTCAAAAACAGATTTCATATATTTAAAATCTATATGATATACTTGTGCTCCAAATCTTGGAATTATATTAAGTAAATTATCTCTACTTAATTGTTGAAAAATTTCTCTAATAGGCGTTCTGCTTATATTAAATTCATTAGCAATATCTACTTCATTTAAAACCATTCCTGGCTCATATTCAAGATATATTATTCGTTTTTTTAACATATCATAAATTCTATCTGATTCATTTTTTCTATTCATTGATGTAACCCCTCTCTTCTCACTACATAAATATATTTTATCATAATTATAATAATATATGTTTATTTAATTACTTAGAATAAAGGCTATAACTTATAAAATTACCTGAATCTTATTTATGAAAATATATAGCTAATATACTTTACATATACTTTCTATTGGTAAATTTGCTTTTTTAGTTGTATTGCAAAAGCTATCTATTCTTTTCTTTCTTTTAATTTATTTATAAGTGACTAATAAAACTATATAATTTTTCCCTTTACTAATTTTATTATTAAACTTATATTTTAAATAATTTTTAGTATAAACATAATAAAAAAAGAACCTAGGAAATAATATACACTTAGATTCCTTTTTTATAAATAATAATATTTCTAATTAACTCTATAAAGAGATATTAATTAATATTAAACAAAATTATTATTGCCGATTATACTATTTATACTATTGTTTTAACTTATTATCAAAATTTTATTTATTTTATAACATTTTATAATTTATAAACTTCTTAAAGTAATTTAAAACTTACATAAATATCTTTATAGATTTTATAAATATATAAAAAATACCGTAAATTCATTTATGAATATTACGGTATTTAAATTATACTATATACTTATTAAATCTTAAACTTCTTCACCAGTTAATGAAAAAGATTGCGCCTTTGTTATTTTAACATTAACTAATTTTCCGATATTATTAAAATCTCCAGTAAAGTTAACAAGTTTTCCGCTTCTTGTTCTACCTGTTAATCTACTTTCATCATTTTTACTAGTTCCTTCTACTAAAACTTCAACAACTTTACCTTCAAATTCTTTATTTTTTCTTGCAACTATCTCATTTATAGTATCAACTAATCTATTAAATCTTTCATGTTTAACAGCATCATCAATTTGATTTTCCATTTCATCTGCTGGAGTGTATTTTCTTCTTGAATATATAAATGTGAAAGCTGAATCATATTCTACTTCTTTAACTAAAGATAAAGTTTCCTTAAAGTCCTCTTCTGTTTCACCTGGGAAACCTACTATAATATCAGTAGTAAATCCCACATTTGGAATTTCTTCCTTTATCATTTTAACAAGTTCTAAGTATTGCTCTCTTGTATAGTGTCTATTCATATCTTTAAGGATTTTACTTGAACCACTTTGAACTGGAAGGTGAACTTGCTCACAAAGTTTATCACAGTCTCTTATAGCAAGTATAACATCTTTTGTTAAATCCTTAGGATGAGATGTCATAAATCTAACTCTTTCTAATCCCTCTATTTCATTTATTCTTCTTAAAAGACTAGCAAAATTAATTTCTTCTTCAAGACCTTTACCATAAGAGTTAACATTTTGACCTAAAAGAGTAATTTCTTTATATCCTTCAGAAACTAATTCTTCTATTTCTTTTATAATATCTTCAGGTTTTCTACTTCTTTCTCTTCCTCTTACATAAGGTACTATACAATAAGTACAGAAGTTATTACATCCATACATTATAGTAACGAAGGCCTTTAAATCACTTTTTCTATCTATTGGAATTCCCTCAACTATTTTTGATTCTTTATCTACTATTTCTTTAACTTGAACTCCTTCTTGTTTTACTCTATTTAAATATTCTGGAAATTTATAAGAGTTATGAGTTCCAAATATTATATCAACATATGGGAATGTTTTTAATATTTTATCAGCCATTCCTTTTTGCTGCATCATACAACCGCAAACTGCAATAACTAAATTAGGATTCTTTTCTTTTAAAGCTTTTAGTTGTCCTAAATTACCAAAAACCTTATTTTCAGCATTTTCCCTAACACAACAAGTATTAAATATAATTATGGAAGCATCTTCTTTAACATCAGTTCTTTCATATCCAATTCTTTTAAGCATTCCAGAAAGTTTTTCTGAATCTTCTTCATTCATTTGACAACCATATGTACAAATAAAGAATAAATCTTGGTTCTTTTTATCATTTATAATTAAGTTATTATTCATAATATTTATGTTCCTCCAAAATTAAAATTACTTTTTGTATTATAGCATAGATATACTGCAAAATAAAAGTCTAGGTTTTTTTAAAAGCTTCTTTTAATATGATTTAAAGTTTATTATTTTTAAACTATATTTACTTATTATTTAAGTATATAGATATTTTGATTGTAAATACCCTTATAAATTTCAGTTAAAAAATTATATAAATAATCTAGTTTTCATTACATAATAATTATTTAAAGTGATAGAATTTTGAATGTTTCATGAGCTTTTCTTGCAATTTTATAAAAATAATAATAAAATTAATATTAGTATAAATTTTAGCAATAATTTTAAAAGTATATACAATTTTTCTTTAATATATTCTTTGGAGGTGGACAATTTAATGGATATACGTTATTCAGAGGCAGCAAAAAAATTAAAGGCTTCAGAAATAAGAGAAATATTAAAATTAACAGAAAAACCAGAAGTTATTTCCTTTGCAGGTGGTCTTCCTGCACCAGAATTATTTCCTTTAGAAAATATAGAAAAAATTACAGAAGAGGTTTTTAAAAAGGAAGGTAAAGCTTGCCTTCAATATGGTACAACAGAGGGATATAAACCTTTAAGAGAGATAATTTTAAGTCAAAGATTAAAACCTTTTAATATGATGGGAAATATAGAAAACATATTAATTATAAATGGTTCTCAGCAAGCCTTAGATTTTACAGGTAAGTTATTTATAAATAAAGGAGATATAATAATAGTTGAAAGTCCTAGTTATTTAGGAGCAATAAATGCTTTTAAAGCTTATGGACCTAAGTTTGTAGAGGTTCCTATGGATGATGATGGTATGATTATAGATGAACTTGAAAAAATATTAAATAAATATAAAGATGCAAAGTTTATTTATACAATTCCAGATTTTCATAACCCTACCGGAAAAACCTTATCCTTAGAAAGAAGAAAAGCTCTTGTAGAATTATCCTCAAAATATAAAATTCCAGTTATAGAGGATAGTCCTTATAGTGAACTTTCCTTTGAAGGTGAAAAATTGCCTACTGTAAAAAGTTTTGATAAAGATGGTTATGTCATTTATCTAGGATCTTTTTCTAAAACATTTTGTCCTGGATTTAGAATTGGATGGATATTTGCAGATAAAGAGCTTATTAATAAGTATGTTATAATAAAACAAGGAGCAGATCTTCAGGTAAGTTCTTTAGATCAAAGAGTTGTTGCTTATTATATGGAAAAATATAATCTAAATGATCATATTAAAAAAATTATAGATGTATACAAAAAAAGAAGAAATATAATGCTTGAGGCTATAGATGAATATATGCCAAAGGAAATTAAATTTACAAAATCTAAAGGTGGATTATTTACTTGGGCAGAACTAAAACCTGAGTTAGATGGAGCAAAGCTTTTAGAAGAGGCCTTAAAATATAATGTAGCCTTTGTGCCAGGAGGATCTTTCTTTCCTAATGGAAATCATAACAACTTTATTAGACTAAATTATTCTAATATGCCAGAGGATAGAATTATAGAAGGAATTAAAAGACTTTCTACTCTTTTAAATAAATACTATAAATAAAAGTTAAAAATATTTTTATTTATAATGATTTCATAATTATATTTTATACTTTTTGGTTATATTACTAAAAAGGAGGTTTTTAATTATGAAAAATATAAAAGATCCTAATGAAAAATCTAATTTAACTAATAAATCTTATGCAAATGAAAACCTATACTCTAGAGGATATTATGGTACTCATCTTACAGATAATATTTTATATACAAAAACTTCATATGTGCCAAAGGAATCTTTATTCTAACTATAGATTAATTTGAAGATAATTTCTTTAAAGGGACTGTATTATAAAGTTTTTAGTTAATATATAATTTAATATGCTAGCTTCAAATGTTTAAGTATACTATTTTATATATTGTATAGCTTTTTATACAGTTCCCTTTTATAAAAATATTCTATACTAAGTTTGTTTTTTTATTTTTATAAAATGTTATTGTATCAATATATTTAAATCCTAAATTATTATATAAATTTAAAGCTATATTATTTTCAATATCTACTCTAATAAAAATTTTAGTTATATTTTTTTCTTTTGCAAGATACAATAGTCTTTCTATCAAATATTTACCTAATCCCTTTCCTCTATACATATCTAATACCCCTAAATTTACTATCATATAAGAGTTATGGAATTTTATTATTTGACCATATCCTATAGGTTTACCTTTATATTTCAAAAATATAGAAAAATCCTTTAAATAATAATCTTGCTTTTGATCTAAAATAATATCTTCTTTATTCAAAGGTATCCTAGAAGGATCATTAAAAATTTCATTTTGCAAATCACATCTTAAAGTTTCATCTTTTCCTTTTACAAAAGTTGAAATATCTAAAAATGGTGATTTATCTTTATAGGAATAATTAAAATCTTTTAAATCTAATCTTTTTAATAAACTTTTATTATTTATAAAAAGTCCTAATTTTAATAAAAGTTTGTCTAAACCTTTATTATCAAAACCTTCATAATAAACCACTTTATTTGAAAACATTTCATTTAAACTAAGGTTAGATTTTAATATTTCTTCTATATAATTAGAATCTATAGAGATTTCATTGATATTTATAAAAAAGTCTGAAAGATTTTCATAGCGAATATACCCTATAAGCCTATTATCAAATATTATAAATTTAAGCTGAAAATAAATTTTAAATTTATTTTTTAAAGTAAGTTTTTTTGATTTATCCATTAATGGTGTTTCTATTGTATTTGTTACAAAATTATTATATTTACCTTTCAGTATATCTTTTGTAAATTTTAGATTGAAATTTTCTACATAAATACTCATATCAGCATCCCTTAAACTATTGATAATAATATTATTATACTATAAAACTTAAAATTATTATTAATTAAAATAATTTTATAGTAAAAAATAAAGTAAATATAATAATTATAAAAAGAACCTACATAAATAGCTTTTTATAAATAGCTACTATATAAGTTCTTTTTATTTAAAATACATATTTAATAGTAGAAATTACTCTTAATTTTCTTAAAATTATTTTAGTTCTTAAAAAACTTAAGGTATAATTTTAAAATTTTTATTTTAAATATTGGAAAATTTCATCTATAATCCATTGAGGTGTAGATGCTCCAGCTGTAATACCTATAGTTTTATTTTTCCATAAATTCTTATCAATTTCCTTTAAATCTTCTAAATTTTCTATATGAAAAGTATTTAAGCAATTTTCCTTACATATTTTAAATAACTTTGTAGTGTTAGAACTGTTTTTCCCACCTACAACAAACATTACATCAACTTCCTTTGAAAGCTCAAAGGCACTTTTTTGTCTAACTTCTGTAGCAGAACAAATAGTATTAAATGCTAATATTTCTTTAGTTTTAAGAGAAAGTGAAGATAATGTCTTTTGCCAATTTTCAGCTCTTTCAGTTGTTTGTGATAATACACAAACCCTATTAGGTAACTTATTTGAAAAATTACCATCAGGAGTAATTATTGCAGAGTCATTACACCATCCATTTATTCCTACAACTTCTGGATGATTTTTATCTCCTAAAATTACTATTTCATAACCTTCATTACTATATTTTTCTGCCTTCTTTTGTATATTAGTTACGTAAGGACAAGTAGCATTAATTACCTTTAATTTTTTGCTTTCTAGAAGTTCCATTACTTTTTTAGAAACTCCATGAGAACGAATTAAAATTATATCACCTTCTAAAAGATTGTTAATTTCATCTAAGGTTATTGAATAAATATTATTATTTTCAAGCATAGAAACCACATCACCATTATGTATTAGTGGTCCTAGGGTATAAATTTTTTTATTGAATTCTTTTTGTGTTTTTAAAGCTTCATCTACTGCTCTTTTAACACCAAAGCAAAAGCCTGCATTTTTAGATAAAATAACCTTTTGCATAATATTTTAACTCCTTTTTAAGCCTTAATATAACTTTCTATATTTTTAACAACTTCATTTATATTTAAACCTGTTGTATCTATTTCTATAGCATCAGAAGCTTTAACTAAAGGATCTACTTTTCTATGAGTATCTTTATAATCTCTATCTATTATATCTTTTAATATTTCTTCATAGTTAACATCTAGACCTTTCTCTTTAAGTTCTTTAAATCTTCTATTTGCTCTTTCTTCTGCACTAGCTGTTAAGAAAAATTTATAAGAGGCATCTTTTAAAACTACAGTGCCAATATCTCTTCCATCCATTATAACGTTATATTTAGTAGACATTTCTCTTTGAAGTTTAACTAATATTTGTCTAACTTCTTTTATAGATGCAAATGCTGAAACATTTTTACTTATTTCTGGCATGGTAAGTTTACTATTTACATTTTCACCATTTAAAATAAGTTCATCATTTTCAAAATGCATTTCTAAAGTTTCTACAAGTTTACAAACCTCTTCTACATTTTCAGCACTTATATTTTTCTCTAAAGCTTTTAAAGTAACAGCTCTATACATAGAGCCTGTATTTATATACATAAGATTTAAATCCTTTGCTACTATTTTTGCTATAGTACTTTTTCCTGCACCTGCTGGTCCATCAATTGCAACTGATAATTTCAAAATAATCATCCTTTCTCTATTTAACTAAATCTTTTCTTAAAACTTTAGCTTCATTTAAATATATATGTTTTACATTTTCTTGTTTAATTGTATCATTATAATATATGGAAAGTCTAATACACATTGGAAGATATGATGGCTTATTAACCTTCATTTCATTAAAATGCATAATAGATACATATTTTATATCAAAATTTTCCCTGATAAATTTTCCAGGATATTCTTTATCTATATCATCTGTACAGGAAAATATTATAGAAATTATTTTATTAAGATCTAAATTATTTTCTTTTATTATTTCATTAAATAATTTTATACTTTCAGTTTTAATATCTTCTTCACTATTATTTAAAATAGTTGTTGCTCCTCTTAAAGCTATCATATAAGTTCACCAACCTTAGTTCCTGCTATATATCCTGTAGATAAGGCAATTTGAACATTATATCCTCCAGTAAAGGCATCTACATCAATAACCTCCCCTGCAAAAAATAAATTAGAAACTATTTTTGATTGCATAGTAGAAGGATCTATTTCATCTACAGTAACTCCTCCAGCAGTTACAATAGCCTCTTCTATAGGTCTTAACCCCTTAACCGTAAGAGTTAGATTTTGTATTACATCTAATAAATTTCTTCTTTCTTCCTTAGTAATTGAATTTACCTTTTTATCTTCATCTATTCCACTTAAAGCTATAATAATAGGAATAAGTTTTTTAGGTAATAAATCATCTAAAGAGTTTTTAAAATCTTTATTTAGATATTTTTTAAAATCCTTTTGTATTCTTAAATCTAATTCCTTAAAATCAAGGGCAGGTTTTAAATTTATTTTAATCTTATAATCTTTACCTTTTTCTATAAATCTACTTCCACTTAAAACTAATGGACCAGTTATTCCATAATGAGTAAAAAGCATTTCCCCTAAATCCTTATATAAAGATTTTTTACCTTCAAATATTTCTAAAGTTACATTTCTAAGAGATAATCCTTGAAGTTCTTTTGCCCAATCTTCTTTTGTTTCTATAGGAACTAGGGAAGGCTTTAGTTCAGTTATCTTATGACCAGCTTTTTTTGCAAATTTAAAGCCATCACCAGTAGAACCTGTTAATGGATAGGATTTACCACCAGTAGCTATTATAAAAGCATCACCTTTAATCTCATTGCCATTTTCTAAAACTAAAGAATTTATAAGATTATTACCTAGCTTTATATCTTTAACTTTACAATCTGTCATAATCGTAACTTTATTTTTTCTAAGTTCATTATATAAAGCATCTATAATATCTGAAGCTTTATCAGATACAGGGAAAACTCTATCTCCTCTTTCAACTTTAAGTTTTACACCAGAGTTTTCAAAAAAGTTCATAGTATCTATATTAGTAAAACTATAAAGGGAGCTGTATAAAAAATATGGATTACCAGGGATGCTATCAAAAAATTCTCCAATGTCTTTATTATTTGTAACATTACATCTTCCCTTGCCGGTAATATATAACTTTCTTCCGAGCTTACTATTGCTTTCAACTAATATAACTTCATTGCCATTTTTTGCAGCAGTTATAGCTGCCATCATTCCAGCAGGACCACCACCTACTACAATAATTTTTTTCATAAAATCAGCTCCTAACATTCTTTCTAAAACAAGATAATGATACGCTGTAATAATCTTTTTGTCAATTTTAGAAAATTACAAAATAAAAAAGGACTAGATACTAAAATCATCTTTAATACCTAGCCCTTTTATATATATTTACTTAACAGATTAGCTTTTATTTATCTT
The DNA here is from genome assembly GCF_900129365.1 of Clostridium fallax. Lineage (GTDB taxonomy): Bacteria > Bacillota > Clostridia > Clostridiales > Clostridiaceae > Clostridium_AH > Clostridium_AH fallax. Next base: position 22,572 of record NZ_FQVM01000018.1, read on the forward strand.
CTTTTCCATATCTAATAAATTCTAATTCATTAGATATACTTACATTATAGATATAAGAAATTGCTACTTCATTTAAGAATTTTTCTCTTAAAGAATCACATAATTCCATTTCATTTAATTTACCATGATAATCCATTACAAAAGCTCTTAAATTGTCAATCTTTGGGAACATATAATAGTTTAAGCCTTCATCTGGAATATTATAATGTTTTTTAACTATTTCAAATATAGTTCTTCCTCCAAATAAATCTGCTAAATATCTTGTATATGCATGAGCAATTAATAATTCTGGTTGTTCTTTTCCAACTACATTTATTCTATTTACAAATACCTTGGTACTCATTAATAGTTCTGTATTTTTATAATCATCACCTAAAAGATATTTAACATCTTTTAACATTTCTTCTGCACGATAAACTTTTGGAATTGCAAACTTTTCAACTACTTTATTATCTTTATTTTTTTCTAAGTTATCTTCAATTGCTTTATAAACAAAGTATAAATTATATATGTATTCACCATAGGTTTTAGTATTTGCATCTCCCTTAAGCAATCTTTTAATAAATCCTGTATGTTCAGCCATATCGTGTAATGTTTCACTAGTAGCCCTAATTTCTTTCATTATTTCGTCTTTCATAATTAATCGCCTCACATTTTTATTATTTATATTATATATTTACTTTAAATCATTTAATAATTTTAGTCAACTAATAATAATTACTATTTACAAAATTCTTATAATCTTTATTATAAATTCATAATTATAATAAAATATAAAAGTTAAAACTAAAGAACTCTCTTTAATTAATTTATAATATTATTTATATAATTAACATTATAATAGTTTATTAATTATTGCTTGCTTATTTAAAATAAACAAGAAACTATAGAATAAAGATCTATTCTATAGTTTCTTGTTTTTAATTATTATTCATAGGATAAAGAGAATAAGGATAGATATATATATTTTTAGGTTTTTCAATAGACTCTAAAGAATCTACTTTAATCATAGGAAGAACTTTTTCTTTTTTATCATTTTCATTTTTATATTTAGTGGACTCTATTTCTCCTGTTACTCTAACCCAATTATTTTCTTTTAAGTCCTTTGAATTATCATATTTGCAAAAAATGCCAACTAATTGAGTATCAGCAGCACAACAAGTCATTAATAATCTTGAAAGAGCAAATTGATTTTCTTTATAGTTACTTTCTCTATACACAAATCCTGTTATAATAACTTTCTTCCCTATATAATCATCTAAATTATCACCAAGTTTATTTAAATTTTCAAAATAGTTATTATCATTAAATCTAATAATATCTTCTTTTAAATTATCTTCCTCAACCTTACTATTTTTTGATATAGTATTATTTTTTTTAGAATCTTCTATATTTAAAGCCTTTTTTCCAGATATATTAGTATTTAACCCAGTAAAAGAAGCCAAAGTTCCAAGGACTATTACTAAAAAAAATGTAAAATAACTTTTTCTAATAGCCATCCTATTAGGTATAGAAAATATTCTAGTAAACTGATTTATGGTAAGTATTATAAAAACTACAAAGGTTATTTTTATATGTATAATGAACTTTTTATGAAGAAATATAGTTATTTTACCTGTTGACAATAAATAATATAAATATATTGTAAGAACAAAAAGTATAAAAAATTTTAAAAGCTCCAAGAAATTAAATTTCTTCATTATATTACTCCTAATTTTGTTATAAGATTTATAAAACTACTAAAAATATAAACTATTAAAAATATATATATAATTAGTTTTATTACAAACTTTGTTTTAAAGGTGAAAAATAGCATTATACTATTTTTTATATCAATCATAGGACCAAAAACTAAAAACCCTAATATAGATCCTAAAGTAAACTGCGATATAAAGGTTCTAACAACAAAAGCATCAGCCTCAGAGCATATAGATAAAACAAAGGCTAAAATCATCATAACTATTATTGAAAGTGTAGTACTTTGTCCTAATGATATAATACTATTTTTAGATATAACACATTGAAACAAACTAGATATGAAGCTTCCAATTATTAAATATGTAGTGGTATTTAATAATTCATTAGTTGTATGATTTAATATAATTTTAGTTTTTGAAAGATTTAAATAACCACCAATGTTATATTCACAACCACAGCTACATCTATTAATTATATTTTCTTTATCTTTTTTTAAAGCTTCTTTATCATTTGCAAAAGTTATTATACTACCTACAATAATTGCAGTAGCTAGTCCTAAAACTGTTCTTAAGACTACAACTATTGGTTTATTATAAAAAGCATAGTAAGTTGAGATTAGCACTGTAGTATTTACAATAGGCACAGATAGCATAAAAGTTATTGCAATTCCTAAAGGCACTCCTTTTTTCACCAGTTTTTTTACAATAGGTATTATACTACATTCACAAATTGGAAGTATAAGTCCTATAATGGAAGCCCCTAAAATACCTAAAAACTTATTTTTAGGTAAAATTCTTTCTATAAAATCTTCAGATACAAAAATCTGTATTAAAGATGATACAAAAGACCCTAACAAAATAAAGGGAATAGCTTCTAAAATAATACTAATAAATATAGTTGAAAAGTTTTCTATAAAGGTAAAATCAATTTTGAAAATCCTACTAATTCCTATAGGAGAAGAAATTAATAAACATAAAAATAATATAATAATTATTTTTAAATCTTTTTTAGATAAATCAGTTTTATTTTTTAAATAAATCACTTTAATTTCTCCTTATTTTATAGACAAAATACTTTTTTAAAAAACACTCTTAGTTTCTTTAAAAATCCATTATCTAATATAGTCAAATTCTCCATTATATAAGATAATTTTTTTTCTTCTGGTACATTTACTATATATACATAAGGATTAAATAAATCTATTCTTTTTTCTATATCCTTTAATTGATTTTCATCTACAAATGAACTATTATTAACTATAACTAAATTGCTAAGTTCTATTAGTGGAAGTAAAATCCCTCCCATATTATTTAAATAAATATTAAAGGTCTCAGCTTTTGTAATATGAAAAACGGTGGTTATTCTACAGTATTTATTTAAGGTTTTATCTTTAAAAATATTTAGAAAATCATATAAATTTTTAGTACTATTAAATTCTATAATTATTCTATAAGGATTATGTGTATCTAAAATATTTAAAATATCCTTTTTAGATATTTCATATGAAATATCTAAATTTTTCACTATAATATTACCATTATTTTTAAAGTCTTCTTTTATTTTTATCTCACCATCTTCTAAAAGAAAAATAACTAAATCTTCATTTTCTATTAAAGTATTTTCAACTAAGCTATTAATAAAAGAAGTTTTTCCAGCATCAATAAATCCAGTTACTATTTCAATATTGGTTTTTAATCTCATAAAAATCTCCTTTTATCTTAAAAATCAAATAGATTTTTTAAAGCTTCTTTATTTATATTAGAACCAATAATACAAATACTATTTATACTATCATTTTTTGTTTCTCTAAATTTTATTTCTTTTGGCACATAATCAAACTGCACCCATCTTTTATTATTAAGCTTTACAATTCCCTTAGCTCTTAAAATTCTTCCAAAGAGGTTTTCATCATCTAAACTTTCTAAAATTTTAATAAGCTTATCTTCAGAAAATTCTTTATTAAATCTTTTACATAAGGTTTCAAAAGATTCATTAGCATTATGAAGTTTTTTCTTTCTTAAAACTCCCTTAACTTTAAAGGTTTTTAATATATTATTATTTTTTAAATATTTTTCTTTATTTTCTTCTAGTTCCTTTTCTTCACCTAAATTAACTATAAAATCGCCATCTAAGTTATCCCAATTATCTGATATTATCTTAGCTTTAGGATTAAGCTTTTCTATTTCTTCTACAATTCTATCTACATCTTCTTTAGATAGTAATTGAGTTCTACTTAATATTATAGTTTTACCTTTAATAATCTGATTTTTATAAAATTCACTGAAGTTTTTTATATATAAATTAAATTTTAAGGCATCAACTACAGTTATTAACATATTTAATTCTATATGCTCCTTAAAACTTTCATCATTAAATAAATCTAAAATTTCAGACAGTTTTGCAACTCCAGAAGGTTCTATTATTATTCTTTCAGGATGATATTCTTTTATGATTTCTTTTATTGCCTTTTTAAAATCACCGGATACAGTGCAGCAAATACAACCTGCATTTATTTCTTTTATTAAAACATCACATTCTTTTAAAATCTTACTGTCTATAGAGATTTGCCCAAATTCATTCTCAATAATAAAAATCTGCTCTTCTTTTAACTTTTCTCTTATAAGCTTTTTTATAAGCATTGTTTTTCCTGCTCCTAAAAACCCTGAGAAAATATCAACTTTTGTTTTCATAATAAAATTCTCCTTAAAGTATATTTGCAAATGATTTGCATTTACATAATAATTATAATATACTTTTATATTGTTAAATTTGTCAATATTTTTTTATTTATTAAAGAAAAAACTATGAAATCAAAGGCTAAACCCCTTCTTTCATAGTTTTTGAAAATACTTTAAGATTGGTATATATAATGAATTTTTATAAAAAAGTAATAAAAAGTTTTAAAACAGTTATTGAATTTAAAAAATAAAATATTCATTTAATATTTAATAATTATTAGCTCAAAATCCATTATATAACTTATTTTAATGAATAAATTATAGGTTAAAAATAGCATATTATAAATTAGAATTAATTGTAAATATAATATTAATAATAATTATACATTTATACTTAAGGTATTCTTATAAATAATATTTTAAATATCACTTTAATAAATTCCTTGCATATACATAGCCTTTGCAACTTTCATAAAACCATAAATATTAGCTCCGGAAATTAAATCATAACCAAAACCATATTGAGAGGATATTGATACTATATTTTTATGGATATTTACCATTATCTCATTAAGTTTAAGATCAACTTCTTCCTTAGACCAAGATAATTTCATATTATTTTGACTGATTTCTAGTACAGAAACTGCAACTCCACCAGCATTAGCAGCTTTAAAAGGCCCAATTATAACTCCATTTTCTCTCATATAATTAATAGCTTCATTTGTACAAGGCATATTAGCACCTTCGCAAAGATATTTAACTCCATTTTTTACTATATCTTTTGCACTATTTAAATCAATATCATTTTCAATAGCACAGGGAATTATTATATCTGCTTTAACTTTCCAAGGTTTTTCTCCACTAAAAAAAGGAACATTAAATTTTTTACTATAATCTTCAATTTTATCTCTTCCTGAATTTCTCATCTCTATAAGATAATCTATTTTCTCCTTTGTAGAAACTCCCTTGGCATCATATATATATCCATCTGGCCCAGAGAGAGTTATTACCTTTCCACCAAGTTCTGCAATCTTTTTACAAACTCCCCATGAAACATTTCCAAAACCAGATAGAGCAACTGTCTTTCCATAAATATCTTCCTTAAAATGATTAAGTATCTCTCTACAAAAATAAACTATACCAAAACCAGTAGATTCTGGTCTTATTAAGCTTCCTCCATAAGATAAATCTTTACCGGTAATAACTGAATTTTCAAAGGTTCCTTTTATTCTCCTATAGTATCCAAATAAATATCCAATTTCTTTTTTCCCTACTCCAATATCTCCAGCAGGTATATCTATATCTTTACCTATATGTTTATATAATTCACATATAAAACTTTCACAAAATCTTCTAATTTCTCCATCAGATTTTCCTTTAGGATCAAAATCCGATCCACCTTTTCCACCACCGATAGGCAGTCCTGTTAAGGCGTTTTTTAAAGTTTGCTCAAAGGCTAAAAATTTTATAGTTTCTAAATCTACAGAGGGGTGAAATCTTAAACCTCCTTTATAGGGACCTATAGCTCCATTAAACTGAATTCTAAATCCCCTATTTACTTTTATATTTCCCATATCATCTTCCCAAGGAACTTTAAATACTATTTGCCTTTCTGGTTCACAAAATCTTTCTAAAATATTAGTTTCTATATATTCAGGATATCTAGATAATACTGGTTCTAAAGAATTAAGAACTTCCTCTACTGCCTGAATAAATTTTTCTTCATTATTGTTAATTTTCTTTACTTTATCTATAACACTTTTAATATATCTATGAGAAATACTATCTTCCTTTAAATTAGTTTTAGGATTTATTGTATCTTTCATTATAAATTTAATCCTCCAAAGATTTAAACTTTTATATTAATATATTCAAATATTAGAAAAATGTATAGTAATGCCTTAAAAAAATAATCTCTTATAAAATAGAAAAATCTATTTTATAAGAGATTATTTTTTTAAGTTTATAACTTTTATTTATAACTTTAAAAGAAGTTTTCTATTATTAAGAAAACTCCTATTAAAGTTATAAATTATATTTAATTCCTTAAACACCATTATTTTATATCATTTAATCCCTTTGTATAAGAATATACATGATAATCTTTCCAAATCTTTTCTAAATCATTGAAAGTAGAAGCTATTTTATCTTTTTCTCTCATACCTACAGCTATAATTAAAGCATTTATAACACTTAATGGTGCTACTAATGAATCAACAAAAGAAGCCATATTACTTTGAGCTATTAAAGTAAAATCTGCTTTGGATGCTAATGGAGATAACAAGCTATCAGTTAAAGCAACTACTTTGCAGTTACGAGATTGAGCAAATTCTAAAGCATCTATAGTTTTAACTGCATATCTTGGAAATCCTATTCCAATAACTAAGTCTCCTTCTCCTACATTTATCATTTGTTCGAATATATCACTTATTCCATTTCCTATTACCTTTACATTATCTAAAATTAAGTTTAAGTAAAATCCTAAAAACTCTGATAATGCAGAGGAACTTCTTAAACCAATTATGTATATTCTTTTAGCTTCAAATATATTATTAACAACCTCTTCAAAGGTCTTATGATTAATTTTCTCCAAAGTTACCCTAATATTTTCCATATCAGCTTTAAGGACACCTTTTAAAGCATTTTCCTCACTTATGTAATCGTTTGATAATTCTAAACGTTGAACAGTTGTAAGTTTGTTCTTTATTAATTCCTGTAAAGCCTTCTGTAATTTTGGATAACCACTGTAGCCTAATTCATTTGCAAATCTTACAACTGTAGATTCACTTACGCCAACACTTGTACCTAATTTTGCTGCTGTCATAAAAGCAGCTTTATCATAATTTTTTAAAATATATTCTGCTATTAATTTTTGCCCTTTACTTAATCTTGCAAATTTTACTTGAATTAATCTCATTAAGTCTTGATTAGTTATATCCATAATTCATATTATCCTCCAAAATTACATAATAAACCTTCCATATAATTTTATCATTTATAAATTTATAATTCAATAAATGGGTTAAAATCCCTTACTTTTTCTCAACTATAAATAGTATCGGAGGATTATTATTTCTATTTACAAATTGATGAGATAAAACTCCAAAATCCTTTTTGGAAAGATTTTCTAAAAGATTTAAAATTTCATCATATTCTTTCTTACCTTCTTCATGACCAACATAAGATGCTATAGAGATTATTCCTCCTTTTCTTAATAAATTTAAAGAAGCTTTTATACTTTTTATTGTTGAATCTTTAAGAGTAGTTATATTTTTATCTGCTCCAGGTAAAAACCCTAAATTATACATTATACAATCTACTGGTTCTTTAATATAGTTATCTATAAATTCATGAGAATCATTTATTAAAAAAACCTTACTATCTTTATTATTTTCCTTATATTGATCTATTGCATTTTTTTGAATTTCAAAGGAGTATACCTTATTAAATCTTTCCTTTAAAAAGTCTGTATCATGACCATTACCTAAAGTACAATCTACTGCAATATCTTTATTTACTAAAAAATTATCTATTATATAATGAGAAATCTTACTTATATCACCTACATAATTAAACATTTTATCACCTTTTCTCTTTTATAAACTCTTAATATAGTCTAGTTCATCCTTTGTTAAGTTTCTCCATTTCCCCTTTGGCAAATCCTTAAGATGAATTTTACCGATTTTCGTTCTCTTTAAAGATACTACTTCATGATTAAGAGCAGCACACATCTTTCTTATTTGTCTATTTTTTCCTTCATGTATTTTTATTTCAACCTTAGATGAATTTGAATATTTTTCTAAGGTTTTAATAGAGCTTTTAGATGTTATGTATCCTCCTATGTCTACTCCATTTTCAAATTGCTTAATTTCATCCTGAGAAAAAGTACCTTTAACTAAAGCTATATACACTTTGTCAATATTAACTCTTGGATGAATTATTTTATTATATATATCACCATCATTTGTTAGAAGTAATAAACCTGAACTATCATAATCAAGTCTTCCTATAGGATATATACGTTCCTTTACATTTATTAAATCAATAACTGTTTTTCTATTTTTCTCATCTTTTACTGATGTTATTATTCCTTCTGGTTTATTTATCATTATATAAACTTTCTCTTCCTCAGGAGTAATTATTTTTCCCCTAAAGGTAACTTCGTCCTCGCCTTCTTTAACTTTAACTCCTAATTCAGTAACATTAACTCCATTAACAGTAACATCTCCATTTAATATGAATTCTTCACATTTTCTTCTAGATGCAACTCCACATTTTGCCATATACTTTTGCAGTCTTTCTTCCATTTATATCACTCCATTTTATTAAGCTATATCTAATTTTAGATAAATATTTATTATATTGCAACTAAATATTCATTTATAATAAATATGATCTAATTGTTAAAGCAAAGTTTATTTGATATACTCAAATAAAAAAAGAAAGGATAATTATTATGGACAAATTATTATTTGGTATTTCAGGACTTCCTTTAGGAGAAGAAGGAATGAAATTTACTTATAGTACTGGTATAGATTATTTAAAAAAAATTGGTCTTCATGCAATGGAACTTCCCTTTGTAAGATCTGTCAATGTTACTGATAAAAATAGAAATAAAATAATAGAATCTAAAAATAAAAATGATTTTTATTTATCTGCACATGGATCTTATTTTATAAATTTAAATGCAGAAGAGGAAGATAAAATAGATAAATCCTTAGAAAGGATTATAAAAGGAGCAGAAGCTTTAGATTCTGTAGGAGGTAGCAGCTTAGTGTTTCATCCTGGTTTTTACTTAAAAAAATCTAAAGAAGAAACCTTAGAAAAAATAATGCACAACTTAAAAAGACTACCTAAAACTGATGTTTTTTATAGGTTAGAAACCACAGGAAAAGCTACTCAATTTGGTGACTTAAAAGAATTAGTTACTATATGTAAAGAAGTAGATACTTGTAAGCTTTGTATAGATTTTTCTCATATACATGCAAGAGGAATTGGCGCACTAAAAGAATATAAAGACTTTGCAGAAATTTTAGAATATATAGGTGAAAATTTAGGAAGAAAAGCCTTAGATGATATGCACATACATTTATCTGGAATTCACTACACTAATAAAGGAGAAAGAAATCACCTTCCTTTTTTAGAATCAGATTTTAATTATAAAGATTGCCTAAAGGCTTTTGTAGACTATAATATTAAAGGATGTATTATCTGTGAAAGTCCTATATTAGAAAAAGATTCACTACTTCTTAAAAGTTATTATGAATCATTATAAAATAATTTAGTTTATATATTAATTAAATTATTTTTAATTATATACTATACTATTTATTTTTAATTATAAATTATTAATATAATTTCTTATAAATATAAAATCTAGGAAAGATACCTTTCCTAGATTTTATATATTTTATCCTATTTTAGAAAAGACCTTTATTACGGCAATTTCTATTATTACCTAAAAGACCTAAAAGCAATAATAAAAATATAGGATTATTATAATAATAACCTCCTAACGGTGCCATTCCACATCCACAGCCATTGAAAAAACTTGGACAGTTGCCATAATTTCCTGTACATCCACAACCATATCCACCATAATTATAGGATACTCGTCCGCCACAGCCACAACAATTTTTTCTTCTTGACAAAGTTTACCACTCCTATCTCTTTAGTTTATTACATAGTATTCAAAAACTAAATAAAATGTTATTATTTATGTATAAATATTATTTTTCGGAGGATTAGTATGGCAAAGGGAAGAAATAGAATAATTGCGCCTAGAAATGTTGTTAATACAAAACAGATTTATATATTTTATATTTTAAAAGAACTAGCTAAAGGTCACTCTGTTTTTGGAAATAGAGTATATGAAGATTTTAAAAACAGATTTGAAGATTCAACATTACCTTTTCCAGTATCTACAGGAACTATTTACGATACTCTTTATGATCTTGAGGAGAGAGGATATGTAACAAGTCATTGGGAAGGTGATGAGTTTTTAAATAAAAGAAGTAAAAAGCTTTATTCAATCACTGATAGAGGATTAGAATATTATAAAACTCATGTAAATGATTATATAGATAATTTAAAGAAGACTAAATCTCTTATAGATGCTCTAACTTCTATGCTTACAAAATAAAGCTAAAATCAGCATTTTTATATTGAAATATTTTTGCAATATATTTGTAGTAGAAAATAGCTTGTTTTTTTCTACATTGAAATTTATAATTTTAATTATTCCATTAAAGGGATTTTTTTAATATATTAATAATTTACTTACAATTTATTAAACTAGCAAATTTTCATTGCTATAAAAAACTTAAAGAGGAAGGAGTAAAGTTAATAGAAAGATTTTAAAACTTTTTATTAATGTGATAAAAATGGGAATAAAAAAAAGAATAATAGCACTATTAATGACAGGAGTATTAGTTCTTGGAACCTCTGTAACAGCTTTTGCAGAAGTTTCTAAAATAGTAACTTTAGGAGCAGATTTAACTCCTGCACAAAAACAAGAAATGTTTGATTATTTTAAGGTAAATAAGGATGATGTATGTACTTTAGAAGTTACAAATCAAGATATAAGAAAGGAACTTGGGTTAGATAATACTAAACCTATAAAAGGTAGCCAATCAATATCAAGTTCTTATGTTGAACTATTAAGTAAAGGTAATGGAATTAATGTTTCAACCCATAATTTAACAGAGGTAACAGGAACAATGTTATCTAATGCATTAATTACTGCCGGTATAACAGATGCTAATGTAATAGCTTCTGCTCCATTTCCTGTTACAGGTACTGCTGCTTTATCAGGAATTTTAATGGCTTTTGAGAAATCAAAAGGTGAAGAAATAAAGCCAGAACAAAAACAAGTAGCTCAAAAAGAAGTAAATGTTACTAAAAATCTTGGTAATGAAATAGGTAAAGAAAAAGCTGCTGGAATGATTAATGATGTTAAAACAGAAGTAATTAAAGAAAAGCCTAAATCAGATAAACAAATAGAAAAAATAGTAAATAAAGCAGCAAATACTTATGCAGTAAAATTAAGTCCAGAAGATGAAAAGCAAATCCAAGATTTAATGCAAGAAATCAATAAATTAAACATAAACTTTAGCGATGTTAAAAATTCACTTAATTTATTAAATGATAAGATTAATACTTCTTTAAAGGATGCTGGAATTAAATTAAAAGAAAGTGGAATTTTAGATAAAATACTTGATGGAATAAAATCTTTCTATCATTGGATAGTAGATTCCATAAGTGCTAATTCAAATTCACAGGACAAAGATAAACCAAAAGAAGATGAAAAGAATAGTGAAACTAATGTAAATAATTCAGTTAAAACAGAAACCAATAATAATGAAAATTCTAGTTTAAATAGTAATATTATAACTAATGATAATAAAAACAATGGTACAAGTAGTAATAATATAAATGATAATACTGTAAACAATAAAGATTTTAGTGAATATAAGGATAATGAAAAATCACAAGAAATTCAAAAACCTAAAGATGATAATAATACAGCGCAAAATCAAAGTAACAATCAATCTTCAGCAAAAAATGGACAACAATAATAAAATTAATGAAATTTAAATAATAAAATATTTAAAAGCATGTGAAATACTTCTCTAAAAGAATTATAAGTATTAAAATTCACATGCTTTTTTATAAAATTTAATATTCTTATTTTTGATTATAAATAGTTTTTAATACCTTTTCTAAAAGATCCTTATCAACTTTATTTACATCCATCCCCTTCTCTTTAAGTTCATCTTTCATAACTTCATGAAGCCTATTGCAATTTATTTTCTTCTTCATAAGTAATCCTCCTATTTTATAAAAAATAAAGTTATTTTAAACTATAAAAATTATCTTTCTTTAATTATTTATTTTCGAAGAATTTAGAAATAACTTTAAGGTATTAAATTATATAACTATATATTTAAAGAAAATTTAAAAGAGAAATCTTAATATTATATAAAATCATTTTATTCATTTAAAAACATAGTAAGTTCTTTTATAAAAAAGTCTAGTATATCCTTTCTATTTATATCATCCTTCAATATAGGAAACTTATTTAAAAGTTCTTCTGATATATATTCTGAAATATTAAAGATATCAAACCCTTCTTCTAATTTATAATTATCTAAAAATTGAAGTTGGCCTTTAGCTTCTCCTGAAGTAATCTTAATAACTAAATGATTACCTTGTTCTTTTTCTTTCCCTAATACTATTCCGCAGTCTCCTTTTTTCATTAAACCTATATTTTCTTTTGCTCTTACTGAAGCCCCAATTTTTATTTTTTCCATAATATGTATCCTCCTTTATGAGAATTAAATCTTTGTTCTTATTTCATTATATTTTATTTTTTTTAATATTAAATGAACTTTTTGTTTATAATTTAAGTTTTGATTTTTTGTTTTTTTATTTATACTCATTTACGAGTATTTTATTTAAAAGTATAAATTAAATATTAGTTATATAAATTTTTATTATTATTTAATATTTTATATATATTTTTAAGATAAACTAATTTTAATAATATTTATAGGAGGACTTTATATGTTTGAAGAAAATAGATTTAAAAAACATAGGAAACTTTTTATGCTAATTATAAATGTGATTGTAGCAATAACTATAATATCGCTTTGTATAATGATGTTTGCCTATTAAGCATATTAAAACTTTAATATGCTTAAACTTTTTTATATAATCAAAACTGATATTTAAATTATTTAATATCAGTTTTATTAATTACTATAAAGCTTTTTATAGATTACATATTTTCAATAAAAAACCATTAATAATAAAAATTTATATTTTTATAATTTTTTATTATATGTTATTATTTTTATAAATAACTTTTAACACAATAATTAAATAACTATAGGAGGCATAGATGAAAAAATTTTTCAAGTGGTTTTTTATTGTAATATTAATATTAATTCTAGCATTTACATTTATTTTTAGGGGAAAATTAAGTCTTTATATTAACGTTGGTAAAAAATATATAGAAGTTTTAAAAAACCCTCCAGATATATCTGATTCAAATTCTATAAAAAAATTAGATTCTATGGATTTTAAGGATGTTGTTTATAAGGAATCAAATGGCTCTAAACAAACCTTAGATATATATAGCGCAAAAAAGCAATTGCCTAATGGGTCTCCTGTTATTTTATATGTTCATGGTGGCAGTTGGATGTATGGAGATAAATCTATTCCATCAGTTCTTTCTCCTCTTTTAGATACTTTTAGAGAACAAGGATTTACAGTTATAAGTACTTCCTATGAACTTATGAGAAATAACGTAAACTTTGAAAAACAGGTTTCTGATGTTAAAGATACCATAAGGTGGATACATGAAAATGCTAATAAATATAATTTGAATGCTGATGAAATAGGAGTTATAGGAACCTCAGCAGGAGCTCATCTTTCTTTGCTTGCAGCCTATTCTGATGACTCTAATTTTCAAGGGGATTTAACTTTATCTAAAAATTCTTCTAAGGTTAAATATATTGTAGATTTCTTTGGTCCTACTAATCTAAATACATTAGATTACTCAAAAGGTTCAAAAGAAATGCTAAATGTATTAAATCATATTAAAGATAAGGATTCTTTAATTAATAAATATAGTCCTATTAATTATGTAAAAGAAGATTTACCAAAAACTTTAATAATCCATAGTAAAAAAGATACTATCGTTCCTTACGAAAATTCTATAGAACTTTATAATAAACTTAAAAGTACAAATAACAAAGTAGAGCTTTTAAGTTTGGAAAATAGCGGACATGATTTATCTAATATAAATAAAAATGAAGTTGTATCCTTAGCTTCTAAAATATTAATATTTATAACTAATAACTCTCCTTTATAAAATACTTTTAGCTAAAAATTTAAATAATTAAAATATACTTTATTAAATATAAGAAAAAGAGACTTTATAGTATAGCTATATTAAATAATAATAGCTTTAATAAAGTCTCTTTTAAAACTTATTTATTAAGTAATTTCATATCTACATTGAAGAAAATTATCGCTTAAGCATTTTTTAAATTTATTGTTATTTTAAATATTGCTATTTGTTATATTTTTTATGTTCTTTTCTTCTTATTAATATTACCCCAAATCCTACAAGTGATATTGATAAAATAATTAAAAGATTTGTTGAAATATTACTTCCTAATTTATCAATAGTCTTTTTATCATTTTTATTATTATCTTTCTTATTTCCATTTTTGCTTAAATCTTTATAGATAGTATTTTTGCTTTGTGATGTTACTTTTTTAGCTGTATTAGTTTCTTTTATATTATCTAATTTATTATCTTCGTTATTTTCAGCTAAAACTATTTGTTTTTCTGAAACTTCTGAGGGATCTTTACTATCTTCTTTATCTTTATTTTCTTCTGATTTTTCTTTATCTATAGAAAACCTTGATTGAATCTCCTCTGATTTATTTCCTAATTTATCTACAGCATAAGCTTTTAAAAGGTAATCTCCATTTTCACTTATTTCTTTGTTATCATAAGGTTTTTCATTAAGAGTTACAAAAATCTTACTATCTTTATCTGAAGAATTTATAATTGGCTTAACATTTCCCTTATAAATTTCTCCATCATTAACTCCTTCTATAGATATTTTAGGAGAAGTTTTATCAATAGAAATTTCTTCAACGGCATTTTCTGATTCATTAGATGCCCAGTCTACTGCTTTTGCATAAAGTTTAGTTGAAAAATCTACTATAAATTCCCCTTTATAATTAAAATAGTTTTTACCATCAAAGCTATATAAAATATTTTCTATTTTAGAATCATCTGATGATAATTTAACCTTTAAAGTTGACTTATTTTCCTCAAATTTTTCAACATTAATTTTAGGAGCATTTGGATTTTCCTTATCTACTACTATGTCATACTGATTATTTATCTCATTACCAAAGGTATCTTTAAGTTTTAATGTAAGCTTATCTCCATTTTTAACAGGTATTTTCTTTTCAAAGTCTCTCTTTAAATTATCTTCTCCTATCACTGGATAGTTACTTACATTATATATAGAATCACCATTTATATAGAAGTTATATCCAAAAATATTATCTGTTACAGATCCTTTTACTATAATAAAATCTTCATTAGTATATATCTTTCCATCTCCTTTAGTAACAGGCTCTTCTAAGGATAACTTTGGAAGCTTTGAGTCATATAAAATTCTAAAGGCATAGTTATAAACCTCTGCTCCATTTATATCTGTTCCGTAAACCTTTATTTTATTAAAACCTTGAGAAAGCTTAACATCATAGCTAAAGGATAAATCATCATTAACTTTAACCTCTTCATCATTTATCTTTAAAACTAAAGGTCTATAGCTTACATGTCCTGTTATTTTAAAGTTATCTTCTTTTATTTCTTTAGGGTTTAATACAGTAACAGATTTTAAGTTGTCAAAATCAATATCAAATTTTTGAACTTTATCTACTAATATTACTTTATAGCTTCTTGACACTAAATTATTAGCTTCATCTCTAGCTTCTATTAATACTTCATTAAGGCCTGGCTTTAGCTGAACTTCTTTTTCAAAGTCTTTATCTCCATTTGGAAGATTTTTAATATTTCCCTCTTCTTTATTTACTAACACAGTTTTTAAATTATTATCTCTTATTCTACCTGATACTTTTAACTTACTATTATTAGTAACAAAGTTCTTATCTACTGGTAAATTAGGAGTTATAGATAAAATTTCAGGAGCTTTTAAATCAAATTTAACTTCTAAGTCTTCGTTGATTATTTTTCTTCCTTCTTTGTCTAAAGCTTTAAATTTTAAATTATTTACTCCATCACTTGGTTTAAAATTAACTTCAAATTGATTTCCATTAAGTTTTACTTCTTTTTCATCTAATAATAATTTATCTACAATTTTACTTACATGTCCCTTAATATTGAAATTATTATCTTTTAGTGAAGAAATACCAAAAGTATCTTTAAAGTTTCCATAGAAAGATATTGCTTTAGCATTTCCAAGTTCAAAAACCTTAGAAGTAATTCCTATATTTCCTGCATTATCACTTACTGCAAGCTCTATGTTATTTATCTCATTATCTTTTATATCGAGAGGTGCCTTAAATACACCTTTAGATACTTCTGTTATTTTATCTATTTTATGACTGTTATTGTTCAAACTATAAAATGCAATACTTTTATTAATATCAGTTTGTCCATCTTCAGCTTTCCAAGTTAAAACATAAGAATCATAATATTTATCTTTATCATCCTTTAAAGTTTCCTTATCTAAAGATAGAATTTCTACTTTAGGTTTAGTTATATCTAGCTTAAATGGTAATTCTAAACTTTGCTCTACTGCATCATCTAAATCTGATGTAAAGGTTATTTTGTAAGAATAATTTCCTTCTTTAGCTAATTCTTCTTTACCTGTTTCACTATTATATATCTTACCATCCCATACTCCATTTCCTAATAATGTACCTTTTACTTTAGGTAACTCTTCAAGAAGATTTTTTCTTATTTCTTCTTCATTACTTAAATTTTTTATTACATTTTTATTTTCATCTAATATTTCTATCTTTAAAGTTTTTAAATTTCTAAGTAAATATATATTAGGTAAAATTATATCCTTTAATTTATCATCATTAGGTGAAAATCCTATTGTATTTATATCTTTATTAAAACCATATAAAGAAAATCCTAAAGGTCCTACTTCACCTAATCCAGTTAATCCTATTTCACTAGTTTTCTCATAATAAGGTGGATCGAAAACCTTATCTAAACTAAAATCACCATAAAAACCCATATAAGGTACTGATAAGTAAGGAATACTTCCAACTTCACCTTTGAATCTTATAAAACCTTCTATAAAATTATTTTTTTCAAAATTATCAGGCAAAGTTATAGTTATATTCACAGTATTTTCTCCATTAGCTGGTACTGTAATCTTTTCTTTGTCATAGGATACTTTACTTTCTGGTATTTTATAAGCACCTATTCTTTTATCTTCTTTGATTTGTTCACTTTGCACTCCAGTATCGTCTAAATAATATGTAATATCTTTATCTGAATAATTTTTTAAGTTAAGTTTAAAAGTTTTGGACTTTCCAATATTTTTTAAAGCTACAGCTGCTTTTCCTTTATTATCTGTAATTATTACATTGTTTTTTATAGCATCTTCTATTTGTATCATACCTGCTCCCTGTCTTCTTGGAGAATAAGGAACTTTTTCTTTGCTGTATTTATCATATAAAATTTCTGCTGTATTCATTGATGTATTTTTTACAAAATCAATAAGCTCTTTTCCTTTTAAGTTTATCCCTTTCTTTTTTAATGCTTCTAAAATTAAGGCTTCTGATCCTGCAATATTAGGTGATGACATAGAAGTGCCACTCATCACCTGATATTTATCATTATTAGCTAAAGAATATATATCTCCACCGGGAGCTATTATTTCAGGTTTAAATTCTAAATTAGGAGTTGGCCCCCAAGATGAAAATTGTGATATGTCATTTTTATCAATATTATTTATAGCTTTCATTTTATCTAATACTTCAATTTTTACATCTTCTACTAAAGCTTTTAAGATTTCACCATCTTTATGTCCTATACTAATTGACGGTATGGATTTTTCTTGTAATTCCATACCCATAGTAACATCTCCACCAGCTTTATGGTTGTATATTATAACTCCTGAAGCTCCAGCTTTTAAGGAATTTTTCACTTTATCATTAAATGTAACTTCTCCACGTTCAATTAAAGCTATTTTATCCTTTAAATCCTTATCTTTAAAATCTTCTTCTTTTCCAAATCCGCAATATACTAAACCTTTAGCTTTATTTAAAAGCTTAGTATCAGTTCCTTTTACAGGCGTGAAAGCAATATAATCACTTTTATCCTTAGATGTATATTTAAGTACATTAGTTACCATATTAGTATTTTCAAAAGATGCTACTGTAAATGCTGACTCTGTGGTACCTGGTGATCCTAAAGTTATTGTATCCTTTGAATTTAATAAATTAATTGGTTGGCTCCAACTATTGTTATTAGTAGATACTCCTGAATTTCCTGCAGATATAACTACCAAAACACCTTGCTCAACAGCCTTTTCTATAGCTTTTTGTTCTGGAGAATTTTTATCTTGAAATCCTGCTGGCGATCCTAAACTCATATTAATTACATCTGCTCCTAATTTAACTGAATCTTCAATGGCTGCAATTATATCATCATCATAAGCGCCTTTTAAGCCATTATCATTTTTAGATGCATCTCCTAAATTATTAGAAAAAACCTTCATTGCTAAAAGTTGAGCCTCTGGTGCAACTCCTTTTACAGCTTCAAGAGAATTTAATTTATCATCATCTCCATTAGCTCCAACTATTCCTGCAACATGCATACCATGCTGATTTCCTGCATCTATTACATTACAGTTTCCATCAGCATAATTATATCCAAAAGGAACTTTATCTGTAAAAAATTCTCCTCTTTTTAATTCCTTTATTTTTCTCTTTACATCATTTTTCTTTAATTTTGTTTTTGATGTATCTATATTTTTTAAATCTTTATGTCTATAATCTATACCTGTATCAATTATTGATACTACTAATCCTTCTCCTTTGTATCCATAATCTTTCCAAACACTATAAGCTTCTGTTATTTTATTAGCAAAAGCCATATCAGGCTTATAATATCTAGCTATAGATACATTTTTAACTCCATCAATACTTCTTATTTTATATATATCACTTCTTTTTCCAACAATTGAAAATCCATTGAATAAATAAGCAAAATCTTTTATTTTTTTATTTCCTGTAATTTTTTCTATTTTTTTTAAAATATCTTTGTGATTATTTTTGATTTTCTTTTCTTTAGATAAGATTTTTTTAGACGTATTTTTTTCATTCTCTATGGCAGGTTTCTCTTCTAATTCAATTACCATTCTAATTTCCTCAGAATCATCATTAGTATCTATATCTTTATTTTCTTCTAAATACTTTTTTAGCTCTGGATTTAAATTTAAATTTTCTTCTTCTTTAAGAGCTTTGATAAAGTCCTCTTTTAAAGAGTTTTCTTCTTTTTGATTTTCTTCTCCATAAGCATTCACTTTAAAAATTCCAACTGAAAGTAAAAAACTTATAGTGACAAAGAAAGAAATTGATTTTTGCCATAACTTTCTAGTCATATTTATTCCCCCTTTTATTTTTTATTTAACTATTAATTAAATATTTGGAATATATTGTGATATTATTGTAATTATATATAATTTATTAAAAAATTGTCAATATTTCTTTTAATTAATATAATTTTATTGATAAATTTTTAAATTTGTAAAATAATATACTATTCTTTTTCGGGGCAATTTTTATGTTATATTTTTATAAACAAGATATTATATGGAAATATTTTATTCATGCCTAAAAAATATAGAATTATTTTATTCATTATCTTTAACTTATCTATCTATATTTATAAATACTCTAAAGCAAAAGTTTTAATAATATACAAAATTCTCATTGATTTCTTATAATAAAATTATTTAGTATAATTTTATTATAAGAATTAATCTTATCTTTAAAAAAAATGATTAATTAAGAAACTTAATTTACAAATAAAAATAAAACCTAAAAGTTTTAATTCAAAGCTAAAAACTTCTAGGTTTTATTTTTAATTATTTTATTTAAATTATTATGTAATTTATATTTTTATAAAATAAATTTAACGATAAACTATTTTTAAAATTATTTTTTTATTTTAATATTAAAACTACTGGGCAATGATCCGAACCTAAAATTTCAGTATGAATTTCAGCATTTTCTATTCTTTCCTTTAACCTATTAGAAACTACAAAATAATCTATTCTCCATCCTGCATTATTCTTTCTTGCATTAAATCTATAAGACCACCATGAATAAATTCCTTCTTTATCTGGATATAAGTATCTAAAGGTATCTATAAATCCATCATCTAATAGTTTTGTAAATTCTTCTCTTTCTTCATCAGTAAAGCCTGCATTTTTTCTATTATTTTTAGGATTTTTAAGATCTATTTCCTTATGAGCTACATTTAAATCGCCGCAAATAATTACTGGCTTTTTATCATCTAAATTTTTTAGATAAATTCTAAAATCTTCTTCCCATTTTACTCTATAATCTAATCTTTCTAATTTTTGCTTAGAATTTGGAGTATATACAGTTACCACATAATAATCATCAAATTCTAATGTTATTACTCTACCCTCTTTATCATGTTCTTCTATTCCTATACCATAATTAACTGATATAGGTTCTCTTTTTGTAAAAATTGCAGTTCCAGAATAGCCTTTTTTCTCTGCATAATTCCAATACTGGTGATATCCTTCAAGTTGTAAATCTATTTGACCTTTTTGAAGCTTAGTTTCTTGCACACAAAATATATCTGCATCTTCTTTATTAAAGTAATCTATAAATCCTTTTTGCACACAAGCTCTTAAGCCATTAACATTCCATGATATTAATTTCATTTTATCCTCTCCTATCTATATAAAATCTAAAACAACGCTAATTATTTTTAAATAATAATTAGTATTATATCATTGTTTTATATATAAATACATATAATAATATTTAAAATTAAATATTATTATCATTGATTTTTCTTTTATTAATCTCATCTAAAATTTAATCACCAAAATTATTTAATACTATTAAAAATAAAATACTTTATACTCAAGCATTTTATTTTTATATAATATCTTTATTATCTTAACCTTATATTTTTAACTAATTTTGTTCTTTAAAAATATAGAATACTTAAATTACAAATATTTTTCCAATTTCTTTGTATATATTAACATAAAACCTTGTTATATCTTTCCCCAAATTTATTCTTTAATAGGTATAATAAAATCCCCAAATATATATCTAATTTTAATATTGAAAATTTTAAGTTTTTATTATATATAAATTATCTTTATAATATCACTTTATAAATATCCTTACAAAAATAATTTTGGCAAATTTATAAATTTATTCCCTT
>NZ_FQVM01000022.1 GCF_900129365.1 Clostridium fallax
GATACAAATATGTAACTTTAGACTTAGATGGTTATAAAAAAGGAAGCTTAAATTAAGAATTTAAATAGTATTATAGGAGTTTTTATGGATAAAGAATATTTAAAAAACATATTAAAAGAAGTAGAAAAAAATAATCTTTCAGTAGATAATGCACTAGATAAACTTATAGATCTTCCCTTTAAAGATTTAGGTTATGCAAAGATAGATAATCATAGAAATATTAGAGTTGGTTATCCTGAGGTTATTTACTGTGAAGGTAAAACCACAGATCAAACAGTAAATATAATAAAAGAAATGATTAAAAATAATGATAATATTCTTGCTACTAGAGCTAATAAAGAAATCTATGATAAAGTACATACTTTTTGTAATAATGCTAGCTTTAATCTCTTAGCTAGAACTATAACTATAAAAGCAGTAAAGAAAAAAACTTTTAATATAAAGAGGAAAAAATCATATTTAAAGAATGAATATTTAAAAAACCATTTTATAAATTTTAAAATTTATAAAGAAAATAAAACTTCTTATTTAAATAAAATAAAGATTTTAAATAACTCATCACAAAAAAGTGAAAGTTATATAGCAATTTTAACTGCTGGTACATCAGATATTCCTGTAGCTGAAGAGGCAAAGGAAACCTGTGAAATTTTTGGAAATAAAGTTAAAACATTTTATGATGTAGGTGTTGCTGGCATTCATAGATTATTTGATAAATTAGATTTAATAAGAAATGCTAAAGTAATAATAGTAATTGCAGGAATGGAAGGAGCTTTAGCTAGTGTAGTTTCTGGCCTAGTGGATAAACCTATTATAGCAGTACCTACTAGTGTTGGATATGGAGCTAACTTTAATGGACTTGCTCCTCTACTATCTATGCTTAACAGCTGTGCTAGTGGAGTTACTGTTGTTAATATAGATAATGGTTTTGGCGCCGGTTATTTTGCTAGTATGATAAATAAAATATAAGGAGATGTTACAAATGGCAAAAATAAAATTACCTTATCACAAAAAATTAATAGATATAGAAATAGATGATAATAATTTAGCTGGTATTTTAGAATCAAAGGCTTCAGAATTTAAACCTGAATTATCTCAAGAGGAAATTGTAGAGAAAGCTTTAGATAATCCTATTGGCAGCGAAACCTTAGAATCTTTAGTAAAGGACAAAAAGGATGTTGTAATAATAACTAGTGATCACACAAGACCTGTACCAAGTAAAATTACAATGCCTATTTTATTAAAAAGAATAAGAAAAGTTAATCCTTCAATAGATATAAAAATACTTATTGCAACTGGTTTTCATAGACCAAGTACAAAGGAAGAACTTATAAATAAATTTGGTTCCGAAATCGTAGAAAATGAAACTATTCTTATGCATGTTTCAACAGATCCTACTACCTTAGTTAAAGTAGGAATCTTACCTTCTGGAGGCGAACTTGTTTTAAATAAATATGCAATGGAAGCAGATCTTCTTATAGCAGAAGGATTTATAGAATCTCACTTTTTTGCTGGATTCTCTGGAGGAAGAAAAAGTATATTACCTGGCATAGCTTCTGCTGAAACTATAATGGCAAATCATTGTAGTGAATTTATAGCTAGTCCTAAAGCTAGAACTGGAAATATTTCTGAAAACCCAATACATAAGGATATGCTTTATGCAGCTAAAAAAGCTAACTTAGCATTTATTTTAAATGTTGTAATTGATAGTGAAAAAAGAATTATAAATGCTTTTGCCGGTGATAGTGAAAAGGCACATAAGGTAGGTTGTGACTTCGTTTTAAAGCTTTCAAAGGTAGACAAAGTAGATGCAGATATAGTAGTAGTTACTAATAGTGGCTATCCATTAGATCAAAATGTTTATCAATCAGTAAAGGGAATGACTGCTGCTGAAGCTACTTGTAATCCAAATGGAGTTATAATTATGGTATCTGCTTGTGATGATGGTCATGGCGGACAATCTTTCTATGACAACTTAGCTAATTCTGAATCCCCTAAAGCTCTTTTAAATAAAATATCTAAAGTTCCAAGAAATAAAACTGTACCAGATCAATGGGAATTTCAAATACTTGCAAGAATTTTAAATAAATTTAAAGTAATTCTTGTAACTGATATGTGTGATCCTAAAATGATAAAAAATATGCATATGGATCACGCATACACCTTTAATGAGGCCTTAGAAAAAGCTTATGAATTAAAAGGAAAAGATGCTAAAGTTGCAGTTATTCCTGATGGAGTTTCTGTAATAGTAAAATAATCCTTTCTACTTAAATAAACTTATAATTTCTTAAATCTCTAATATTTAATATTTTATAAATAATACTTTTAATATTTTTTCTTTTTATGTTTTAAAAATAGATTTTAAGAAATTTTCTTTTAATCTATTTTTCTTTTTTATTATAAATAATTTGTTTTTATTTATTTTTAGATTTATTTGGAGTTTGAATTTATTTATGTATTTTTATTATCATTTACGAGTATATTAAATAAGAATATACTTTCTAAGTATTAATATTCTTGTAGCTTTTATAAATACATATTATTATAAAAAGATTTACCATTTAAGTAGTGTAAAAACTTTTAAAAAATAGATATTTTATTTATTCTACTTATAAAATGCTGTTTTAGATTATATAAAATAATATTATAAAAAATAAAGCAAATGGTAAGTTACATATTACCATTTGCTTTATTTTCTTATTAAAAATTTTTCAATTAATTTTCTATCTTATATTTTTTATAATTTTTTATTTTGTATTTATTTTTAATGTAGTTTTTAATATAATGAATCTAAAAAATCTAATTCTGATTTTATTGTAGTTTGTAATGTTTCTATGCTCTTCATTACTCCCTCAGAATGATTTAATGAATGGTCTGCTCCTTCTATTTCAACCAAGGTAACAGTTTCATCTCTTCTTATTTTATTTACATTTTCTCTTGTAATTAAATGATCCTTTGAACCAGTTATTACTAAAGAATTATGCTTTATTCCTTGTTCTACAGTTCTATCTACTGGGGTTAAATATATATGTACAATTTCTATGCTTTTTATATTATCTCCAAGAATATTTTGAACTTCCGTTCCAACACTTTTTCCTATAAATATAATTCTTTTATACTTTTTATTTAATACTTCATTTAAAACTTCACCGGATTCCTTTGCCATAATATTAAATTCAGTTTTAACATCTAAAGATTTTCTTAGAACTTGAAATCCAAACTCTATACCTAATACATCATATCCTTTTTCTATTACTAATTCTCTTGAATAGTCCATAACTGATCTATCTAAAGTATATCCTATTCCTGGAATAATCACAGCTAATACATCACTATTTTGATCTACAAATTTATTTTTTAGCGGAACTCCCCAATATGAATAAAGCTCTACAATTTTTTCTTCCATAATATTACCTTCTTTCTATTATATCTTATAACTTATATATTACACCTAATTTTCTAATTTAACATAAATTTGGGATTAAATTTAATTATTGTTAATAAAGTTTATTAATTTATTTTTATTTATAATAATATAAGGTCCTTAATTTTATTTTATATATATAATTACTTTTTATTTATAAAATAATACTTTGATTTTTAAAATATTAATTAATATTTTAAACTTATAGTTTAATATGTATTTTTAACAAAAACTTTATTTATAATACATTATTATAAATAATACTTTAAATTTTAATAATAATTAGTATATTAATGAACAAATATAACAGTACATTTATATTTTAATTACTAATCCTATGATAATTAAAATATAATAAATTTCCAATCATATCTTTAAAACTATATATAATTAATTTATACTAAAATTTAATGGTAATATTGGGAGGTTATAATTATGTGTAATATTAAAATTGAAAAAAGTACTGAAGAAGAAGCAAGCTTTGTTATTGATGAGTTAGTTAAATATAATTTATGTAAAGTTCCTTCAACTCAAAATGAAAATTTTATAGAAATAAATAGAGTTTTAAAAGATTCTTCGGATAATATCATCGGTGGGATAAATAGTAGAATGTATTGCTGGAATTGTTTATACATAGATTCTATTTGGATAAAAGAAAATTATAGACATAAAGGATATGGAGAAAAACTCCTAAAGCATATTGAAACTTTAGCAAAAAGTCAAGGGGTATATCTTATACATTTAGATACTTTTGACTTTCAAGCAAAAGATTTTTATATAAGAAATGGTTATGAAGTATTTGGTACTTTAGATAATTGTCCAGAAGATCATAAAAGATATTTTATGAAAAAAAACTTAATTACTAGATAAAATTTTTATAATATTCTTTTAAATTATTTTTATAATCAAAAAGTAATAAAGTATACTTATTACTTTTATCATTACTTTTAAACTTATGTTATAAATAAGTGATAAATTTAAAGTTAGTATTAAAAATAAAGAGTAGAATTTATATGTTAAGACTAATTTTTTAAATGGAACTTAATATTTTAAGTTCCATTTAAAAAATTAATTAAACACTGATAAAATTTTAAAATATATTAGTCCTTAAAACTACTCTTTTCTTATAAATCTCCATAAGTATCTTTATCTAAAATTAACAAAGCTCTAGTCAATTCTTCTACATGCTCTTTTTCATCTCTTGTTATTTCATTTATTATTTCCTTTATACATTTATCTTCTATAATTTCAACTAAAGAATCATATAATATTATAGCTTCTAGCTCTCCTTTTATTCCATCACGAATAAAATCTAATATGTCACTATTATTATCTGACTTGCTTTCATTTGCCTTTATTTTTGTTTTATTAGATATATTAACATGCTCCTTAGCTTCTTCCTCTAGTTCCTTCTCTTCTTTATCAATGTTTCTTAAGGCTTTAAGAAACATTCCATAATGTCTCTTTTCATCTTCCATTATATGATGAAATAACTTTTTTAAATCTTTTATATCTGTTTTCCTTATAAAATAACTATAATCATTTATTGCTACTATTTCTGCTACAGCTCCTTCTCTAAGTAAACTTTTAATATTCCTAGACATTCCTTGTGGCTGCCTATTAGTTGTATAACTCATAATATTCTCCTTATACTTTTATTTCATAAAATAAATTATGACAAATTAAAAATTAAGCAAAAATATATTGTAATTATATATAATCCCTTAATTTATAATACAATTATGTTATTAATATACTCAGTAACTAATATTTATTATAAATATTTAAAAGAATTTAATATAGTATAATAACCTTATAGATATTATTTCTATACTATTAATTTATACTATTGTATTTTTATTATTATACCTATAAAAGTTATGTTAGTTATTTTTATAGGTATAATAACTATTGCTATATTATTATTGTAGTATTAATTATTTTTATATAGTTATTTTTATTACTCCATGATTAAAATAAAAATATATTATCTATTCTTAATTATAAAATTAAGATTATAATCCTCTATACACTTTTTAAGTCCATCCTTTGTATTTGAAAACTTTAATCCTAATTCTTGAACTTTTTTTGTATTAAGTCTTATGTCCCTAGGATTATCTTTATATTTCTCTCTATCTTTTATTAATAAATTTTCTAATCTATTATAAAGTCCCATTTCTTCTAATATATATTTCACTACATCATACCTACTCAAATTATTCTCGCTACCTAAGTGATAGATTCCATAAGGTAAATGAAATAACTTAGGAAAATTTTCTATTATTTCATAAGAATAAGTCATACCTCTAAATTCATTTGGTGATGCCTTTATTTTCTTATCTTCTAATAAGGATTTTATAACTTCCCACATTATATTTTCTGCCATTTTTATTCCTCTTTGTGGTAAGTCAAAAAGCCATGTAAATCTAACTATCCATAACTCTTTAATAATTTCTTTTAATAACTTTTCTCCCTCTAATTTATTTTCACCATATACAGTATTAGGTACTGGAGTATGCTCTTCATCATATGGTCCTCTTTCCTTATTTCCATTAAAAACTTGCTCTGAACTTATAAAAATAAGCTTTCCATTAACTTTTTTACAAGCTTTAGCTACATTTACAGCACCCTGTACATTAATCTTATAAGCCATTTCAGGGTTTTTGTTGCAAAAATCCGTTACTGCAATTGCCGCTGCATGAATTACATAATCTGGCTTAAACTTTTCTATGGATTTTATAACCATTTCTTCATTTGTTATGTCCAGCTCTTTTCTACCTAAAGCTAATATATTAAATTCATCCTTGTATCTTTTTACAAATCTTGAAGAAAAAAATCCTTCTCCACCAGTTATCAATATCTTTTTCATTTAGTGTTCTCCTCTTTCATTAAATTTTCTACTTTAATAAATATATTTTTATTAACTCTAATACTAATTTGTATATTTCATTTAAAACAAAAAAAGAAAATAAATCTGTTTTTAATAAGAAGTATTTATAAATATTACTTTTCTTTTCTATTATTATTTTTAGATATAACTGTATAAAAATTTTTTACACATTAATTATATATTATTTATTTTATATTTTTCACTTTAAATTTTTTATTTATTATTTATATCTCATTTACGAGTATATTATTTAAGAGTTAAATTTACTTTTAATTATATAATTAATTTTTTAAAATTACTTTATGTAATTTATAAAAAAACTATATAATCATAAATTTTGTAAAAATAAAAAACTTACTAAAAAACAGAATATTTCTTAGTAAGTTTTTTATTTAAGTTTTCATTTATACTTCTATTATTTCTTTTGTTTTTTCCTCATCTTTTGAAAGAGTTTTTTTATAAAATATAATAAAACATATAATAGTAGTTAAAGCTGCTAATATATCTGATATTGGTTCTGCTAATAATGTTCCCTGTAGCTTATTTTGAAAAAATCTTGGTAATATAAAAATAAGTGGTATTAGTAATACTATTTTTCTAAGTAAAGCTAACATAAGAGAAATCTTAGCTTGACCAAGTGCAAGAAATGTTTGCTGACAAGCTATTTGAGCTCCAAATAATAAAATACCAGCAAAGAAGATTCTTATACTCCAAGAAGTTATTTGAACTAATTCCGGCTTATTATTAAATATTCCAACAAATACTTCTGGGAATACCATAAGTAAAAACCACATACCTACAGTATAAATTAAGCAACTTGTAAGTAATAATTTAAAGGTTTTTTTAACTCTTTCTAAACTTTTAGCTCCAAAATTGTAGCTTATTATAGGTTGAGCTCCTTGAGATAATCCCATAAGAGGTAAAAGTATTATCTGAAGTATGCTACTCATTATAGTCATAGCTCCAACAGCTAAATCTCCACCATAAAGTTGAAGTTTATTATTTAAAGATATTAAAACTAAACTCTCTGTTGCTTGCATTATAAAAGGAGATACTCCAAGAGCCATTATATTAAAAATAACTTTAACATCTGGAGTTAAATATTTTGATTTTATTTTAAGTATACTTCCTTTACCAAATAAAAAGAATAATACCCATATAGCCGAAACTATTTGTGCTAATATAGTAGCTAAAGCTGCACCTTTAACACCCATACCAAATACAAATATAAAAATAGGATCAAGAATTATATTTATAGCAGCTCCAATCATTACAGTTACCATACTGATTTTAGCAAACCCTTGAGTATTTATAAAAGGATTCATTCCTAAAGAAATTTGTACAAATACTGTACCTATTAAATATAAAGTTAGATAATCCTTAGCATATACTATTGTTCCTTCACTAGCTCCAAAAGCCCAAAGTATAGGATCTTTAAATATTAAAAATCCTATAGTTAAAATAAGTCCTATTATTATAAGCATAGAAAAACTATTGCTCATTATTTTTTCTGCACCATCATTATCTTTTTCACCCATTTTTATGGCAGCTAATGGCGCTCCACCCATACCTATAAAAGCACTAAAGGCAGATATTATCATAATAATAGGAAAAGCTACTCCAACTCCTGCCATTGCAACATCTCCGTTAGGTATTCTTCCTATAAATATCCTGTCTACTATGTTATAAAGTACATTAACAAGTTGAGCTATAATAGCTGGTAAAGAAAGCTTTAAAAGTAGTCTTCCTACAGAACCTTTTCCTAAATCTGTTTTATTTTTACTCATCTAATCTCCTTTCTATAAATAAATTATTTAATATTTAGAAACTAATTTTTATAAGATAAATTTAATGAATGTAGATTCATTAAATTTTATTATATAATTATTTGAATAATATAGTAAAGAAAAATAAATAAATTTTAAACTATTAAAGTAATATATAAATATAATAATTTATATATTACTTTAATAAAATTTCTTTTCAGAATAATATAATTTAATAACTTTTCTAATAATTATTAATCTTTAAGTTATTTTTATTATTATCTTATAATACTAAAAGGTTATTTTAAAATAAATTATATTTAAAATATATTTTGAAGTTAATATAAAAATCAATATATTTTGTTATACTTTTTATACTAAAATAACCTAGAAAATTTTTTTCTTAAAAATATTATTTATTTTCCTAAATAGTATTTTTTAAGTATAACAGCTCTTATGGATTCATATTTAATTGTATCTGGAAGTTTTCTTTTTATATCACTAATTTTTTCATATCCTATTTTCTCACAAACCTCTATAATGACTTTTTCTTCATTTTCATTATAAAGACTATCTAAAGGTAAATTAATAGAAAACTCTTCTCCTGACTTTATGAAATCTGTAACATAGCCTAATATAGTAGAAACTGAAACCTCAACTTCCCTTGAAGTATCTTCTAAAGTTTTTCCTTCCTTTAACATATCTAAAGATAGCTCTTCATTACTTCTTCCATCTCCGTCTATTATTAGTTTTCTTCTTTTCTTTTCTTCCCAATTTATACTTAGTTTTTTTTCCTCAACATAATTTCTTATTATATTTATTATATTTTCTCCATATTTATCTATTTTCTTTGGTCCTATTCCAGATATATCTTTTAAATCTTCTATTTTAGTTGGATATCTTCCACTTAGTTCTTTTAATGTATTTTTAGATAATATCATCTGTGGAAGTACCTTTTCCTTCTTTGCAAAATTAATTCTTAATTCATTAAGTTTTGTAAAAAGCTCTAAATCTGTTGTAACTTCAAAGGGAATACTTAAATCTTCTTTACCTTCTTCATATTTAAGTAAATTTGTATTTTCTATATTTATGTTATTTTCTTTTATATAGGATTTAATTATTTTTTCAAAGTTTTCTCCATATCTTTCATATTTTATTTCTCCAACTCCTGGTATTAAAAGCATTTCTTTTTTATTTATTGGATATTTTATACTCATAGTCTTTAAAGAACTATCACTAAATATCATATATGGAGGTATTCCCTCTTCACTTGCAATATTGTGTCTTAATTCTTTTAATAAAATAAATAATTTATTATCTTCCCTAGCTTTTCTTTCCATTTTAAATTCTTTAAATTTTACCTTTTCCTCTCCCTTTAACACCTTTGTAGAACGATTATTTAAAGATAATACTGGATAATCTCCTTCAATGAGATCTATATATCCATGAGAAATTAATGTATTTATAAAATTCTTTAATTTTTCTTGAGAATAGTCTTTCATAAGTCCGTAGGTTGTAATTTCATCTAGATGATACTGAAGAACCTTTTTGTTTTTAGATCCTCTAAGAACATCTATAAGCATTGTTGTTCCAAAGGGTCTTTTCATTCTATATATACAGGATAAAACCTTTTGTGAATCTAAGGTTTTATCTACTATATCTCCTTCATTTAAACAATTGCTGCAATTATTACAGTCTTTATTATAAGTTTCACCAAAGTAATTTAATATGTATTTTCTGTAACAGTCATTACTATAAACAAAATCTACCATTTGTTGAAGCTTTTTATATTGGCTATTCTTTCTTTCATAATTTTCAACACTTATATCTATTAAATACTTTTGTATATGAATATCTCCCGGTGCAAATAATAATATACATTCACTTTTTTCTCCGTCTCTTCCTGCTCTACCTATTTCTTGATAATAACTTTCTATATTTTTAGGCATATTATAATTTATTACATATCTTATATTAGATTTATCTATTCCCATACCAAAGGCATTAGTAGCTACCATAATATTTGTTTTATCGTGAATAAAATTCTCTTGATTTTCTTCTCTTTCTTTATCTGACAAACCACCATGGTATCTTCCTACTGAATATTCTTTTTTCTTTAAAAATTCATATATATTATCTACTTCTTTTCTTGTGGCAGCATATATTATGCCACAATTCATTTTATTATCTTCTATATAATTTAATAAATATTTCTTTTTATTTTCAGATTTTATTATATTAATAGATAGATTTTCTCTATCAAATCCAGTTATAAACACTTTAGGTTCTTTAAGCCTTAGTAAGGTTATAATATCTTCTCTAACTTCTTTAGATGCGGTAGCTGTAAAAGCTGTTATTATTGGCCTTTTTTCTAAACTATCTATAAAAGTACTTATCTTTCTATAACTTGTTCTAAAATCATGACCCCATTGGGATATACAATGTGCCTCATCTATTGCGATTTGACTTATATTTAAATTCTTTATGCACTGACAAAAATCAAAAGACTCTAGCCTTTCTGGAGCTATATATATTATTTTATATTTATTATTTTTAATTTCTTCTATAATTCTAATAAACTCATTATTACTTAAAGAACTATTTATAAATGCTCCCTCTATTCCCATAGTTTTTATGTTATCTACCTGATCTTTCATAAGAGAAATCAAAGGAGAAATTACTATGGTAACACCATCTAGAATAAGTGAAGGAATCTGATAGCAAATAGATTTCCCTCCTCCTGTAGGCATTACCCCTAATACGTCACTTTTATTTAATATTGAATTTATTATATCTTCTTGACCTTTTCTAAAGGTTTTATATCCATAATATTTTTGTAAAATTTCTAAAGCTTTTTTATCCAATAGTTCCAACTCCTATATTCTATATATTACATATATTTAATTATATCATTTATATTAAAGTTAATTTTAATATTCATAAGTATTAGATTAATTAAATTTCTCTTCTGTTTCATTATAGACTATAAATCTTAATGTTATACGAACTTTTGTTCTTTTTCTTTTAAATTAAAGTTTCTTCACTTTCACTAACTCTTAAAAGTTCTTCTATTGCCTCTAGCCTCATATTTCCTGCAATTATATTTAATAAAGAACTATTAAATATTTTTTCATAAGGAGTAATAGAATCCCTTGAAATTCCTGAATTTATTTCATCTCTTTGTTCTATTAAAGATCTTTCTGCAACTATTGCAAAAATATAAATAGCAAGAAGAGAAAGAGTTGAAGCTTTATATGCAGTTTCTGCTGGTTTTACTGTTACAGGCACACCTGCTTTTTTTTCATAAATTTTTTGTTTATCTTCCTTTGCAGATCTAATAGAAATTAAATTAGCTAAAATAAATATATTTGATCCTAAAATTTGAATATTGGCTAAATCTAAATTTAAATTATCTATAAAATCTTTAATTTCTTTTGGAATAGTAAAATCGCTATTATTCTTATTCATCTATTCACTACCTTATAAATTTAATAAGTTTTCATAAATTAATCTATTACTATAATTTTATTTAAAGAAAAGTTTCTTCATTCTTATTAAACTGGCAAATTTTTCTTAGGGCATCTACTCTAACCATATTGGCTAAAACGCTTGCAATATATCCATTAACAATATCCTCATAAGGTTTTATAGGTTCCTTTGAATCTGATATAATATTTTCATTTCTTTTTTCTTCTAATCTTTTTATTGCTATAACTGCTAAAATACATAAACCTTCTAAAATGATTCTTTCTCCGTAATAAAGTATCTCTGCTGGCTCCAAATTATCTCCTATATCCTCTCCATAAGTTTTTTCTTTATCTACATTAGCTGCTTTTATAAACTTTAAATATCCTGCAACTAAAAATGTAGATCCTAATATTTCTCCATCTGCTAAATCTATATCTAAAGCCTTTTTATAATCTTCAAAATAATTATCATTATTATCTTCCTTATTACTCAAAAAATCACCTCTTTATAATAAATAATATATTCTATTAAATAATAAATGACTGTGTAATATGAATATTTTTAATAAAATTCAAATTACACAGTCTCTATATTTTTATTATAAAATTTAAAGATTTTCTTCAATTTTACCCTTTACTATAAGTCTCTTTTCTCCTCTACTGCTACAGGTAACAATAGTTATTTCCTTTTCTTCATCCTTTTGATTTAAAACACTAACTTCCTTTGGCTCAACAATAAATTTATCCTTTATTATATAATTAAATTCTTTATTTCTTGTAGTTATTTTTATTATATCCCCATTATTTACCTTATAAAGTTTATTAAATATTTCATTATAAACAAAGCTACTGTGACCAGCTAAAACAAAATTTCCATTTTCTCCTGCCATTGCAGTATCTGGCATATGCCCTATGTAGTACTTTAATTGTTCATTTTCAACACCTTCTACAATAACAGACTTTAAATCAATTGAAGGTATTTCTATTAAAGCTATTTCATCTCCTAAATTCCCTTTTTTAACATATGTTTTAAAATTCTTTGATTTATCTTTATCTACTTTTTTATTGTTTTCTTCTTTAATTTCTGATAAATTAATTTCATTGTTAAATTTTTCTATAGCCTTTAATTCTTTATTTTTAGAATTAATTTTAAGTGCAACACCGCTTACAATTAATACAATTCCTAATATAAGTAATAATAAAGGTATAATTTTTCTTTTCATATATTTATTGCTCCTTAAAGTAAAGTTACAAACTAAAATTTTTATAAACCTTTTTAGGTATTAAAATCATTTTTTCTCCAAATTGATTTTTAAGTATGTCCATATCTACATTATAAACTTTTCTTATTAGTTCTTTGTCTAAAATTTCCTCTGGCTTTCCTTGTGCTTCTATTTTTCCATCTTTTAAAACTAAAACCTTATTGCTATATTTAGCTGCCTGATTTAAATCATGAAGAACCATAACTACTGTTAAATTTAATTTATCATTTAATTCTTTTACAAGTTCTAATATTTCTATTTGATTATTTATATCTAAGTAAGTTGTAGGTTCATCTAATAAAAGCACCTTAGGCTTTTGAGCTAAAGCCATAGCTATCCAAGCCCTCTGCCTTTCGCCACCGGATATATTAGCTATCTTTTCATTTTCCATAGCTTTAAGATTTGTTTTTTCTATAGCCCAACTTACTATTTCCTCATCTTCTTTATTTAAAGATTCAAACCATGTTTTATGTGGATTTCTTCCAAAGGAAACTATCTTTCTTATAGTCATATCCTTTGGAGCTGAATTATGTTGAGAAAGGCAGGCCATTTCTTTTGCTATATCTTTATTATTCATTTGCCAAAGTAATTTTCCATCTAAATAAACAGTTCCATCCATAGGTTTTAAAAGCCTTCCTACAGCCTTTAAAACTGTAGATTTTCCAGAACCATTGGGGCCTATTATTGTAAGTAATTCTCCTTTTTTTATATGTAAACTAAAATCTTTTACTATTACTTTATCGTTATATCCTATTTTAAAATCATTTATTTTAAGCATTCTTATTGCGCCTCCTTAATAAGAATAGGAAAAATGGTCCTCCTATCATAGACATTAAAACACCTACTGGAAGTTCTATTGGTCTTGCTATAAATCTAGCCATAGTATCTGCAATAAGAAGTAATATTCCTCCAAGAGTTGCACTCATTGGTATTAAATACTTATAATCATAGCCTAAAATAAGTCTACAAATATGAGGAACTATAAGTCCTATAAATCCTATAACTCCAACAATAGAAGTACTTATACCTGCTAAAAAAACTGCCACTAAAGATATTAATACTCTAGTTTTATTTACATTTATTCCTAAGTTAGTTGCCACATCATCTCCTAAAGCTAAAATATTAGCTCCCTTTGCACAAAATAAAGCTAAGATAATACCAACTATACTATAAGGGACAAGATACTTTACATCATTCCACCCTTTATAAGCTATACTTCCATTTATCCAAAGGAGAATTCCTTGTATTTTATCACTATTTAATATAGATAACAATGAAGTTAATCCAAGAAAAATAGCATTTACTGCAACACCAGCTAAAATTATTCTCATTGAATTTAATCCATTATCCCAAGAAAGAGCAAATACCATTATACAAGCTACTATAGCACCTAAAAAGGCACAAAAAGGTAAAAATTTATTTAATGTTGGTACATATATCATTATAATTATTGCAACTAAGCTAGCTCCTGAAGAAACTCCTGTAATTCCTGGATCTGCTAAAGGATTTTTCATAACAGATTGAAGAAGAGCTCCTGACATTGATAAACTGGCTCCTACAAATACTGCAATAATTATTCTAGGTAATCTCATATTCATTATGATGCTTTCATTTATCTCATTACCATTACCTAAAAAAGTATCTATTATATCTTTTATAGGTATAGAAACACTACCAATGCCAATAGTTACAATCACTAAAGCTGCTAATATTACTAAAGATATTAAAATTATTAATATCTTACTCTTATCACTTATATTCTTCATTTTATTTACCATCTAAATTATTCATATAAATATTCCTTCATTTTTTGAAGAGAATCTGATATTTTTATATCTCCAGTAACTCCAAAATATTTAGGATCTAAATCATAAATTTTATTGTTTTTTACAGCTTTAAATTTTTGCCATTGACTATTAGTTTTAAATTCTTCATTAACTTGTTTTTTTGCTTCATCTATATATCCATGATACATTCTAAAAATTATATCTGGATTTTCATTTAAAGCAGTTTCTAGAGAAAATGGAATATATAATCCTTTAGTGTCCACTTTATCTGCAATATTTTCTCCACCTAATTTGTTGATTAAACTTCCTGCAAAGGAATTTTTAGTAGCTAACATAAAGTGTCCTGGTGCTCCAAATAAAATCATTACCTTAGCTTTTTTACTTTTATCTATAGAATCTAAGATTCCCTCTTCTCTTTTATTGATTTCAGATATTAGTTGCTCACCATTTTCTTCTTTATTAAACTTTTTTGCTACTTCTTTTATTGTATTTTTTACAGCATCATAAGAATCTAGATTACAAAACATTGTATTAATCTTTCCTTCTTTTAATCTATCTCCTATCATTTCTTCTAAAGCTCCAGAGGTTACATATATATCCGGCTTTAGAACTGTAATAGTTTCTAAATCAGGATTCATTGGAAGTCCTATTTCTTGTACATTTTTTACTTTATCTGATATTTCATATTGAGTGGTAGGTCTTCCCACTATTGGTACATCTAATTTTGCTAGCATTTCTGCCATAGCCATACTTCCTGCAATTACTCTTTCATTTTCACTTTTCTTTTCTTCTTTAGGCTTATTATTGTTATTTCCACAAGCAACTAATCCAAAACTCATTATGGTAATCATTATTAAAGCTAAAACCTTTTTCATCTTACCTTCTCCAATCTTTCATAAACAAACTCTATTTTAAGGAATCTTAATTTCCTTAAAATAGAGCTTAAATTAATTATTTATCTTTTTTATTCCAAAAAGCTAGTCCTAAAACTCCACTTATTGCACCTAGTGCAGGTAAATGCCCTTGTGTTATTGGAAATCCTGTTTTAGGTAGTTCCCCTTCTTTTTTAGCTTTACTATTACTATTTGTAGTATCGCTCTTTCTTTCTGATTTTTCTTTTCCTACTGCTTCAATATCATTTTGTGGAACTACTCTAAAAGCTACTCTAGCATCTCCCATAGGTACTACATTCATTTTAAATACCATTTGAGTTTTAGGATTAGGCATTTTAAATGTTAAAATCCCAGCCTCTTCATTTTCTTTTTTAGTATCATAGCTTACTTCTTCATTATCAATAAATATTTGAATATTTTTCATCCAATCTAGTCTTGTTATATGTACACTTCCATATATAGTACCATCTTTAACATCTAAATCTATCTTTTGACCTATATATTGTCCTGCCATTGATAAGTCATTATCTTTTTCCTTTAAAACTTGAATAGATTCAGTATATTTTCCATCTTTTAATACATCATTTTCTGCCAATAATTTAGTACTTTCTATCTTAATATTAGAAATATTATCTAAATTTTTAGCTAAAGCATTAGTTGATGGAATAATAATTGCTCCTAATAAAGCTGCTGCTGCTAAACCACTTAAAAAACCCTTTTTCACCTTAATTACCTCTTTTCTTATTTTTCATTAATGCTAATCCTAAGGCTGAAACTATAGAACCTATAGTCGCCATTATTCCCCCTCCAATAGATACTCCTGTTTTAGGAAGTTTTTTCTCTTTAGATATCTTTTTAGAATCTATATTATTTTTATTACTACTTTCTTTTGTAGAATTTGTCTCCTTTACTTTATCCTTAGTATCTTCTGCTAATTTATCTAAATACTCTTCTGCTTCCTTTGGATCATAATTAGTATTCTTTAAGTATTTTAAGCTGTCTTTATTTAATAAAACTCTAAATGCCACTCTTTCATTTCCCATTGGTTTTACATTCATTTTTAAAGTTATCGGTGAAGTTAAATCTGGAACTTCAAATCTAATAGTTGATGTTTTTTCTCCATTAGGTAATGATTTTACATTTAGTACATCATAATTAGCTTTTTTACCATTAACTAAAGCTTCAATATTATCCATCCAATCACTTCTATTTAAAGTTAAGATTACATACTTTTTACCATTTTTCATCTCAACTTTAGCTTTATCTCCTAAATATGCTCCTGCCATTGATGGTTCATCTGAATTTTCTTTTAAAGTTTTCATTGAAATTTCATATAATCCATCTTTTTCTTTATTTTCTTTAGGATCTACAGCTAAGTTATCTTCTTTATTTACTACTTCTGAAACCACTGGTTTTTCTATATTTGAGTCTTTACTATTTGTATTACCTTCATTGTTGTCATTTTTTATATTAGAATTATTTTCTGTAGGTTTCACTTCATTATCTGGTACATTTGAATGATTTTCATTATCACCTATAGTTGGCACTTCTTCCTTTATTAATTTTAATGTATCTTTCTTTGGTACCATTCTAAAGGCCACTCTTGCATTACCCATAGGTTCTACATTCATATGTAAAGTTATCTTTGAATTTAAATCTTTAACTTCAAATCTTATTTTTCCTTTTTTCTTTCCTTTTCCATCATTTACTGGTTTATCTAAAAGATCTTTAATTTCTGGTTTAATATCTTTTCCATCTACTGTTACTACAATATTTTTCATCCAGTCTATACTGTCTAATGATGCTTCTATATATTTCTTACCATCTTTAACTTCATAGTTTACATTTTCTATATATGAACCTGACATAGATTTTTCATCATTATTTTCCTTTAATGAATCTACTTTAACTTCATATAATCCATCTTTTTCTTTATTTTCTTCTGGCTTAACTGAATCATTAAGATTTAAATTATTATCATTATTATTTGAAACTTCTTTTAAAGTATTTCCTTTTAACTTTAATCCAAAGGTAACATTATTTTTGCTATCATTATCATAAAGCTTAACCTTAACTTTAGACTCTAGATTTGGAACCTTAAATCTTACTGTTTTTAAATTGGAAGATTTATTTACATAATTTATATTTTTTAAAGAATTTTCTCCTATAGCTCTTACCAAATTATTATTAGATATAACATCAAAATTAGTTTTCTTATCATCTATAGTTATTTCTAATTTACTTATATCAGTTTTATTTGAAAAGTTTAATACTATAAAAGTTTCTTTATCCTTTACTTCTATGTTAGTATTTTCTTTTAAATATTTTCTTACTATACTTAAATCTTTAGCTTCTTTAATATCAATATCATTTTTTATTTCATAAGTTGCCTCTTTTTCAGTATCTATTACTGGTTTCTCCTCTTCCTTTGGAGCTTCTGGTTCTTCTACAGGCACTTCTGGTTTTGGCTTTGGTTCTTCCTCTGGACTAACCACATCAATAATATCTGGTTTTTCCTCTGTCTTAACTTCTGGACTTGGTTTTATTACTTCTTTACTATCTAAAACTAAGGATTCTGAATTTAGAACTAATCTAAAAGCTACTCTTGCATTGCCCATAGGTTCTACATTCATATGTAAAGTTATTTTTGAATTTAAATCCTTAACTTCAAATCTTATTTTTCCTTTTTCTGTACCTTTTCCATCAGCCTTATCCTTCTTAACTTTATATACAATGCTTGGTTTAATATTTTTACCGTCTACTGTTATTACTAAATTTTTCATCCAATCTATGCTATCTAATGATACTTCTATATACTTTTTACCATTTTTAACTTCATAATTTACTTTTTTTACATATGCTCCAGCCATTGAATTTTCGTTGCTATTATTTTTAAGAGTTTTTACTGAAACTTTATAGTATCCATCTTTAACAGCTTCTTTTTCAGCTGGTATTTCTGGCTCTTCTATAGGTTTTTCTGGTTTTGGTTCTTCTGGATTAACTACATCAATAATATCTGGTTTTTCATTGTCCACTGGTTGTAATATTTCACTAGATGGTTTTGAGTTGTTATCTATTAACTTTAATGATTCTTTTTCTGGCACCATTCTAAAAGCTACTCTTGCATTGCCCATAGGTTCTACATTCATATGTAAAGTTATCTTTGAATTTAAATCTTTAACTTCAAATCTTATTTTTCCCTTTTTCTTTCCTTTTCCATCATTTACTGTTTTATCTAAAAGATCTTTAATTTCTGGTTTAATATCTTTTCCATCTACTGTTACTACTATATCTTTCATCCAATCTATACTGTCTAAAGATACTTCCATATATTTTTTACCATCTTTAACTTCATAGTTTACATTTTCTACATATGAACCTGCCATAGATTTTTCATCATTATTTTCCTTTAATGAATCTACTTTAACTTCATATAATCCATCTTTTTCTTTACTTTCTTCTGGCTTAACTATATCAGTAACTTGAGGCTCGTCTTGCTTGTCCCCTATTAATCCACTATTTTTAGCTACAAAATCTAAAACATATGAAAATTTATGCATTTTATAGGATCCTACGCTAGAATAAACTGTTTTTATAAGTCTATACTTATCTCCTTCTTTCATATTTTTATCTTCATAAGATCCACCTTCATCTTGTAACTCTTCAGTTGATACTTTATTTATTGTAACAAAATTGCCACTTTCATCTTTTTTCTGTAACTCTGTAATTATTGTCCAATCAAGATCCTTATCATTTAAAATATCTACTATTGATTTATCTTTAAGCTTATTTTTATATTCTTCTATAGTTTTTGGACTTTCATTTCCTCGAAGCCTATCCCAATATAATAAATCTAATGCTGATAAATCTTGAGTCCATTTAATTAATCCATCTTTTACTGTTAGTTTTAATCCCAAATCACTTTTTTGAGGTGATACTAATAAATAATCTTTATATTTTTTCAACCAGTCTGAATTTAGATTAGGTAATTTTTTAATGTTATTTAATTTAAGATTTAGATATTTAAGATTTGGAAGTATATCAATAAGATTATCTGGTATTGATGATATATTATTATCACTTAAATCTATACTATTCATATTTTTAAATATAGAAAATAAATCTTCTGATATTTCTTTAATGTAGTTTTTTGAAATATTTAAACTATTTAAATTATTTAAGTTCTTTAATTCTTCTGGTAATATTTCTATCTTATTATTATTTAATGAAAGTGATTCTAATCTATCTAGCCCCCCTATACTTTTTGGAACCTTATTTAAATTATTATCATATAAGAACAAAAGCCTTAAAGTATTATTATATTTAAAAATATTATCTGGTAACTCTTCAATATTATTTTCACTTAATGATAAAGAATCTATATTTTTAAGACCTATAAATACATCCTCATCTAATTTAGTTAAATTATTTTTTCCTAAATCTAGCTCTGTTAAATTATTTAATTTATCAAAAGTACCTTTTGGTATATTTTTAATTTTATTAGTTGATAAGCCTAGCACCTTTAATTTAGTTAGTTTATCAAAAATTCCATCAGGTAAATTTTCTATTAAGTTACCATTTAGATAAAGATTTTCTAAATTAACCATTTTATCAAAAATCCCTTTTGGTAATTCTTTTATTTTATTTCCATTTAGATATAACGATGTAACTTTATCCCCAAGATTATAAAGTTTAGAAATATCACTTAAATCACTACTTGATAAATCTACCTCTCCAGAAAGATTAGAAATTTCTTCATTGGAAATATTACCATCGCCGTCTTTATCTGCTCCAACATTTAACAACGCTTCATTTAAAACTATATTTGCAAGTTTAACGTTATTATCAGTTTCAAAACCATTCCAACCCTTAACAATGTCTTTATTAAACACAATTCTAGCCTTAGTATACTTTTCTGGATTACCTATATCATTTTTTTGACCACCCATAGCACTTACAAGTACTCCAACTAAATGATCTTTATCTAGATCTGATACTGGCATTTTGAAAGTTTGCATAAAATATTCTCCAGTAGCATTAGGCTCTCCATGGGGATTAGATATAGATCTTTCATATTTCCCATTGCTTTCTAACATAAAATCATATAGCATATTTGCATTACAAAGATTCATCCATGTTAAAATTATATTTCCATTTTCAACTTCAACTTTTATATTTTTATCAAAGAAACCACCAAGCATAGACTCTTCATTAGGCCTATCTATTCTATAGGCCTTAAATCCTAAAGTATATACTCCATCTTCTAATTTTTTTTCATTTAGCTGATCCTTTATATTATCTTCTGCCTCACCTGGTTTAACTGTTCCGTTACCCTCTGCGCCCTTTGGCTCTGTAGGCTTTTCTTCTGGATTAGTTGTTATAGATCCCTCATGTCCCTCTTCTTTATGCTCTTCTATATCTTTATTATTGGTAGGTTTTACCACCTCACCAGATGGTGATATTGAATCTAATGGATTTTCATTTTCTATTCCAGTTGGTATTTCATTTTTTAATTCTTTCAATGTGTTCTTATCTGGCACAACTCTAAATTCTACACTTTTATCAAAAAATATTATTGATACTTTTCCACTTACCTTTATTTTTGAATCTAAATCTGGTAATTGAAATTTTATTGTTTTTGAATTTTTTTCTTTATCTTCTTTTATTATTAAATCATCTATTTTTTGTCCATTTATTTCTATTCCTATATCCTTTATACTATTTCCACTTTTTAATTTAAGAGTTACATATTTCTTTTTATCCTTTATTTCATATCTTGCAGTTTTTTCTAAATATGATGATGCATAAGATTCTTTTTCTTCATCAATTTTTAAAGCTTTAACTGAAACTTCATATACACAATCTTTTTCATCTTTTAGTAAACTAGTATCTTCTATACTAGTTTGAGGTTTAGATTCACCATCTTCTAAAGGTTTTGAAGGCTTAGGTTTTTCTTCATCTTTAGATGTTATTTTGGTTAATGTTGATTTATCTGGAATAACTCTAAAAGCTACTCTTGCATTGCCCATAGGTTCAACATTCATATGTAGCATAAATTCATTTTCTATGTTATCTATTTCAAATTTTATTTTACCTTTTTCTTTTCCTTTAAAATCATTTT
This sequence comes from Clostridium fallax, assembly GCF_900129365.1. Classification (GTDB taxonomy): domain Bacteria; phylum Bacillota; class Clostridia; order Clostridiales; family Clostridiaceae; genus Clostridium_AH; species Clostridium_AH fallax. The sequence goes on from NZ_FQVM01000022.1 coordinate 21,608, forward strand.
CTTCTTTCTTATGTCTTTCTATTTCTGTTGGAGTAATTCCCTTATCTTTTACAGTAACTTTAATATTTGTCATCCAATCTATACTATCTAAATCGAATATTAAATACTTTTTCTCTTTTTCTACTTCATAAGTTACCTTTTCTACATATCCTCCTGCCATTGAATTTTCATTTTCTTTTTCCTTTAAAGTTTTATATTTAACATTATATAACCCATCTTCTAAGGATAATTCTTCTTTTTCTTTTGCCGCTGTTTCTGAAGGTTTTGAATTTAAAGCATCTGGCCTTTCAGAGTCAGTAATTGTATTAGAAGGTATGTCTGGCTTAGTTAAAGTTTCTTCACTTTTTATTAAGCTCAAAGAATTTTTATCTAAAATAACTCTAAATGCTACCCTTGCATTACCCATAGGAACTACATTCATATGTAGAGTAATTTTTGAATCTAAATTTTTTACATCAAATATTACCTTACCTTTTTGATTTCCTTTGCCATCACTATTTTCTTTAGAAACTACATCTTTAATTTCAGGTTCTATTTCTTTTCCATCTACTGTTGCTTTTATGTTTTGCATCCAATCTATGCTATCTAATGAAAAAATCAATTGATTCTTATCTTCTTTTACTTCATAATTAACTTTTTCTATATATCCACCAGCCATTGATGGCTCTTCTACATTCTCTTTTAAAGCCTTAAATGAAACTTCATAAAGACCTTTTTTCTCACCTTTTAATTCATTATCACTTTTAGATACTGATTCTAAAGAACTATTTACTACATTGTCCTTTGCATAAACTGTAATAGCACTAGTTCCTATTACCCCCATATTTACTAAAAGTACAAGAGCTGCTGCTTTTTTAGATAAACTTTTTCTCATGATTTTCACCCCATAATATATAAATTATTTAGTATACTTAAGTTATGTTAATATAAACTGCCTATATTTATTTACAAAATAAAATCACTTAATAATAAGTATTCTTATATCCTCCCTTCACTTAAAATTTATATAAATTTTATTTTCTAAATAATAAACAAAATTAAAGTTCTTTTTTGTATTTTTATTAAATGTAAAATATTAAAACAATTCATTTCTTTTGCAAATGATATTGATTATCATTCTTTCTTCATGATATTATTGATAAATTTAAAAGTCAACCTTATATTTTCCTATTTTTTACATATCAATTCTTCTTTTTTTAATATCTCTCTTTTTTTTTAATAAGCTTCTTTTTCTAATATTTTTTAATAAAATTAAAAATAATAAATTAAAATTCATTGTTATTTATTATTTTTAAAAAGAATTGTGTTATTCTATTAAAACTCAATAAACTTTATACTTTAATTTTGTAAAATCTTTAAAATAAATTTTTTTATTCATTTTAAAAGTGCTTAAATTTAATATCTTTTATACTTTTGTAATATTTTTTCAAAATTTATCCTTAATTATAAGTTTATATAAAAAATAATAGGTAAATTAGTTTTTATACTAATCTACCTATTTAATAATTTTAAAATCTATGATTTTTTTATTAAGTAAAAATATAAACTATTCTTTTCTTATTACTCTTCTTTCTTTTTTAAAATAATACCTGCTCCTATTAATATAGTTGCTATTTGAGCCATAGCTTCTCCACCAAAAAATCCACCAGTTTTAGGAATCTTATTTTTCTTTTCAGAACTTTCCTTTAAGTCAACTTCCTTATTTTCTTCATTATCAGATATTTCAGATGGTATATCAGCTTTAATTTCTTCATATCCTAATTTATCTATATTATTACTTTCATTTTTATTATTATCTATATTATTCTTATTATTTTCTGTAGAATTTTCATTATTATTTTTATCTTCTACAGGTAAATCTTTTTCATTTATTGATGCCACATTAGTATATTTTCCATCCTCTGATGTAGGGATTTTTAAATATCCTGAGTCAACTAAATCCTTAACCTTTTTATAATTTTCTGAATTAGGATCTATGCCCAATAAACTCCAATTATTTTGTTTTTCTGTATGTATAATGCCATGCTTAACATTTTTAATATAATCTATAGCTAGATTTCTTATTGTTCCTTCCTCTTCTCCATAGGCAGTTTTAGAATCCCAAAGCTTTTTAAATGTTCTTCCTTCAAAGATTCCTCCTTTACCTTCTAATTGTCCAAGTCTATAAGAGTTCATTCCCAGTTTTAAAACATCTGTGTCTTTAACATCTCTTCCATCTTTATACTTAATATTTTTAATTCTATTTCCTTCTTTTTCCCTTAAATCAATATTATAAGTTATTCCACTGAACATATCATTAGTGCTATATTTGGATGCTCTTCTTTTAGGATTAAAACTTGGAGTAATATCACCAGAATTTAAAGTATTAAAGTATCCTGCTGCCCATTCCATATACTTTTTTAAATCTTTTCCTGTTACTTCATAAACTGTTATTTCTCCACCAGTATATCTATAGTTATAGGCTATATCTTTTTTCTTTATTTCACCTAAATCTAACTTAGCTTTATCATTATCTATAGATAAAGCTATGACATCAGCTTTACTGTAATACTTTCCAACTTCATGAAAGAAATCAATTAGTGGTGTATCTTCTATATGTATTGTAGGTATGCCTTTTATATAATCTTTTTCCACCATATTAACTCCATGAAGGTTTCCAATAACAGTATTTGCATCTTGACGTAACTTTTCATGAAAAGGTTTTAATAAAATTTCCATTTCTTTATCTGAATCTACATTAGCTACTGAAATAGTGTTAGCCTTTTTATCTTTAAGTATATTTTTGCCATTTTCTTTTTTAAAGGTTAAATCTACTTTAGATAAAGCTTGTCCATATTTTCCTGGTTCAGTTATAATAACTCCATTTATACTTTGATTTTTAACTAATTGATGCATATGTCCAGCTATAATCGCTGCAAGTTCTGGACATTGATTAGCTATATCCCTAACGCCTGTATTTTCAATAGAGTTTTCATTATCTAATCCCATATGCATAACTCCGATTATGGCGTCTACTTTTCCTTCTAATTCCTTAATAGCTTTTTTTGTTTCATTAACTGGATCTCTAAATTCAATTCCTTTTATATTATATGGTTTTTCAAATTCCTTTATCATTGGAGTATCCATACCTATAATACCTATTTTGATTCCATTTTTCTCTATTATAGTGTATCCATCCATAAATCTTGTTCCGTCTTCATTGTAAATATTACCAGCTAATACTTTCCCCTCAAATTGATCTGTTACATGTTTAAGTACATCTAATCCAAAGTTAAATTCATGATTTCCCATTTCCCAAACATCGTATTTCATCTTATTCATACCTAAAACCATAGGTTGCTTAGGCCCCTTATTAAAGGTCTCAACAAAATTATCTTGAATTGCATCTCCTGCATCTACAAGAATAACATTTGGATTCTGTTCTCTTTCCTTTTTAACAAGTGTTGCTATTTGTGATAAACTTCCTGACTTATTTTCTGTGTCTGATGAATATTGCCAAGGTACAAATCTTCCATGAACATCTGAAGTTCCTAAAATAGTAATCTTAGTTTCGCTGGAAATCTCTTCCCCCTTAACAGCATTATCTCTAAAAAGACATAAGTTTAATGATAAAAATGTAATTATAGCTACACTTATTGGCTTTATAATATTTTTCACTTTTATTCCTCCCCCTAAAACTTAAATTGCAGCATTAATATTATACAACCTTATGTAACTGTTTACAATCTTTTCATATATTTTTTTAAAATAAAATGCTATTAGAAATTTAAAAATCAATTAAAAAGCATACTTTAAAATTTCTAATAGCATTATATAATATATTAAATTTAAAGAGAATCTTTAACCTTTATAGCATACTCACTAATAAATCCTCTATGAGTTTTTACCATATTATCTGGAAGTTCTTCTATTGGATAAAACTTTAAATCAGAACCTTCACTTTTATCTATCTTCATTTTACCAGAATAGTCTTTTGTATAAAAAACTGCATTAACTACATAAAACTCATCTTTATTAATTAGTTTTACATAATAATCTTTACCAGAAAACACATTTAATAGCTTTAATTTATGTATATCTAGCCCTGTTTCCTCCTTAACTTCTCTTATAGCTGTTTCCTCTAAAGATTCTCCAAGTTCCATAAGTCCTCCAGGAAGTCCCCATAATTTTTTTGCATCGCATCTTTTTTGAAGTAATATTCTCCTTTCATTATCAAGAATTATTACAGATGAACCAGGTAAAATTAAAGGTCTATGTCCAACAAGTTTTCTCATCTCTTCAACATAGCTCATATTTATTTCCTCCTTTAATTAGAAGTTTTTATGCTATTCTAAATAAATTTCATTTACTATATATAAATAATATATTATAAATAATAATTCCCTATTAATAATATTTAAACTTAATTTTAATTATAATTTATTAAACAATTATTAAAAATTTATTTAAATTTATATATTTATTTTTAAACATAAGCTATATTGCTTTTAATTTATTTTATTGATTATTTATATCTTATACCAAAATCAGCTCAGCATAACCGTAAAAGGCTCATAAGTTATCCATTATTTACAATAGTTTTATACTATGTTTTATATTTATATGTTGCATAAATAATATTTACATAGAAAAAATATATACAGATATTTAACACCAATTATTTATATACTACATAAATAATATTTGCTTAAGTATTTCATATCTTTATAATTTATAAATCAATATCTTAAAGTAAATTATTATAAAAATTTTTTATATAGCAAAAAGAGGTCTATGGCATTAATGAACTTACATACAATATACTGTTTTACAGGTTTAAAATTAACATAGTATATTGTAGTATTTATTCTTAGTGCCACAACCCCATTTTAAATTATTTTTCTAATATATTTTATTTAAAAATACAATATTAAGTTTTTATTATTATTTAAATTTACTGCTTTTTATATAATCCATCTTTTTGATTTCTGTGTAGTAGTTTTTCAGCTTTTTCACTTAATGGTTTACCTAAATATGAACTATAAAGTTCCTGAATACTAGGATTTTCATAAGAAGATCTTAAAACACATTTATCATCAATTGTATATAGACTCCACGCTCTATCAACAGAAAACTCTTCTCCATCAGTGATTGGTTGACCTCCTCCTCCTACACACCCACCTGGACAAGCCATTACCTCTACAAAATCATAACTTACCTCTCCTCTTTCAAGAGCTGTTATAAGCTTTCTTGCATTTCTAAGACCTGTTGCAACGGCAATTTTTACAGGTATTCCATCAATATCAAAGGTTTTTTCTCTCCAACCACTTCTGCCTCTTACATCATAAAAAGCTTCTATAGGAGGCTTTTTACCTGTTGCAAAATAGTATGCACTTCTAAGTGCAGCTTCCATTACCCCTCCAGTAGCTCCAAATATTACTCCAGCTCCAGTATAATCCCCAAGAGGTTTATCAAATTCCTCCTCTTCTAAATTTTTAGGATGAATATGCTCTGCTCTAAGCATACGTACAAATTCTCTAGTTGTAAGAACCACATCTACATCTGGCCCTTTTCCAGATGAATCCATTCCTGACCAAGTCACCTCATCTTTTTTAGCAACACAAGGCATAATTGAAACAAGAAAAATTTCACTTGGGTCTACTTCAAGTAGTTTTGCATAATATGTTTTAACAACTGCCCCAAACATCTGTTGTGGTGATTTTGATGTAGATAAATATTTTACTAAATTAGGATGTTGTGTATTTATATATCTAACCCAACCTGGACAGCAGGATGTAAACATAGGCATATCCCCATCCTTTTTATTTTTTAACTTTTTAATTAGTTCACTTGCCTCTTCCATTATTGTTAAATCTGCTGCAAAATTTGTATCAAAAATATAATCAAATCCAATTCTTCTCAATGCTGCAGCAAGTCTTTTTTCATTTGAAAATTTACTTGAAAGTCCAAAATGTTCTCCCCATGCAGCTCTAACAGAAGGAGCAACCTGAACAATAGTTATTTTATTTTTTTTATTTAATTGATTAAATACTATTGCAGTATCATCTCTTTCCCTTAAAGCCCCTACAGGACAATGAGTTATACATTGTCCACAATATGAACAATCAGCGTATTTAATATCCCTATTTTCTGAAACTCCAACAGTTGTTCTACTACCAGTAAAGGCAACATCCCATACTCCTAAAGATTGAACTTTATCACATACTTGAATACATCTCATACACTTAATACACTTACTCTCATCTCTAATAAGTGGAATACTAAGATCCCAATTAAATTTAGGTTCTTCTTTTTTATATGGAACATCAATAATTCCAAGGTCATTTGATATTTTTTGAAGATTACAATTTCCACTTCTAACACAAGTTGGACAATGTCCATTATGCTGAGATAGTATAAGTTCAACATTTATTTTTCTAGCTTCTCTAACCTTTGGACTATTAGTATATATCTCCATACCATCTTCTACAACATTGTTACAAGATGATATAAGTTTTTCTTTCCCTTTTATTTCTACAACACAAATTCTACAAGCCCCAATTTCATTTAAGTCTTTAAGATAGCAAAGACTTGGAATATATATCCCCGCTCTTTTAGCAGCTTGTAATATAGTTTCATTTTCATTTGCTTTAACAAGTATTCCATCTATTCTTATGGTTACCATTTCCTTGTTCTCCCTCCTCTAAGATTTCCAAAACCAAAGTGATCACAACGGAGACATCTTCTTGATTCTTGACAAGCCTCTTCATCTGTCATAGATAATTCGATTAAATTCATATCATGTTTTCTTTCCTCTGCCATACGTTCTCTCATATTAATTCTTCCACATGGTGGCTTGTCTTCTATAGTAGGTTCTGGAATATCTATATCAGATCTAATTTCATGATAAAAACCAAGATACTCATCTATATTTGCTGCAGCAACTTTACCAGATTCAATAGCCTTTATTACAGTTGCAGGTCCAGTTACACAATCTCCACCAGCAAATATTCCAGGTATATTTTCAATTCCTGATGTTTTAAGTGCATCAATTACACCACGCTTTACTGGTATTCCTGACTCTTTAAATTTTTCAGACCCTATATTTTGACCTATAGCAACAATAACTATATCGCAAGGTAATGAAACTGGTTCAGATTTTGCATCTTTTGGAGTTGGACGTCCTCTTTTAATTTCCCCAATTATTTGAGGCTTAAACCATACTGCCTTTACCCTTCCTTCCTTATCTTTTTCAATCTTTAAAGGTGACATAAGTGAGAATATTTCTGCTCCCTCTGACATTGCACCTTCAACCTCTTCAGGTAAAGCTGTCATATCTTTTTTTCTTCTTCTATAAGCACAGGTTACTGACTTAGCTCCTAATCTAATTGCTGTTCTTGTAACGTCCATTGCAACGTTACCTCCACCAATAACAACTACATTTTTATCTGTAAAATCCGGTATATCATCATCACCAATATTTTTTAGCATTTGAACTGCAGACATAACTCCTTTTGCATCTTCCCCTTCAATTCCAAGCTTTCTATCCTCATGTGCACCAATTGAAATAAATACACTATCAAAGTCTTCTCTTAACTTAGCTACATTAAAGTCTTTTCCAATCTCTATTCCAGTTTTTATATCTATTCCAGTAGATAATATTACAGAAATTTCATCTTCAAGTATATTTCTTGGCAATCTATAATTAGGTATACCATATCTAAGCATGCCACCAAGTTTGGAATTTTTCTCAAATACAGTTACTTTATGACCCATTAAAGAAAGATAATATGCACAGCTAAGACCAGCTGGTCCACCACCTACTACTGCAACTTTTTTTCCTGTAGCTTCAAGAGGTTTTGGAGCTGGTACACTTCCCGCCTTTTCTACTGCTACTCTTTTTAACCCTCTAATATTTATTGCATCATCTATTATATTTCTTCTACATCTTGCCTCACATGGATGTTCACAAATAAGACCACAGGTACTTGGAAAAGGATTATCCTTTCTTATAAGCCTTACTGCATCATCAAATCTCCCAGCTTCTACCAAAGAAATATATCCTGGAATATCTACTCCAGCAGGACATAATGCAACACAAGGTACTGGTTGATGCATATTTCCAAGACATCTACTATTATGAATATGCTCATGAAAGTCCTCATCAAATCCTTCTATACCTTTTAAAACCAAAGCAGCTGCTTCATATCCTATTGCACAATCTGCAGAATTTACAACTGCTTTTGCAGTTTTTTTGATTAACTCAACAGTATTATCTGTTCCATTACCATCAAGAACATCATCAAGAAGATTTGTAATTTGTTCTAATCCGACCCTACAAGGTACACACTTTCCACAGGTTTGAGCTTGACACATTCTAATAAAAGATACCATTATGTCAATTGGACAAATGCCAGGAGGACTAGCAATAATTCTTCGCTCTAGATCCCTATAAAGTTCTTCAACTACTGTCTGGGCCTTATCTGGTGTAACCATTAATAAACGACTCATAATTTGCCTCCCCAATATTAATTGCAATTCTATAAATTAATTAAAAATAAAGAATATTAAGAATTTTATTTCTAAACTTAAATATAAATATCTCTACTACTCCTATTTTCCTTTTCTTATTTATAGACCAATTAATTTTAAAATTTCAATGAATACGTTATCTTTGTCTTTATATATATTTTAAATAATTATATAGAACTTTGCAAAATAATTAATTATTTAACAATAAATATATAAAATTATTGAAATACATTTATTTTTTCTCTTTAAGACCCTATCTATTTTTTAATAACAAATCAAATAATTATATATTTAGGCTAAGTTAAAAGCTTTATAACGAAATTCTTCTTAAACCTTTTATTTAGCTTATGTATAGTTAAATTTTTCATAAACAATATTATAACTATCTTTAATATCTAGTTATGTTTTTATTTAAAATACTTATTTAAAATAAAATATCCTTTAATTTATATTGCTATTAATATAAAAAACAGTAGATAGCTTTGATTTTGTACAAAACTCTCTACTGTTTTTTAAATAGTTAAATTAATATTGATAATAAATTACTAATACTTTCAATTTATATTATTATAAAACATTATCTATTACTGTTCTATTAACATGAACTTCTTTTTTATTGAAGAAAGATTGAGCTGATCTTGTGTAAATGAAGTAAAGACTATCATCTTCTTCACTTACTCTTACCTTTATTTCCATCTCTCTCTTATCACATATATTATTTAAGGATTCACATAGTTCTTCTGATGTTAGTACTTTTTTACTTGCAACATATACACTATCATATCCTAATAAGCAATGATATAAGTTAATATTTTCTGTTTTCATAAGTTTCCTCCTAGATAATTCATATGCTTTTTATTTAATTGTAATATTTTTAATATACTTTATAAAGTAGTATAATAAAAACTTTAAAAGATTAATATAAAATTTTTATTAGTTTTTATAAAGATTATTATAAACTAATTTTTTATTAAATATTACAGATTATATTGTTTAAAGTATTTGTTTTTAATTTATATTTTATATAATACCATATTATTATATTTTAATTACTTTTATATTAAAAAACAATAGGAATTTTGTATTATTATACAATTTTTGCCTATAACATTAAATCATTTTATTAATATTTCTATAAAGCATATGTATTAAATCATCAGTAGAATACTCTCCTAAAAGATAATCTTTAACCTCTTCTGTAAAATCATATAGTTTGTCATACTTTTCAGTATAAACAATTTCACTTAAATTTTGTCCTTCATAGTCAACAAATAAATAAATTTGATCTTTAAATATGTAAGCTCCAGCTCTATAAACCTTAAAGTTTGAAAATTCTTTCTTTTCTTTAATATCCATTAAAAACTCTCGTAATTGTGCTTCATATATTTTATTCATTTTCACTACCACCTTTTTATGTAAAATTTCTTTAATCTAAGCAAATAACAAACTAATAAAAACAGAAAATAATATAATAAAAAATTTAATTTTTATATCTATTTACATACTATAAATCTTTCCAAAATGTAAGCGCCATTCCCTTTTCTTTTGTTTCTTTATCATAAACTTCCACCTCTATTTTGTTATAATCTTCATACTTTGTATTATTAGGCAAGGATACTTGTACTAAATATCCATCTAAATTATCCTCTGGAAGATATTCTTTTACTTTATTTACATATAAGATTTTTACCTTCTCATCATTTATAGTGATTTTAATATTATCTTTTTCTAAATCTGATCTAGTATTTTCATCTAAATTTTTATATCTAAGTAAACTCATAGGTCTAAAATATATACTTAAAGATGGATATGCTCCCTTTATTCTAAAACAATTTAAACCATATATCTCTAATCCTCCTATTTTTGCATTTAATTCAATGTCTTTAATTATAGATATATTAGTTCCTAAGTATTCTAAATAATTTACAGCATAATCTTTAACTATGAAAATAGAAAAGTTATTTTTTTCTTTAATTTCTATTTCATAATATCCATTTTCATTAGTTTTTGCCTCATATATGTTATTACCATCTCTATCTTTAACATATACATCTGCATTACGTAAAATATTATCATTAAAATCCTTTACTACACCAAAGATTTTAGCCATAAACCTCACCACCTATTTATAAAAATAAGATTTAATTAAAATATTTAATTTTTACTTAATTATACACTATATACATTTTTTATAGCCTAAAATCTTTATATCTTTACAATATATTAATCTTTTATCTGTCAATAATTGAAACTATCTTTTATAGCATGTGACTTTATTTTATAGCCTGTAATATCTGAAAATCTAATTATAATCTTAGGATTTTTTATAAACCTATTATAGTTTATATATAGTAGTATTTAGTTAGAACTTATACATACAATGGTGAACATATTACACTTTACATCTGGATTTCTAATTGAATTATTTAATTCTTCTGATTCTTCAGTTGGATTTGCATAAATTATTTTAACTCCTTTACTTTCTAGATATTTCTTTCCTTTTTCAAACCTTTTTGGAGAAAAATAAGTTATTAATGCACATATGGTTAATGTTTTTTAACTAATAATTTTATATTTTCCATTATCTTATCCCCTAATTTTATATAATTTATAATTTAAATATTATATTTACTATAGTAAATTTTAAAATACTACTTTAAAAAATATAATTACCCTTTAAATAGTAACTTTAATATAACAAAAGTTACTATTTAAAGGGTTTTAACTTTTAATAATATTTTTTTAAGATTTCACTATTATCTGTAGTATCAATAACCTTTACTTCTTTAATTTTTTCTTTAGATTTAAAAATACTTTTCTCTAATGCTTCTACCTTATATGTATGATTTTTAGGTATAGAAAATCTTAAGTTTCCTTCTAATTTCTTAATATTCAAATCTTTTAAATCTACAGTATTAAAATCATAGTTTTCTTTTAAATAATTAAAAACTCTTTCTGTAACTTCCCATCTTTTTTCACTATTTAAAACCACTATTATTATATTTCTGCCTCCATAATTTACCGATGTTACAAGGCATTTACCAGCTTGACCTGTATATCCTGTTTTAACTCCATTAGCCTCTGGAATCCTCCATAGTATCTTATTTATATTATTATAACTCCTATTAAAACCTTCTTTTGTGATTTCCTTACTAGAAACTATTTTAGAAAAAGTTTCATTCTCCATAGCTTTAGCAGTTAGCATAGCTAAATCATAGCAAGTTGTGTAATGGTTTTGACTATCTAATCCATGAACTGTTTCAAAATTTGAATCTATAAATCCCATAGAATGAGAAAAATGATTCATAAGATCTGCAAAATTTTCCTCTGAATAAGCAATTCCTTCTGCAAGAGCTACTGCAGCATCATTTCCAGATTTAAACATCAATCCATAGGTAAGCTCTTCTGAAGTTATATTTTCATCTGCTTTAAGTCCTACTTTAGAGCCTCTCACATATTGAGCATTTTTACTTACCTTAAAGTTTTCATTTAAATCAGTACAATTTAAAGCTATATAAGAGGTTAAAATTTTAGTTGTACTAGCCATTGGGACAATGTTATGACCATTTTTTTCAAATAATATCTGTTTACTATCACCGTCTAGAGCTAATACATATTTTGCATCATAGACTAAATCCTTAGCTAAAACCTTAGTGGAGTTTATACATATAAAAAATATAAGTATTAAAATACTAATAATTTTTTTCATATTTTCACCTCATTTATATTTTACTAATTAGTGGTTAATTTTTTTAAAACTGGTAATACTAAAGATATAGCAGGAGGTATATATGGGCTTAATACTTATTTTTCTCTTAATTCTACTTTTAATTCCTATAAAAATAAAATTTTTATTTTTATATAACAATAATAATCTTGAAGTAAGGTTATCTATATTTAATAAGATATTTTACCTATCATCATCATGGCAAAAATATGTAAAATCAGTTATCTATAATTTTAAATTTAAAGAACACAAAAGAAAGTATAATGGTAAATTAACCAACAAATTAAATAATTTAAATAAAAAAAAGCTTATATATAGCTTAATAAATAATCCCTTTAAACCAAAGCTACATTCAGAAATTTCTATGGCATATAACATAGAAAATATGGCTATAGAAGCTATATCTTTCGGATATATTTATCAAGTTTTAGCCTTAATTCATAATTATCTATCACTAATTTTTAATTACAAAATAGATAACCAACAAATAAAACCATTATTTAAGGAGGAGAATTATTTGTATTTTTCATTTGAAAGTATATTATATGTAAACTTTGCAAAAACTATATATATGCTGTTTTTAATATTAAAATCATTTAATAAAGGAGAGAAAAAAGTTGGAAAATAATCATCCTATAGAAAATTTAATGAAAAGCACTATGGAAAATCTTAAAGATATGATAGATGTAAATACAATCATAGGAAAACCTATAGAAACTTCTGATGGAACCTATATAGTCCCAATTTCAAAATTATCCTTTGGATTTGCATCTGGTGGTAGTGAAATGACCTTAACAGAATATAATAAAGAATCTGCAAATAGATATCCTTTTGGTGGTGGATCTGGAGCTGGTGTTACTGTAAAACCTGTAGCTTTTTTAGTTGTTAGAAATGATAATGTAAGATTATTACCTGTAAATCAAAGTAATACCTATGACAGAGTTGTAGATACTATACCACAAGTAATAGATATGATAAAAGATTTCTTTGATGAAGATGAAGAAAAAGATATAGACTTTTGTGATAGAAAATAAGAAACCTAATTTAGGTTTCTTATTCTTCCTCTGTAATAGCTACTTCTTCCTCTTCTTCTTTAAACTCATCCATTACAGGAAGATCTTTTAAATCTGTAAGACCAAATTGTCTTAAAAATTCATCAGTAGTTCCGTATTGTATTGGTCTTCCAGGAACATCTAATCTTCCTACTTCTTTAATAAGATTTCTTTCTACTAACCTTTGAATAGCACTTTCACTTTTTACTCCTCTTATTTCATCAATATCGATTCTGGTAATAGGTTGCCTATATGCTATAATAGCTAAACTTTCAAGAGAAGCCTGCGATAAAGATTGTCTTGTATTTTTCTTTAATAGCTTATGTATATAATTGCTATTTTCAGGCTTAGTTATAAGTTGATAGTTATTATTTATACTTATAAGTTTTATACCTCTATCTTCTTTTTCATATCTATCTGATAGATCTTTTAGAATCTCTAAAGCTTTATTTTCATTTATTTCTAAAATCTTTGATATTTCCTTTAATGGTAGGGGCTCTCCACTTACAAATAATAGAGATTCTATAATAGAAATAATTCTATTTTTATTTGAAGCCTCCTCAAATTCAAATTGTGAATAATTAATACTATCCATCTATCTCCATCCTCTCAATATATATGCTTCCAAAACTCTCATTTTGAACTACCTTTACTTTTCTAATCTTAATAAGTTCTAGTAATGCTAAAAAAGATACAACAGCCTCAAGCTTACATTCACATCTATAAATAAATTCAGAAAACTCTATTATTTTTTTATCTTTTAAAGAAGAAAAAATTTCCTCCATTTTTTCCTCTACTTTATATTTATCTATTGGAATTCTTTTATCAAAGGATAAATTAGAGTTTTGCTTACTTAAATATCTATTCATAATATCATTATATAAGTTATATAAATCTAACATAGATATATTTTTAAATATTTTGTCCATCTTTATGTTGCTCTTTTCTTCTGGTAATTCAATAACTTCTGCCTTTTTAGTATAAACATCACCAGTATACTTGCTACAATTATTTAAATATTGAGCAGCTAATTTTATCTTTTTATATTCAATTAATCGTTCTAGTAACTTTTCTTTAGGATCTTCTTCTTCCTCTTCTTCCTTTGGAGGCTTTGGCAGAAGAGTTTTAGATTTAATTTCTATAAGAGTTGCAGCTATTACAATAAACTCAGAAGTTACTTCAAGATCTAACTCCTTCATCTTGTTTATGTATTCTAAATATTTATTAGTTATCTCCCATATTTTTATATCATAAATATCCATTTTATTTTTCTTGATTAAATGAAGTAATAAATCAAAAGGCCCTTCAAAACCTGTAACTTTAATATTAGGTAAACTCATTATCATCTCTCCTAAATACCTATTAACATATTATATAATATCAGTAGGATTTTTTTTAATCAATATAAAATATTATTTTGCACAAAGAAGTTATATAAAAAATTTAACCTATGTCTTTTTAAATATTTTTATAATAAAATAACTATAATTTATTTCGCCATATATTTTCTATCTATAACCCTTCTTTTAATATAAAAGAAATCCTTATTAATTCCATTTTTAGTTATTTAACTAAAACTTTTTTCTTTTTAATATAAAAAGAACACCTCAAACTTTTGAGATGTTCTAGTTTAAATTTATTATTATTTTTTACTTTAAAGTTATATTTGTTTTTAGTATTTTATAAGATATGTTTAAACTACTTATTCTTTTCATTTTCTTTAATATCTTTAGTTTCTAAATTTTCTTTATTATTATCTTTATTAAACATATTACTCATATTATATTTGATGTTTTCAAATATATTAGCTTTCTTTATATCTCTATCTGCATAAATTTCAACGGTACCTAAAAGATTTTCTTCAAGATATACTTCACACTTACCTACAACTTCTCCTTTTGTATACTTCTTTTTATCAGGATTATTTAATATAACTTTTTTAGTTAATTTTTCTTCCTCACCTTTTAAAATAGTAACTTTAAGATCTTCCTTAGCTTTAGCAATAAAGAACTTATCTCCATTTTTGCTCATACTTATGTTTTCTACATCATTATCTTTTTCTACTATAGTTTTACATTGGAACTTAGAAAATCCATAATTTAAAAGCATACTAGCATCTCTATTTCTAATTTTAAAAGTTGGAGCACCCATAATTACAGTTAACATTCTTACTCCATCTCTTGTTGCTGTAGCAGAGATACAATATTTTGCTTCTTCTGTATATCCTGTTTTAAGTCCATCACATCCCTTAAAGAAACGAACTAACTTATTATGATTTACAAGTTCAATAGGCGTTTTTCTTCCTTCACTTATAGTTTCCATATATATTCCGGTATACTTTAATATAGTATCATGTTTTAAAAGTTCTTTAGACATTAAAGCTATATCATAAGCTGTAGAAATATGTCCTTCTGCAGGTAGTCCGTTACAATTTTTAAATACTGTATTAGTCATGCCTAATTCCTTTGCTTTCTCATTCATCATTACAACAAAGTTTTCTTCTGTTCCACCTAAATATTCCGCCATAGCTACTGAAGCATCATTTCCTGAAGCTACAGCAATACCTTTTAATATTTCCTCTACAGTCCTCACTTCTCCAGTATCTAAAAGCATTGTACTTCCGCCCATTTTTTTAGCATTTTCACTAACTGTTATAGTATCTGTAAGCTTTATCTTACCATTATCTATAGATTCCATCGCTAAAAGCATAGTCATTATTTTAGTAACAGATGCTGGGGCAAACTTATCATGAATATTTTTTTCATATATTATTTTTCCTGTAACAGGCTCTATTAATAAAGCTGATCTAGCCTCTACATTTATTTCATCAGCCTTTACTATAGTTGTAGGAATTAGTGTAAATATAAAAAATAAAATACTTAAAATACTTATTAATTTAAAACTAACTTTTTTCATCATAATCCTCCTTTCGGATTTATTTTTACCTAAAATATATAATATATACTTTTTCAAAGTTAGATTAAATTATATTTTCACTCCATAACTATAGATAAAATTTTAAAATTATTTTACTAGATATATTTATTTAAAATGAATATATAACGGGTAATATTTGTATAATACAATAAGATATTTATAGAGATTTAATTAAATCTTTATATTTAAAAATATTTTTCTTTGTAATTTCCTTTATAAAAAAGAAATAAAGTAACAATAATCCTAATAATATTAAGCATATATCATAAACCATACTATTTATAAAAAAGTTATTATTTATTTCTAAAAGACTAAATAATTTTAATATATTAAAACTAATTACATTGTTTAAAGATAAGTCTCCGAAAAAAACACCTGTAATAATTATATAAAATACTGGAAATATCACTGATAAACTTTTCTTTTTAAAGGCTGTTACAACACCTAAAACAAGAGTAGCAAAACTAGCTGCAGATATTGCAATTAAAATAATCATAAAACTAACATATATAAATTTATAATTACTACTTATATTTAATATAGGATTTATATTTAAAAATCTATTATTTAATCCATACTTAAAAATAAAATATAATAATATTATTACTTCACTTATTGCAACAACTAAAAAGTTTATTAAAAAATTTATTATAGCCTTCACTATAAAATAATCTTTTATCCCCATAACTTCAAAAAGCTTAATCATAATTCCATTTTCTTTTTCTTTAATTATGGTGGTACAATAAATTAGAGATGTTAATGGAATTATATACACCACATAGCTTATTTTATAAAAATTTAAAAAATAATCTATTCCATCAAAATTAGGATGAATATATCCTATTTCTCTTAGATAAGGTACACTGATAAATAAAATTATTATTAAAATAAAAATTAATGTTTTTAGTGAAAATAATGTTTTTTTCAACTCTAATTTAAAATAATTTCTCATATAATCACCTCATCAATACCTTTCAGCTATTGCTCCTATTGTAGAAGCTTTAATATTCTCATTATTTTCCAATAACTCTATCTGATTTTTATTTCCACTTATTACTACGCCTATTATTTTTAAGTTTTCTTTTTTTATTTCTCCTTGTCCACCACTTAAAGTATTAATTAATTTTTCATACCTATTTTTATAATCTTTATTATTTCTAAGTATATTTATTGAATCTATGAACTTTTCTTCAGCATTTAAAATATATTTTCCTTGATTATCTATATTTTTGAATCCATATACACTATATTCATTAAAAATTTTTTCACTATCACTTTCATATCCATTAATCTTTGATATATCATCCTTATTTAAAGTATTTATCCAACACCAATTTAAAGTAACATCCTTAGGTATAATCTCTCTTATCTCATCTAATGTATATTCTTTATCAAAGGATATTGACATTTCTATTAATTTATTATCTTCTATATCCTTTATATTTTTTAAATCATCCCTATAGCTTTTATATTTAATTGATGGATGATAGAATTCCATAATTGGTCTACCAATTTTGTTATATTCCCTTAAATCTTCTAAATCGTCACCACTTCTATTAAACAAATATTTATCTGATTCTCCATAAATACAATTAACTAAAGGTAAATAGGTATATTCTTCTTTATAATTGCCATCAAATATAGGTTTATTTCCTAAAAATTTATATTTAGTATACTCTAATCGTCCTGTAAAAACTACATCATTAGTCTGCATATTACCTATATAATTATTAGGCATTGATATATTAGATACTACTTTTAAATATCTTTCTTTCCTATTTGACATATCATTTAAAACTTTAGCATTTATTATTAAGATTATAAAAATTAATATTACAAAAATCATTAATTCTATTATAATAGTTTTTATTACAGAAAATATTTTAGTTTTTCTCATTAAATTCTCAAATGAATTTTTAGAATTATCATCATTTAAAAATAATTCTTTAAGCTTTTCATCATCACTTTTCATAATCATTCCTCCAAACTACTTTAAATCTTTCCCTAGCTCTAAAAAGATAAGTTTTAACTGTATTTTCCTTTATATCTAAAAAAACTGCTATTTCTTTATAAGATAATTCTTCACTATATTTTAATATTAATAAATTCTTTTGAATTACACTTAAAGAATCTAAGACCTTAATTATTTCCTCTCTTTTTTCTAAATTTAACAAATAATTTTCAGCTAAATTATCATCTGTAATACTTTTTTGAATTATATCATCGTCTATATCTAATTTAATATATTTATTATTTTTTCTACATAAGTCATAATATTTATTAACTGCAACCTTAAAAAGCCAAGAAGATATTTTTTCTACATTTATACCATCAATATATCTAATAGCTTTTAAAAAAGTATCTTGTACTATGTCTTCTGCATCATTTTCGTCGCAACCAATTTTAATCAAATATTTATATATAATAATCATTTTCTTTTTAAAAATTTTATTAATTAGTTCATTATCCATCATCTTTCCCTTCATAAAATAATTTGTACAATAAGTAATTATTAACTTTCTAGAGCTTCTAATATTATTACGTTTTAATCTCTAATATGTATACAAAATATTTCTATTTATACAATATTAAATAATAAATATTTTTAGAAAGTACTTAAATAATTTAACTAATCTAAATAAAGCATCTTAATTTTATAATTAAATATAAAAATTAAAAACTCAATATTGTTCACCTTATGTTAAGGTTAAACCTTCGAAAGGGATAGCAGCAGCAAAATTAAGTACATTTCAATACATCTCATGTTAAGGTTAAACATGGTTATTAAGTAAAGTCGTTTCTGTGTCGTTCTGTATTTCAATACATCTCATGTTAAGGTTAAACACCAGTTCTACAGTTATAATTTCCTAATATTTCTACATTTCAATACATCTCATGTTAAGGTTAAACGTAATTATTTAATATATAGTTTTCTGCACATTCTGATTTCAATACATCTCATGTTAAGGTTAAACCTTAAAAAAGGAAATGGATAAAGAATTTATTAAGAATTTCAATACATCTCATGTTAAGGTTAAACAAGTAGACCTATTAAATTTCCAGTACAAGAAATGGTATTTCAATACATCTCATGTTAAGGTTAAACCTGAAATAATAAAACATTGTTTAGGAGGTAGATTCTAATTTCAATACATCTCATGTTAAGGTTAAACATAATAAGTCACATTCAGCGTTTACAACAGAACATAATTTCAATACATCTCATGTTAAGGTTAAACTCATATTTTGTATTTCGTTAAAACATTTTTTCGCTATTTCAATACATCTCATGTTAAGGTTAAACACATTATTTAATGATCTTGTTCCATAATTAATTGTTATTTCAATACATCTCATGTTAAGGTTAAACAAAGGACTTTTTAAATTTTCATCTTCCTCACTAATCATTTCAATACATCTCATGTTAAGGTTAAACTATTTGTCTAATATTCCTTAATTGCTCTTTACAAGAGATTTCAATACATCTCATGTTAAGGTTAAACATATTATTTATTCAAGCAATTCCAGTTATATTTAATTTCAATACATCTCATGTTAAGGTTAAACCGAGCTTAAAGGTATAATAGATACTTTTACATCTCTAATTTCAATACATCTCATGTTAAGGTTAAACAATTCCTCCAACTCTTGCAAAAATGCATCTGCATTAATTTCAATACATCTCATGTTAAGGTTAAACTGAAGAAAAATATAATATGTTAGATTACATTTTCGAATTTCAATACATCTCATGTTAAGGTTAAACCAAAATTTATCAAATCAGTTCGCATATTGGTGTTAGTATAAAGTAGTGGACACATTAAGTCGAACTAAGTAAAATAATATTTAGTTAAGAAAGGATGTGTCCATTATGAGTAAGGGCAGAAG
>NZ_FQVM01000013.1 GCF_900129365.1 Clostridium fallax
AACCCCTAATTTTGGACCTATAGGAATAGTAGATAATAATAGAGTAATGTTTTATAGGGATAATATAAGACATAAACCAATGAAAAATAATAAATTTTTAAAGTTTTTATTTCGATATAAAATAGCAATAATTATAGCGATAGTATTGAGCATAATAAGTTATTTTAATCCTGTAGATTATTCTGATAAATATGATATGGCAACTAATGAAATAAATACTTTAGCTAATAAAATAGATGAATTACAATCAAAACATGAAATAGATGATATAAGTTCTGAAATAACAAAATTAGAAGAAGTAAATGACAACTTAAATAATGGAATAGATGAAAAAAGTGTTGAATTAGAGAAGCTTAGTGAAGAAAGGGAGGCTAAACTTAAAGCAGAGAATGAGGCCAAGCTTAAAGAAGAACAAGAGGCTAAGATTAAGGCAGAAGAAGCTAAGATTAAAGCTAGTGAGGAAGCTAAGATTAAGGAAGAGGAAGAAGCTAAAGCAAAGGAAAAAGCTAAAGCTGAGGAAAAAAATAAATCAGAACAACAAGTTGAGGAAAATAGACAATCTAAATCTAATAACTCTTATAATGTAAACAATTATAGATATAATAATAAACAAAATAATGTTAACCACAATAATTATCAATCAACAACTGTGTATATTACTCCAACAGGACAAAAGTATCATAGAATACCTAAGTGTGGAAACACTAAATCTAGTACACCCATTTCAGTAGAAGAAGCTCAACAAAGAGGATATAATCCTTGCAAAAAATGTTTTTAACAATATTAATTATTAATAAAATTATATTTTAGAATTAGTATTTCTTTATTTTATATATATAATATTATTAAAAATTTTCCAATGTAAAATGGACAAGTTAAATTAATTTGTCCATTTTTTATTTAAATAAAATTAAGAAAATTAATCAATTTTAATATTTATAAATTTAGTTGAAAAAATTTAATCTCATAACATTTACCATGTGTGTCTTTCTTTTAAATTCCATATTAGTTTCTTTAATTTTTTTATATCCTAAGCTAGACCAAAATCCAAGTCCTTTATAATTTTCATCAATTACATCTATTCTAAAAGACTTTGCTCCCAAACTAATTGCCTATTTACTTAATGATCTATGTACAATTTTTCCTATTCCAATGCTTCTCTTATCTGGATCAATAAGCATTAATCCAAGCATCCATTCTCCTACTGCTGGAAAGTCCCTTATAAAGTCCACTATACCAATTAATTTATTATAAGATGTAAATACTCCTAAAAGTAATTTATCTTCATAACCTTTATTTGTAGGTAGAGCTTTAAATATTTCCCTTAGATTTTTTATAGCTGGTAATATTCCATAGTGAAGAATATAATAATCAGAATATTTTTCACATAACTTAAAAACAGTTTTTCAATCATTTATACAAAGAGACTTAATTTTATAACCATTTGTTAATTTAAAATTAATAGTTTTCATTAAAGATTTTAACCTCCCTAACTAATTTTTAAGTAAATTTATTATATATATAATATTAGTTAAAAAAACAATTATATAAACTAAATAGTAAATTGAGTAAATTATTAAGTTATATTATGTTTAAACATAAGTATTATTTTAAAAATAAAAAGTATAATAAAAATTAAAGTAAATTTATTATATTTAGTATTTTACATAGGTAAATATTAAAAATATAAAGTATTGATATTTATATATAATTATATTTTAAAATTACTATAATAATTTAATGTTAAAAGTTAAATTATATAATTAGTGTAGATTGATGTTAGTCTTTTTATTTATAAGTATTTATGATTTTGCAAGTAATTTGAAGGTCAAAGTATAGATATAAATTATTAGAGATTAATATTTACTATAAAAATAGAACTTTAAATTAATAAAGTTCTTAAAATATAACAAAATAGAATTTATATAATTTATTTTAATGTTATAAAAACTTAATAGTATGGTTTTTAACATATTAAATCAAATAATATTTAGGTATTTTATTTTTTATTTTAAGCTATAATAAATTTTTAATTATAAGATCAATAGCTTTTTTACAGTCTTTATCCTCATTATTCATAGCCCAAGCTATATTAAAATATCTTAAAGCTTTTTTATTATCATCTTTCATAGAATAGCAATAAGCCAAATTAAAAAAATATTTAGAATCTAAATTTAGTAATAAGGTATTTTCTATCATTTTTATAGCTTTATCATATTCTTTTAACTTTATATAACATACTGCAGAATTATATAAAGCATGAGGTTCATTTTCTTTATGCTCTATAGCCTTTTTATAGAAAGAAAGAGCTTTCTCATAATTTTTATTAATATATAAAGAATTACCTTCTAAAAAATAACTCATATTTACCTCCTAAAATAAATACAAATGATATATTGTAATTATTTCCAAAAGATATAATTATATTCAAATAATCTTAGATTCTATATAAATATATTCTTGACATATGTATTGTTGGTATTATAATATAAGATATATTTTAAATTAAAAAGGAAAATGCTAAGAAAAAGAGGAGTAAAAATATTAAAAGCTTTAAGAGAGGAAAATTCATAGGCTGTAAGATTTTCTATGTTTTGTATTTTGAAGGTAGCTTTGGAGCAGCTTTGCTGAAATATTAGTAGGTAAAGACGGCAAAATGTCGTTAATGTTTTTAAGAGTATATAAATTTAGTTATCTTAGCTATTTTATATAAAAAAAGGTGGTACCGCGAGTCTTCGTCCTTTATAGGATGAAGACCTTTTTTATTTTATAAAGATTTTTAATTTAAAATCAATAATATTTTAAGTGTAAAACTTATACATAAATTTTTATTAATATCTAAAATAATAAGAATTACATAAAGAGCCTTAATATGTTTATTATTATTTTATTTTAATAAGGAAACTTTTAAATAAGAAAATATAAAGGAGGATTTTTATATGATAGAAAATAAAAACATTTCTACAACTTATAGTCCGAAGGAATTTGAAGAAAGAATATATAAAACATGGGAAGAAAAAAAATATTTCACACCAGAAGTAGATAAAAGTAAAAAACCTTACACAATAATTATGCCACCTCCAAATATAACTGGAAAATTACATTTAGGTCATGCATTAGATAATACTTTACAAGATATGCTTATAAGATTTAAAAGAATGCAAGGATACTGTACTTTATGGGTACCTGGAGAAGACCATGCAAGTATTGCAACAGAGGTTAAGGTTGAAAATGAACTTTTAAAAGAAGGCTTAAAGAAAAAAGAAATGGGTAGAGAAGCTTTCCTTGAAAAAGTATGGGAATGGACAGATGAATATAGAGAAAGAATAAGAACTCAGCTTAAGAAAATGGGAGTTTCAGCAGACTTTACAAGAGAAAGATTTACAATGGATGAAAACTTAAATAAAGCTGTTAAACATGTTTTTGTTAAGTTATATAATGAGGGATTAATATACCAAGGAAATAGAATAACTAACTGGTGTCCTAAATGTCAAACTGCTTTATCAGATGCTGAAATAGAGTATGAAGAAAAAGAAGGAAACTTCTGGCATATAAAATATCCAGTTAAGGATTCAGATGAATTTTTAGAAATTGCAACAACTAGACCAGAAACATTACTTGGAGATACTGCAGTAGCTGTAAATCCTAATGATGGTAGATATAAACACTTAGTTGGAAAAACTTTAATATTACCTTTAGTAGGAAGAGAAATCCCAGTAGTTGCAGATGATTATGTTGATTTAGAGTTTGGTACAGGTGCTGTTAAAATAACACCAGCTCATGATCCTAATGACTATGAAGTAGGAAAGAGACATAATCTTCCTCAAATAAGAGTTATGGATGATAAGGGAATAATAAATGAACTAGGTGGAAAATACCAAGGCTTAGAAAGATATGAAGCTAGAAAAGCTATGGTTAAGGATTTAGAAGAGCAAGGACTACTTGTTAAAATAAAACCTCATGTTCATAATGTTGGAGTTCATGATAGATGCGGTACTGTAGTAGAGCCAATAATATCAAAGCAATGGTATGTAAAAATGGATTCTTTAGCAAAACCAGCTATTGAAGTAGTTAAGGAAAAGAAAACTAAATTTGTACCAGAAAGATTTGAAAAAACATATTTTAACTGGATGGAAAACATACAAGATTGGTGTATTTCAAGACAGTTATGGTGGGGACATAGAATACCAGTATGGTATTGTAAAGACTGTGGAGAAATAATAGTTAGGGAAGATGCACCTAGTTGCTGTCCTAAGTGTAATTCGGAAAGATTAGAGCAAGAAACTGATGTGTTAGATACATGGTTCTCATCAGCATTATGGCCTTTTTCAACTCTTGGATGGCCAGATAAAACAGAGGATTTAGAATACTTCTATCCAACAAGTACTTTAGTTACTGGATATGATATAATCTTCTTCTGGGTTGCAAGAATGATATTCTCAGGAATTCATAATATGGGAGAAACTCCATTTGAAAATGTATTAATACATGGAATTATAAGAGACTCTGAAGGAAGAAAAATGAGTAAGTCTTTAGGAAATGGTGTTGACCCACTTGAAGTTATAGATACTTATGGAGCAGATGCTTTAAGATTTATGTTAGTTACAGGTAATGCACCAGGAAATGATATAAGATATTATCCAGAAAGAGTTGAAGCAGCTAGAAACTTTGCAAATAAGATTTGGAATGCTTCAAGATTTGTTATGATGAATCTTGATAAAGATCTTATGGAAAAATATAAAGATAATAAAGATTATAGCTTAGCTGATAAATGGATACTATCAAAACTTAACACATTAGTTTTAGATGTTACAGAGAATATGGATAAATTTGAACTTGGAATAGCTCTTCAAAAAGTTTATGATTTTATGTGGACTGAATTCTGTGACTGGTATATTGAGCTTGTAAAACCAATTTTATATGGAGAAGACGAAAAGGCTAAAGGAGTAGTTTATAATGTATTATACACAGTATTAACTACAGGATTAAAGCTTCTTCATCCAGTAATGCCATTTATAACAGAAGAAATATACACT
This sequence comes from Clostridium fallax, assembly GCF_900129365.1. GTDB lineage: Bacteria > Bacillota > Clostridia > Clostridiales > Clostridiaceae > Clostridium_AH > Clostridium_AH fallax. The sequence continues at coordinate 5,037 of NZ_FQVM01000013.1, forward strand.
CATATTTCAGAAGAAACTGAATCAATAACAATTGCAAAATGGCCTGAATTTAACAAAGAATTATGTAGTGAATCAGCAGAAAAAGATATGGCATATATAATAGAAGGTATTAAATCTTTAAGAAATGTAAGAGCAGAGATGAATGTACCACCTTCAAGAAAGGCTAAAGTTATAGCTCTTATATCAGAAGAGGCTAAAAATGCTTTCAATGAAGGAGCAACTTACTTTGAAAAATTAGCATCAGCAAGTGATGTTGAATTTATAAATTCAAAAGATCAAGTTCCTGAAAATGCAGTTTCTGTAGTTTGCCAAGGTGGGGAGTTATTTATGCCACTTTTAGACCTTGTTGATAAGGAAAAAGAACTTGGAAGATTAGCTAAAGAAAAAGAAAAATTAGAAAAAGAAATAGATAGAGTAGAAAAGAAACTTTCAAATGAAAGATTCGTAAGTAAAGCTCCAAAGGACGTTGTTGATGGAGAGAAAGCTAAAGGCGAAAAGTATAAAGAAATGCTTAAAGCTGTTTTAGAAAGAATAGAAAAATTAAAGTAACTATATAAATTAGGCAAAAGACCACTTACTTTTTAAAGTAGGTGGTCTTTTATTTAATTTATTTTTATATTATTTAAGTAAAGCATATTATTAGGAGAGATACTTAGTGTTAGGTATTAAAGGATATGAAGCACAAGGAAGAAAAACAACTGAACTTTTTAGTGAATCAAGTTTAGATTTAAATAGTTTTGAAAGAATTTTTGATTCAACTACTAATAGTTATAAGATTTATTGGTTTTTAGGATTATTTAAAGAAATTACTTTAAAAAATAATATTATTTCATTTAGAAGAGTTATTCTAAGAATGGTTACAGAAGCTTGGTATTCTGTAACACAATATAACTTATTATTAGGCTTTTCTGATAATTTATATAATTTAGTAAAGCTTATACATAAAAAATATGATGTTGATGTAAATATGACGGAAACAAATTTAATTAATTTTTTAGAAAATATAAATGATATAGAAGTTGAAAAATATATTAAAGATTTAATGAAATATGTTCCATATAGACTTTTAACACCTTTTTATTTATTGGAGTTATCAAAAATAAAAAAAGATTATTTAATTAATAAAGCTGTTGTTGAATTAACACAAATAGATAATAGATCTATTTATAAAATAGATGATGAAAATAAAATAATAATTATAAATAAACAATGGTTTGATTTTATATATAATAATCAAAATTTAGTTTATGGGTGGATTAATTATAAACTTATATGTTATCTACAAAAAAGAAATCCTAATGTTCCAGCAATACCATTTAAAATTAAGGCACCTCTTAAAAGAAATCTCAATATTGCAAAAAAATTATGGAATTCTATAAAAAAAGAGATATTATTATTAGATATTTATACAGAAAAGGAGTTATGTGATTATAATTTTAAGTTATATGGTAATTTAAGTATAGATCATTTTATTCCTTGGAGTTTTGTTTTGCATGATGAATTATGGAATTTAGTACCTACATTTAGTAAATTTAATAGTTCGAAAAATAATAAGCTGCCAAACTTAACTTTATATTTAAATAAATTCTGTGATATTCAATTCAAATTTTTTAATGTTATGCAAAAAAACTATAAAAAGTATAAATCAAATTTAGAAGAATATACTTCTATAAATATATGTGTAAATAATAAAAATTTTATTACAAGGGATGAGTTTACTAATAAGTTAAAGGCAAATATTGAGCCACTATATCAAATTGCATATAATAAAGGTTATGATATATGGAGTAAGGAATAAAATGATATATTTAATTTTTTTATATAAGTTAGATTATTTAAAAAAATTAAATATGAATGGGATTTTTATATGAAAACTTATTATATAATTGTTTTATATTATAAATAAAATAAGAATTAATAAAGATAAATAAAAGGCTAAGTATATATAGTACTTAGCTTTTAGATTAAAAGGTCTTTTGTAAATATTTTAATTTAAAACTAAAATATATATTTAAGAATCACAAGAAAAAATTTTTAGTAGTTCTTTTTAAAGACTTTAAAATTGACAAACTTTAAATAAAAAATATAAAATATTTAGTATTACTTAATATAAATATTAAATTTTTAATTAGTAGGTGATTTATTTAAATGAATAAAAAAAATAATATAATGAGTTACGAAGAAACTATGAGATATATTACAGAAACAGCTAAGTTTGGCTCAAATTATGGTCTTCAAAGGACTGAAAAGATTTTAGAATTTTTAGGGAATCCTCATAAGAAGTTAAAATTAATACATATAGCAGGAACTAATGGTAAAGGTTCAACTACATCTTTAATAACATCTGTTTTAATGGATTGTGGATATAAAGTTGGAATGTATACATCTCCTTTTATAGAAGAATTTGAGGAAAGAATTCAGATTAATAGAAAAAATATTTCTAAAAAGAATTTATCAGAGACTTTAACTGAAGTTCGTAAGGCTGTAAATAAGGTAATAAAACTTGGATATGATAATCCAACAGAGTTTGAGATTATTACGTGTTTAATGTTTTTATATTTTTATAAGGAAAAAGTAGATTTGGGAGTTATAGAAGTAGGACTTGGTGGAAGATTAGATTCTACTAATGTTATAACACCTATCTTATCAGTTATAACTTCTATAAGCTATGATCATATTAATATACTTGGAAATTCTTTAGAGAAGATAGCTTATGAAAAAGGTGGGGTAATAAAAGAAAATATTCCTGTTGTAAGTTATAAGCAAGATAAAAAGGTAAGGGTAGTTATAGAAAAAATATGTAAAGAGAAAAATTCTATCCTTTATGAAGTAGATAATTCCATGATAAAACATATAAATCCTAGGGGTAAAAATTTTACTCAAGAATTAGAAATTAGAACAGAAAATGAAAAGTATAATTTAAATTTAAGTCTTTTAGGAAGTCATCAAACCTTAAATTGCCTTTTAGCAGTTAAAGCTTGTGAGATACTAAATAAAATAGGTGTTAATATAGGTAAAGATAATATAATAAATGGTATTAAACATGCTAAATGGATAGGGAGAATGGAAGTTTTAAAGGATAAACCCTTAGTAGTTATTGATGGAGCTCATAATATAGACGGAATAGAAAAGTTAACTAAATCTATAAAAGAATATTTTGCTTATAAAAAGATTAATCTTATAATAGGTGTTTTAGGAGATAAAGAAGTTCATAAAATGATAAATGAAGTTAGTAAGATTATAGATAAAGCAATAATTTTATCTCCTCATAGTGATAGAGCGGAGAAGAAAGAAATTATGGCTAAGTATTTTCATGAAAATAATATAAAATGTTTTTTATATGATGATTATAAAGAAGGATTTTTAAAGGCTTTAGATTTTTCAGATGAAGAGGATTTAGTTCTTGTTTGTGGTTCTTTGTATATGATAGGAGATATGAGAAAGATAATAAATAATTATATTAAAGAAAGAAAATAGTAGGATATTAAATGTAAAATTATATTAAGAAAATTTAATAAATGTATTTTACTTTAAATAAAAAGTATTATTAATATTCAAAGTATCTATATTTTTTATTTTATAAATTTAAATTAAATTCATTGTAATTATATTTCTATAGAATTAATTATGATATTAATAGACTTTATAAGAAGATAAATTAATAAAAAATACACTTAAAGATATTTATCTTTAAGTGTATTTTTTTTATTAATTGCTTTTTAAATATTCTTCAAGAGCCTTAGAAAGTTGATCTGGACAAGAACTTTCCTTATCTCCACAAGTAAGTCCTTTTAATCTGGTAATAGCCTCATCAATTTTCATTCCTTCTACTAAAGCACTAATTCCTTTAAGATTACCTGGACAACCACCTGTAAAAGAAACTTTAGAAACCTTACCATCTACAATATCAAAGTTAATTTCTTTTGAACATACACCGCTAGTTTTGTATGAATACATAAAATCTCCCCTTTTTACTTATATAATAATTATTATATCCTTATGTATTTTATAAATGTTATTTAAGCTTTATAAAAAATATAGCTCTTAAAATTACTATTTACTATATTTATTCGCTAATTAAAGCAGTAATAATTTTATTATAGATTTCAGAAGGGTTATCCTTCCATTTTGAGCATAATGCATTAGCTTGTTTTTTAGAGGCTACATTTACCTTTAAGTCCATAAGCAATGTTGAGCCTTCCACTACTTTAAGTTTTACTAAGAATGTATCATCATTATCAGGAACATAATCGGCAGTAGTAGTAAGCTCCTTTTTTATTTTATCTATTTTAGATTCTATATAATCATCTATTATCTTTATTTTTGCAGGAGAAATTCTGTCATAAAATAAAGATAATACCTTATCTCCTGTTTCAGTTAATTTTAAAAGCTTTTTATCATCTTCACCTTTTTCGTATTGTAAAAATCCAGAAGAAATTAGCTCGCCAATATACTGCTGTAAAGTAAAATAGTTTATAAAACTATTTTCTAAAACTATTTCTGTTAGTTGGGTATTAGAAATAGGGTATTTTACATCTTTTAATATATATAGTAATAATAATTTTAATTCAGCTAGTTCTAATGTATTTTCATACATTGACCCACCCTCCAAACTTATAAATATAGTTAATTATATCATAAATTATTAATTAATGCTTTAAAATTAGTATTTATTTAATTACTCTTGAATATGATTATTTAGAAGGGGGAAAAACTTTATGAAGAAAAATGGAAAGATTTTATATAGTTTTTTATTTGTTTTGCTTGGTTTTGTCTTTTATTTTAATAATTTTTTAAAAGATAATAATACTAATAATCCTATATTTTCTGTTAATAAAGAAGAAAAAGTATTATCTTTAACTTTTGACATAAATTGGGCAGAAACAGAATATCTTTATAACATATTAGATGTATTAGATAAATATAATGTTAAGGGAACTTTTTTTCTTATGGGGAGGTGGATAAACTATAGTGATGAAAACATAGAAAAATTAAAAGAAATAAAAAATAGAGGTCATGAATTAGGAAATCATAGTTATATACATCCTATGTTTACTAATATAAGTAAAGAAAGGATGATATCTGAAATAAAAAAAACAGAAGATGTTATTATGGAGCATACAGGAATAAAAACTAATTTATTTAGGTGTCCAAGTGGTGACTATAATGAAGAAGTAATAAAAACTGTAAATAGTATAGGATATTTTCCAATACAATGGGATGTGGATAGTTTAGACTGGAAACAATTAGGGCTTGATAAAGAATATAATAGGGTTATAAAAAATGTAAAGCCTGGATCTATAGTATTATTCCATAATAATGGTAAATTTACGCCTGAAAATTTAGACAAGATTATAAGTAATCTTAAAGAGCAAAATTATTCATTTTTGACAGTAGGAGAAATGATATATAAAGAAGACTATATAGTAGATAACAACGGTATACAGCATAAGAACAGCTTAAATAATTAAAATATGTATTAAAAAATTGGTATTAAATGTATTATAATGGAAATAAGTTATTTAACTTTTACATTATAATAAACATCTAATATACAAATATATAAATTAGTGTAAAATACAATGGGAGAGAGGGGTTAACATGGAGAATTTAATGTTAAACAATAAAATTTATCTTGAGGGAGTTGTAGCTTCTGATCTTGAATTTAGTCATGAAATGTATGGAGAAGGATTTTATACTTTTGGGTTAGAAGTAGTAAGACTTAGTGACTCAAAAGATATTCTAAATGTAACTGTTTCCGAGAGATTAATAACTAATATGAATTTAAAAATTGGGGATGAAATAATTGTTGATGGTCAATTAAGATCATATAATAAGTTTATAGATGGAGCAAATAAACTTATATTAACAGTATTTGCAAGAAATATTGAGTTTTGTACTGAGAGAAGCAAAAATCCAAATGAAATATTCTTAGACGGATATATATGTAAGTCTCCAGTATATAGAACAACACCTTTTGGAAGAGAAATTGCAGATGTGCTTTTAGCCGTTAATAGAGCCTATAATAAATCAGATTATATACCAACTATAGCTTGGGGAAGAAATTCAAGATTTTGTCAATCTTTAAAAGTTGGAGATAATATAAGAATTTGGGGTAGACTTCAAAGCAGGGAATATCAAAAGAAAATTTCTGAAAATGAAACTGTAAAGAAGGTAGCTTATGAGGTATCAATTTCTAAAATGGAATTGGTTGAAAAGGATTCCCTTGAAGAGGACAAAGAAAATATTGTAATTTAAAGGTATAATCTAATATAAAAACCTAGCAATTTTTGCTAGGTTTTTATTACTTATTTAGATGAAAATAATAAAAAGCTTATTTATTATTTTCTTAAATCATCTAAAAGTTGAGTCTTATCTTTTGTTTGATTATCTACATGTTTTATTATTTTTGCAGGTGTACCAGCAACAACAACTCCGGCAGGAACATCTTCTACAACAACAGAACCTGCAGCAACAACGGAACCTTTACCTATTTTTACTCCTTCTAGGATAACTGCATTAGCACCTATTAAAACATCATCTTCTATTGTACAAGGAGATTTTGAAGGTGGTTCTAAAACTCCAGCAACAACAGCACCAGCACCTAAGTGAACTCTCTTACCAAGTTTTCCACGAGCACCAACAACTGCATTCATATCTACCATAGTACCTTCACCTATTTCAGCACCGATGTTTATAACAGCTCCCATCATTATTACTGCATTTTTACCAATAGAAACTCTATCTCTTATTATAGCACCGGGCTCTATACGAGCTTCTATATCTAATAAGTTAAGCATTGGAATAGCAGAATTTCTTCTATCATTTTCTAATCTGTAATGATTTATTTTATTTTTATTTTCTTCAATTAATTTTAATATAGAGTCTTTTTCTCCTACTAAAATATAAAAATTACCATTACCATACCATTCAATATTAGTTTTATCTACCTCACATAAATCTCCATTTATGTATGCTTTAATTGGTGTTGATTTTTTAGATTCCTTTATAAATCTAGCAATTTCATAAGGATCTGTAAAATTGTAATCCATTTTATCATCCTTTCTTACTGTTTTTAAACTTTCATTACAAAATTTATTATAATCAAAATTTATCAAATATTAAAGGGTATTGTTAAATTTTATATTAGAATAGCCTTTATTTATTTTTATATTGGAGTAAAATAATATTAGAATTATAAGGTGAGGTGATTTTAGTTGGGTAAATTGAATAAAGGATATGTTCAGATATATACAGGAAATGGAAAGGGTAAAACTACTGCAGCGGTTGGATTAGCTTTTAGAGCTGTAGGAGATGGAATGAAAGTTTTTATGATTCAATTTTTAAAAACAGGAAAAACAGGAGAATTAGTTTCTGCTAAAAAGTTTTATCCAGACCTTCAAATTTTTAGATTTGAGAAAAAAAGAGGCTTTGTTTGGACTTTAAAGGATGAGGAAATAGAAGAGTTAAAAAAAGAAATAAAAATAGCCTATGAATTTGCTTTAAAGGTTTTAGAAGAAAATCAATGTGATATATTAATTTTAGATGAGATAATGGGGGTTTTAGGCAATAAATTTCTTACTATAGAAGATGTTATAAGATTAATAGAGTCAAAGCCAGAAAATATGGAGCTTATAATGACTGGAAGAAATGTACCTAAGGAAATAATAGATAAAGCAGATTTAGTTTCAGAAATGAAGGATATAAAACATTACTTTAATGAAGGAGTACCAGCTAGAGAGGGGATAGAATTTTAATGAATCACAATCTAAATGCAATAGAGATATCTGGTATTAGAAAATTCTATAATAAGGTAAGAGAAGTAAATGGAGCTATTTCCCTTACCTTAGGTCAACCGGATTGCCCAGTTCCTAAGGGAATAAAAGAAGAAATAGTAAGAGCTTTAGAAGAAAATAAAACTGTATATACGCCTAATGCTGGAATTGATTCTTTAAGGAGAGAAATATCATTATACTTAAAAGAAAGAGGTATAAAATATAAAGAAGAGGATATTTGTATAACTGTAGGTGGTAGTGAAGGATTATACTCAGTAATATCTGCTTTAATAAATCCTAAGGATAAAGTTTTAATTCCTAATCCTTCTTATCCAGCTTATGAAAATATAGTTAAAATTTTAGGTGGAGAAGTTATAAATTATTCCTTAAAAGAAAATTTCACTTTAGATATAAAGGAAATAGAAAAAGCTTTAGAGGAAAATAACATTAAGGTTTTAGTTTTATCTTTTCCAACTAATCCAACTGGTGCTATTTTATCTAAAAAAGATAGGGAAGATTTATTTAATCTTTTAAAGGATAAGGATATAGCTATTATTACAGATGAAATATATGAGGCATTGTGTTTTGAAGAATATTATTCAATAGCACAAAAAGAAGAAGTTTTGGATAAAGTTATATATGTAAGCGGATTTTCTAAGATGTTTTCAATGACTGGATTAAGAGTTGGATATTTTTGTGCTAAAGAACCATATATGAAAAATATTATGAAAGTACATCAATATAATGTATCTTGTGCACCATCTATAGCTCAATATGGAGTATTATATGGATTAAAGCATTGTAAAGAAGATGTGAAAATTATGAAAGAAGAATTTATAAGAAGAAAAGATTACGTAGTAAATAAGCTTAGAGAAATAGGAATAGAATCTGTTGATCCTAAAGGAGCTTTTTATATTTTTGCAGATATAAGAAAATTTAATCTTTCATCAGAAGATTTTTGTAGTAAACTCTTATATAAAGGAAAGGTTGCTTGTGTTCCTGGAACAGCTTTTGGAAGTCGTGGAGAGGGATTCATTAGAATATCTTATTGTTATAGTATTGAAGAGCTTAAAAAAGCGTTAAATAGAATAGAAATCTTTATAAATAGCTTTAAATAAATATTTATTAATTTTAGAATATAAATTTATCTTTAGTATAATAATATTATTAAAATAAAGTTAGAAATAAAAAAGACATGTAAAGTTTAAATTTTATATGTCTTTTCTTTTAACTTTGTTATTTTTTAAAAATTCATATTTACAAATAATAATTATTGTTTATAATATATGTATAAAGAGAAATAAATATTATTTAATATATAGAGAGGAGAATTTAATTATGAAGGTTAAATTTCAAGGAGCGCCAGTAACATTATTAGGAAATCAAGTTAAAGTAGGAGATACTTTAAAGGACTTTACTGTTATAGATAATGAACTTAAACCAAGATCATTAAAAGATACTAAAGGAGTAAGAATATTCTTATCAGTACCTTCTATAGATACTCCAGTTTGTGATATGGAAGTTAAAAAGTTTAATGAAGAAATAGAAAAATTAAAAGATATTAGTTGCTATACAATTTCTATGGATTTACCTTTTGCTCAAGCTAGATGGTGTGGTGCAGAAGGAGTTAAAAATGTAGAAACTTTTTCAGATTATAAAGATAGGGAATTTGGTAAGGTTACAGGAACATATATAGAGGAGCTAGGTTTATTAACTAGAGCATCTTTTATAGTAGATGAAAATAATAAGTTAATATTTGTTGAATATTTAGAAGAAATAACATCAGAACCAAGTTATGATGTTATATTAAAAGAAGCAAAAAATGCAATGAAATAAGACTATGCTTTATAGTGTTTATGTTGTATTAAATTAAAAAAGAGCAATTAATTGCTCTTTTTTAATTTTATGTAGAAATATTTTATTCACTTATGGTGTTTAATTTATAAGCCATAATGTTACTTACACCTATTAAAAGACCACATGATACAGAATATATTAATGGCTCTATATCAATTACATATATTCCTAAAATTCCTATAGCTAATAAGCTTATCATTGCAAAGCAAACACAAAAAAATCCTTGCCACCTTTGTTTAATGCTTAATTTTATTTTTATTTTCTTTGTAATTTGACATTTTTTATCAAGTAGTAGATAAATACTTTGACCTATTCCTAGTGCTAATATCATAGGTATTAATTGATATAATGTATTATTCACAGTATTTCTCCTTTTTTAGATAAATAAATTTATATTATGTAAATTATATATATTTCTAATACAAATTATAACATAATTTTTTTAAAAGTTTTGTAATTAAGATTATATTTTCTAGTATTTTATTAAGGTGTTATTGCCTATAGGAAAAATAATATTTACTTTAGTACCTATATTATATTTAGAGGTTAGGCTTAAACCTAATCCTAAATTTTCACAAAGTTTTTTGCATAAATAAAGACCAATACCAGTAGATTTACCATAAGTTCTTCCATTTTCACCGGTAAACCCTTTTAAAAATACTCTATTAACATCTTTATCTATAATACCTACTCCATTATCTTCAATAGTTAAGATAGTATTATTTTTATTTTCCTTAGAATATATTTTTATTATAGCATTTTCTGATTTAGAGTATTTTATGGAGTTCCCTATTATTTGATTTAATATAAATTCAATCCATTTTGAATCGCTATATACAAATCCATTTAGCTTATGAATATCAAGAATTATTTTTTTTCTTATAAAATCTCTAGAGTTTTTTTTCACCGTATTAGTAACTACGGTTTTTAATGAGAATTTCTTTACAATATAATCTTTATTAACTTCATTGCTCCTGGAATAATAAAGAACTTGATCAATAAATCCTTCTATTTTTTTTATTTCATATCCTATACTATTTGTTATGGAATTTTCATTATTTTCTATAATTAATCTAGTAGAGGCTATAGGAGTTTTAATTTCATGAACCCAGGTTTCTATATATTCTCTATAATCTTTTTGAATATCTCTATATTTATTTACATGTTCATGCATATTTTTATTAACATCTTTTAATACGTCATATATAATTTTCCCTTCAATAAAGTTCGGTTTTTTTATAACTTCTGGTAATAAATATTTTTTATCTAAGTTATTTAAAACTCCAGATATTTCATCATAATATATTTTATATTTAATCAATTCTATTAGAATATAGGAAAGAAGAGGTAAAAACCATATTAAAAAAATTAAAAATATAATTATTATTGACATATTTCCAATTATCATAATAATTGAAATAAATAAAAATAACATTAAATTTATAAATAAAAATAAAAATTTATCTTTAAAATAATCTAATATTCTCATGGCATTATGTATCCTAACCCTCTTCTAGTTTCAATAATATTCTTTAAACCTAGTTCTTCTAATTTTTTTCTAAGCCTTGTAATATTTACAGATAAGGTGTTATCATCTACAAATATGTCTGAATTCCATAAATAATCCATTAAATCTTCTCTGGATACTATATTACCTTTATTCTTTATTAAATATGAAATAATTCTAATTTCGTTTTTAGTTAAGTCTATAGAATTATTTTTATAATTTATAGTTCCATTAGATAAATTAAGATTTAAGCCTTTATAAGATAATATATGGGAGGTAAAATCTTTTCCATATATTCTTTTTAATATAGCAGAAATTCTAGCTAATAATATTTGTGTATTATAAGGTTTTGCTATAAAATCATCTGCACCTAAATTCATGCTCATAAGTTCATCTACATCATTATCTCTACTAGTAACTATAATTATAGGCACACTAGACTTTTTCCTCAATTCTTTGCATATATAATATCCATCGAATACAGGTAAATTTATATCTAAAAGTATTAAGTCTGGTTTTATACTTTCTATATAATTAAATATATTTTCAAAATTTGTAGGAGTAAAAACTTCATAACCATATTTAGTAAGATAAGTCTTTAATTCATTCCTTATTATTTCAGCATCTTCTATAATAGCTATTTTATACATTTTAACTATTCCTTTCATTATAAAGTTTTATATAAAATTTTATGTTTTTTTATATTTAATTTATTAATCTTAATATTAGTATAAATAAAAAATTGAATTATAACAATTTTACTATTATAAATTACAAGTAAATTTTTATGAATGAAGTTTTTTAAAAGTAAAAAATATGAATATAGTTTCATCTTTTGGTAATAATAACATGTATAGATTTTATTCAGAGGTGAAATGCGTTGAGAATACCTAAGCATATAGGAATAATTCCAGATGGAAATAGAAGATGGGCAAAGAATAATGGTATGGGAAAGGAAGAGGGATATGATAAGGGAATAGATCCAGGGCTAGAGCTTTTTAAGTTGTGTGAAAAAACAGGAATAAATGAGATAACCTATTATGGTTTTACAGTAGATAATACTAAAAGACCTAAAGAGCAAAGAATAGCCTTTACTAAAGCTTGTATTGATGCAGTTGAATTACTTTCAAAGGAAAATGCAGAGCTTTTAGTGATTGGAAATATAGAATCTAAAATGTTCCCTAAAGAATTACTTCCTTATACTAAAAGAAGAACTTTTGGAAAGGGGGGAATAAAAGTTAATTTTTTAGTTAATTATGGTTGGGAGTGGGACTTAAATAATCTAAAAAAATCAGATTCTTCAAAGAAAAACATAATAAATAATATAAATTCTAATGATATATCTAGAGTAGATTTAATAATAAGATGGGGCGGAAGAAGAAGATTAAGTGGATTTTTACCAGTTCAATCTATATATGCAGACTTTTATGTTATAGAAGACTTTTGGCCAGAATTTAAAACAGAGCATTTTTATAATGCTTTAAATTGGTATGATAAACAAGATATAACTTTAGGAGGATAATTTATTATATTCCTTTATATAAAATGTTAAGTTAATGAAAGTATTTTTAATTTATGTTAAGTTTTAATAGTTATATTTTAAAGTTAGAATATAAATATATTGAAAATAACCTTTAAAAATACTATAAAAGATAGTTCTTTTTTAAATAACTATAGAAAACACTTACTTTCGCATAAAAAAATGAGTTACTAAATATAAAAATTTAATTTTTATATTTAGTAACTCTTAAAATTTTAATTAGTAAATTAAATAATATTTTAAGTTTTAATATCTATTTAAAAATCTAGTCCTAAAACATCCTCCATATTATAAAGACCTGGAGTAGTTATAGGAGCCATAAATCTACAAGATTTTAAAGCACCAACTGCAAAAACATCTCTTGAAATAGCTTTATGAGATAATTCTATAACTTCACCTTCACCAGCAAAGATTATATCATGATCTCCAACTATACTACCACCTCTTATAGCATGAATACCAATTTCATTTTTTTCTCTTTTCATTATTCCTTCTCTACCAAATTTATAATGAGTTTCATCTTTTAAAGAATTCTTAATTGAGTCAGCTAATAAAAGAGCAGTTCCACTTGGAGCATCTACTTTTTGATTATGATGCTTTTCTATTATTTCAATATCAAAGTTTTCATAAAGAATAGGAGCTACCTTTCTTGCAATAATGTTTAAAAGATTAATACCAACACTCATATTAGCAGATTTAAATACAGGTATTACTTTAGATGTTTCATTAATTAAATTTAAATCTTCTGCTGAATAACCGGTGGTACATAATACTATTGGCTTATTTTTATCTTTACATAAGTCAACAAGACCTTTTAACGCTTCAGCTCTTGAAAAATCTAATAAGACATCAAAATCTATATTACAATCTTTTGGAGATGAAAAAATAGGATAATCTTTATTTGAAGAATTTTTATCAATTCCTCCAACTATTTTTAAATCTTCATATTTATTTATTAAATTAGAGATAACTGTACCCATTTTGCCACAGCAACCACTTAATAATATTTTAACCATAAAATCATTCCTTTATTTTATTAAATTATGTTTTTTCAATTGCTCTTTTACTTTATCCAAATTTTCTTCTTCCATATCACATAGAGGTAATCTTAAATTGCCAACTTCTTTTCCCATTAAGTTAAGAGCGCATTTAACTGGAATAGGATTAGTTTCAATAAATAAAGAATTAGCTAAATCTAAAGTATCAAGTTGTATTTTTAAAGCATCATTAACTTTTCCTTTTAAATAAAGATCACACATATCATGAGTTTCTTTTGGAATAACATTAGCTAAAACAGATATTACACCAATTCCACCAAGAGATAATATAGGGATTATTTGATCATCATTTCCTGAATAAATATCTATTTTATCTTTGCATAGAGCCTTTATTTTAGCCACTTGACTTATATCTCCACTAGCTTCTTTTACAGCTACTACATTTTTTAAATCTGAAAGTTTTAAAATTTCATTAGCTGTCATGTTCATTCCAGTTCTTCCAGGAACGTTATATAGTATTATTGGAGTATTTACCGCATTGTTTATAGCTTCAAAATGTTTAAATAATCCTTTTTTTGATGTTTTATTATAATAAGGAGTTATTACAAGTAAACCATCAACACCAATAGATTCAGCCCATTTACTCATTTCTATTGAATTTTTTGTGTTGTTTGAGCCTGTTCCTGCAATAACAGGAATTCTTTTATTTATAACTTTAACTGTAAACTCTATAGTATCTTTTCTTTCTTTTTCAGTCATAGTTGAAGCTTCACCGGTAGTTCCACAGATTATTATAGCATCAGTATTGTTTTCTACGTGCCATTCTAATAATTCTTTAAGTTTTTCAAAATCTACACCATCATTATTAAATGGAGTTACTAAAGCTACTCCTGAACCTTTGAATATTGCCATAAAGACACCTCCTAAAATATAATTTTATTAATTATTTTTTATTAATAATTCAGCTATTTGAATAGCGTTTAAAGCAGCACCTTTTCTTAAATTATCAGCAACAACCCAAAGGTTTAAACCATTATCTAAAGAAAAGTCTCTTCTTATTCTACCAACATAAACGTCATCTTTATCAGAACAATAAAGAGGTGTTGGATATTTTAGATTATTAATATCATCATAAAGAGTTATGCCTTTAAAATTATTATATAAATTAAATATATCCTTTATATCAAAATTTGATTTTAATTCTACATTTATACTTTCACTATGAGAGTTTAAAACTGGAACTCTTACAGTAGTTGCAGTAATTTTTAAAGAATCATCATGAAGAATTTTTTTTGTTTCTTCAATCATTTTCATTTCTTCTTTTGTATAGCCATTATCCATAAAAATATCTATATGAGCTAATACATTTCCTGCTATTGGGTAAGGAAATTTCTTAGGGGGTACTCCTTTTAATCCCTCTTCTAAATCAAGAATAGCTTGAAGTCCTGCGCCAGAAACAGCTTGATAAGTTGAATAAATAATTCTTTTTATTCCATACTTATCATATAAAGGCTTTAGAGCTACAACAGCTTGAATAGTAGAGCAGTTAGGGTTTGCTATAATCCCTTTATTCCATTTAACATCCTCAGGATTTACTTCAGGAACTACAAGAGGAACTTCCTTATTCATTCTCCAAGCACTACTATTATCTATAACTACAGCACCTATTTTAGAAAATTTAGGGGCGTAATCTAAGCTTATATTTCCACCAGCGGAAAATAATGCAAAATCTATATTTTTATTATTTATATTATCATCACACAATTCTTCAACTATAAAATCTTTACCTTTAAAAGTTAATTTTTTATTTGCAGATTTTTTTGAAGCAAATAAATATAATTCTCCTATAGGAAAGTTTCTCTCTTCTAGTATTTCAATAAATTTTCTACCTACGTTGCCTGTTGCACCTACGATTGCTACATTATACATTTTTATCCCTCCTAGGATTTTTAAATTAATCTACATAAATAACTATATTCAAATTATACAATATATTCAACAAAGATTTTAAATAAATAAGAATAAAAATTAAATTATTTTGTAAATAAACAAAAAACTATATAATGCAGAGGTTTTAAATGAATAATCTTATAAAATAAATTAATTTAAAAAATATTTACGGATATTTTATAAATTTTAGGGAAAAATAATTTAAAATTGGTTGAGAGGGGAATGTTAATGAGTAAAACACCTTTAAAAAAAATAATTAAGTCTAAATTAAAAGCTAATAGAGAGCTTACAGAAGTAGAAAAACTTAGAGAAAAAATAAAATATGAAATTGCAGATGAATTAGGTCTTAAAGATAAAGTAGACTCTCTAGGATGGGGAGGACTTACAGCAGAAGAAACTGGACGAATCGGAGGAATGATGACTAAAAGAAAAAAGGATTTAAAAATACCAACTAATGATGAAATTCTTGGTAGAAAATCAAAGGTATCAAAATCTTTAAAAGAAGATAAATAAATTTTAATATAGTTACTTTATTTTACGTTGACGAAAGCCTTATTTATTTATAATATATTTATTAGACTTAAATAGTGCATAATTAAATCCATTTATGGAGGAGAAAAAATGAGTAGCTATAAAAAATTTGCAAAGGTTTATGATGAACTAATATATGAAGATATTGATTATTGCAAAATAAGCCATAAAATAATGGAAGTATCTAAAAAATATAGATTGAAAAATGATTTTTATCTTGACTTAGCATGTGGTACTGGGAATGTAGCCTTAGAGGTTTCAAAGAATTTTAAAAATATTTTTTTAGTAGATTTATCAAATGATATGCTTATTGAAGCAGAATCAAAATTTAGAGAAAATAAAATAAAGGCTAAAATAGTATGCCAAGACATGACTGAATTTCAGCTAAATAGAAAATTTGATTTAATAACATCAGTTTTAGATTCTACTAATTATTTAACAGAGGATGGGGACTTATATAATTATCTTACTAAGGTATATGAGCACTTAAATGATGATGGTATATTTATATTTGATATAAATTCTTATTATAAATTAAGTGAAATATTAGGAAACAATATATATACATATAATAGTGAAGATTTATTTTACGTATGGGAAAATATTTTCGAAGATGGAATAGTTGAAATGAATCTAACTTTTTTTGTAAAAGAAGGAGATATGTATACAAGGTTCGAAGAGATCCATGAAGAAAGAGCATATAAAGAAGAAGAGATTGAAGAAGCTCTACATAAAATAGGTTTTGAAGTTTTAGAGAAAAATGATGGATATTCTAATAAATTTGTTTTAGAAGATACTGAAAGAATAGTTTATATAGTAAGGAAAAAATAAGGAGGAAAAGACAATGAGTGATAAAATATTAAGAGCTACTGCAAAAGGTGGCATGGTTAGAATAATAGCAGCAGATACAAGAGAGCTTGTAAATGAGGGAGTAAAATTACATAATTGTACTCCAACAGCAGCTGCTGCCCTTGGAAGAATGTTAACAGCAGGAACATTAATGAGTGCAATGGCAAAGGGAGAAAAAGAAACTTTAACTTTACAAATCAATGGTGGAGGAGAAGCTAAAGGAATAACTGTTACAGCTTATTCTAATAATACTGTAAAAGGATATATAGGAAATCCAGAAGTTGATCTTCCATTAAATCAAAAAGGAAAGCTAGATGTTTCTGGTGCTATAGGAAAAGAAGGAAGTTTAGTAGTTATAAAAGATTTAGGATTAAAAGATCCTTATGTTGGACAAGTACCTATTTATACAGGAGAAATTGCAGAAGATTTAGCTTATTATTTTACAGTATCAGAGCAAACACCTTCAGCAGTAGCTTTAGGAGTTTTAGTTGATAAAGACCTTTCAATAAAGTCAGCAGGTGGATTTATAATACAAATGATGCCCGGTGCAGATGAACTTTTAGCAGATCTTTTAATGTATAGATTACAAGAAGTTCCATCAGTAACTACAATGTTGTCAGAAGGAAAAACAATTAAGGATATTTTAGAAGTTATTTTTGAAGATATGGATTTAAAAATAAATGATGAATTAAATCCAAAGTATGAGTGTGACTGTTCAAAAGAAAAAGTGGAAAAGGCTTTAATTAGCATAGGATATAAAGATTTAAAAGAAATTTATGATGATAATAAAGACGAAGAGCTAAAATGTCATTTTTGTAATAAATCCTATAAATTTACTCATGAAGATATAGGAAATTTATTAAAAACTTTAGAAAAATAATAAAAAACAAATTAAGTATTGACAATGTAGAGAATAGTTCGTATAATAAAACATGTCGAGTTAATCTCTATGGCTCAGTAGCTCAGTTGGTTAGAGTGCCGGCCTGTCACGCCGGAGGTCGAGGGTTCGAGCCCCTTCTGAGTCGCCAATACTTGCGGAAGTGACTCAATGGTAGAGTGTCACCTTGCCAAGGTGAAAGTTGCGGGTTCGAGTCCCGTCTTCCGCTCCAATATGGCGCTATAGCCAAGTGGTAAGGCAGAGGTCTGCAAAACCTTTATCCCCAGTTCAAATCTGGGTGGCGCCTCCAAATAATCAATTTAATATTGATACAATGAAAAGCTCTTGATTTCAAGGGCTTTTAGTGTTTTTAAGAAAATATGAAATGAAGTTTAAGATTTTAAAATTAAACTTATAGGTTAGAATGGAATAAATACACGGCTCGGATATAAATTTTTAAAGAAATATGAATATAATATATTTAAGAATTTTCTAATGATTAGAATTTAAAAAATTGGATTTATTTAACTTAAAGTATTTTTTGGAAAAATATGAATGCAGTAGATCGAATTTTTAAAGAAATACTTCTAAAACGTTATGTATAAATAGATTAGAAGGGTTAATAAGTCTATTCTTAATATATTACTTAAGATTTACTGCAAAAGAATATTAAATATGGTACAATATCAACATAAGAAATGGCTTCTTTAAGCTGTTATTTAATATAGAATTTTAGGGTTTTATCTTAACTATAAGGAATGTAAATATATTAAGGTGTATAATATATATTCTAAATATATTAGGTTTTATCTTAACTATAAGGAATGTAAATTTTATTCATCCTTGTAATTCCTTTCCTTACACCTTCTGTTTTATCTTAACTATAAGGAATGTAAATCGTCTTTTTTAACAATATCTAATTGTTTTTGCATTTTGTTTTATCTTAACTATAAGGAATGTAAATTTATAAGCAGGGTCACAATATATTTTTAATATTTTAGTTTTATCTTAACTATAAGTAATGTAAATAAATTTGAGCTATCTCGAATTGTAGGAACAGTTTTAGGTTTTATCTTAACTATAAGGAATGTAAATCGTCTTTTTTAACAATATCTAATTGTTTTTGCATTTTGTTTTATCTTAACTATAAGGAATGTAAATCTTAATACTGTTAGATTAGCTTTAAAAACCTTTGTACGTTTTATCTTAACTATAAGGAATGTAAATAAATTAGTGAATTTTAATATAAGTTTACTTAAAAAGTATAAATGATAATATTTCCAATTTTACATTTATAACATATTAAGTCTAACTAAGTAAAATAATATTTAGTTAAGAAAGGATATATCTATTATGAGAAAGAATAGAAGATATGATAGTAGAATTATTTAAGTTAGGAATGAGCTTAGCAGAAATAAGAAAATTTAAGAAAATTAAGTATTATGTCAAAAAGTAGAAGTGCAATTACTGTAGAACACTATATATAAATATTATCTGGTGTTTTTTTTTGTATAAATTATTGGAGAAAAGGAGGAGTAATTACATTTATGAAGAATAATGTAATTATATAATGTGAGGTGTTTTTATGGAACTTGAAGAAATTTTAAATTTAATAAAGGAAGACTTCCCAGATAAATCAATTGATATTTCTGAAAGTCTTGCACTGTTAATGGATACTATTGATGATGTTATGAATAAAATAAATGACAAGATAGGTAAGGCTTATTCAAATAGAGATTTTTCAACTGTTGAAAAATATAATACTCTTGGGAAAGCTATTAATACTTATGAAACTAAAATTGATGAAATAATCAACTTTACCAGAATGGAAGAAAATGAAATTCTTGAAGATAGTACAGAGGAGTCTAGCGGTAAAAATTTACCCAATTATGAAGAATATATTGTAGACAATAAAATTGAACATACATTGTATGAAAATTTTACTCACATAAGGCCTTTTGGATTTAAATTTAATAGCGGTGAATTGATAGAGGTAAGAACATGGCAAGAAGTTTTAATAAAAACTTGTGAAAAATTATTTTCTGTTGATGAAGAAAAATTTTTTTCTTTTGAAAATAAGAAAAGTATGAATGGAAAGAAAAACAAGTATTTTTCAACAAAAACTGATAATATTAGGAAACCTGAAATTATAGGAAATAAGTTATATATTGAAACCAATATGAGTGGAAATGGCATAAGGAATTTAATAATAAAAATTCTCAAGGAGTTTGATATAAAAATAGTTGATTACAAGGTATATTTTAGAGCCGATTATACAAATGTAAATAAAGAAAAATGTTAATTTAGAAGGTGAAAGTTGTGTCTATAAAGGAATTTGAATATTATCATGGGGCAGTCTTAGCGAAAATTTTGAGGAAGGATATTCCTACATCCTTGAAGTTGGTAGAAACTAACAAAGACTCGTGGTGTGTATATATAATTAATGATGATGTAGCATTATATATAAGGTATAGATCGCCAAGAAAAGCTAATAATCACTTAAGTTGGAATTTTTCTTTTGACAAAAAGCAACTAACAGAGATAAGAGAATATTTAGATAAGAGTTTAGATTTAAAAATTACTTTGATATGTATTAATGGTGAATATAAAGAATATAAATCAGAAATATGTTTGTTAAATAAAGAACAATTTTTGTCTATAATTGATATCCACTCTATAACTAATCAAAGAATTAATGTATATTTAGAAAACCGTAAAAGTTTTAGAGTATGTGGTACAAAATCTAAAAATTCAGAAAAGATTATAGTTAATAGATGTGAAATTGATAAAATTAAAATTCATGGCTAGATTTTTATATTTATATAAAAATGTATTATTTAAAATTAAATAATAAAGATTTTTATAATACAGAACATTAGATATAGCTTTACCTAGTGTTTTATTTTGCCTAAATATATTCGTAAGACTATTTTTAGAAGTAAAAAGCAAGTCCTTATAGTAATAATTTAGCAGGTGGTGAGAGTATAGAAATCATTATATTAGGTAAACATTTAAAAAGGATGTGATACACTTAAAGTTTTAGATTAGTATCAACTTATTTTCTTTTGCATATACATATATTAATAGATGAGGAATATTTCATATAAAAAATAAGGATGTTAGTAAATGTTATAAAAATTTTTTTCATAAGCTTAAAAAACAATAAGATTAAAGCTAAGAAAAAAGTCTATTATATAAATAAGAAAACAAATAGTAACTTATAATTTTCCAGAGAGAGAGACTGATGTAATTGATAAAACTAAAGTAATTAATGTATATCATAGAGCTGTTGTTTTACATCAGAGAGAAACACCTTATAATACAGTTCTTATAGCAGCTATAACTAAAGCAGAGGCTTTGAAAATTATGGGTAAAGTACCATCAAACTATGTAAATATTTTCAAAGAAAATTATTCATTTGTTTTAGAAGAGGATAGCTATATTAATCTTGATATGATAATGGTAGTAGATAATATAGAAATTGAATCATTCCACCGATTTGGAAAATCCATAGTATCTGTTTTAAATGAGGGTGATTGTAAAGATTTAGACTATAAGATGGTATTGACATATGAGTTAAATAAATATATTAAAACTATAGTAGACGAAGAAATAAATAGAGAATTTAGAAATGTAGTTTTTTATATAGATCAAGATATAAGAGAAAGGATTGAGCATGCACTTAGAAAAATAAATAATGTTGAAATTATTAAAGAAATAACAGAAATTATTGATATGCTAATAAATGATTTGAAGGAAAACTATTTTTTAAAAAGGGATTAATAAATGTAAATAAGTATATATTTTAAAATAATAATTAATTGTTATACTAATGTCTAAAATATTTCTCACTATCTAGGATAAAATAGTTTGTAAAAATATTATCTTATTTAGAATTTAACAAGTTACTTGGTGAGATGGATATAGAGTTACTATTGTTTATTATTTTTCTAAATACTTTTTTTGTAAGATTAGAAGAATTTATAGGAAGTAAAATATATATTAAAAAATAAAGAGTTGATTGAAACTTTTCAGTTGCCTAAAGAACATGGTAAAAGCTTCAATGAACTCTTTTTTTATTATATAAATAATCATTTCTTCATAAAAAATTAACTGATCAAATAGATTTTATCTACCTTTTTATACAATGTTTACCTAATGGTGTGGATCTCACTTTAGTATGACTTCTTTTTTCTTTTAGAAACAATTAATATAAACATTTTTTAAATATTAGCGTAATATATAATATATTTTATAATTAAAAATTATTTTATACATTATTAGTAAACTAAAATGCTTCCTCTATCTATTAAATGACCATCACTTAGATAAATAGGTTCTAAATCATATTTATTTAAAAAATTTAGAACTTCTTTTCCATAAAGGTATTTTTCTAGGGAACCGAAAAAGGCAATCTTATTGTTAGGAAGTAAGCCACAACATCCTCCGATAAAACCGTAATTTAAGCCAGGAAGCGAGATATCTCCAGGAGGTAATAAAAGCACATCTGAATTTTTTTCTGTTAATTTATTATATATCCCCTTATCTGAAGTTATAACAATATTATTTCCCAAAAAGGCACAAGAACATTTAGTGTATCCTTGTTTTATATTTATTAATGTTTTGTGATTTTCACTTTCTAATAGTTCTTTAGAGGTGAACTTTAAATTATGTATAAAAAAATTTTTAGTTGATAGCCCATTTAACATTATATTATTAGGATATTTATTTTCTAAAGATTTAGAAGTTAAAATATAATCTAAGTTTCTTTTTTCTAGCTCCTTTAAAAAGGATTTTTCAATATCCTTTTGAATAATAATTTTTTTGTCATAGGTTATATGAATTTGTATATCAGGATGACCATCAATTGATGAATAAACTTTGGAACATTTGGGAACTTTAATAACATCTAAATTAAGTTTTTTCAAATTATTTATTTCGCATTCTGTACTTTTGTAATCTACAAAGCAAATAGTCATAATAAACACTCCTTAAAATATTAAATATTTTTAATATTAGTATAAGTTTAAATTAAAGAAGTGTTTTTTTCAATGTGAATAAATAATATTTTTTAAGCCATAAATTTAACACATATTATGTTAATAGAAGGGAGTGAGAAAATGCTATTGACGAAGCTTACTTATGAAGGAGAAAGGCAGTTTATAGAAAAAATACAAAATATACCGAACAAGTTAAAAGAAAAAGATGTAAAATTAGGTATTTCTGAAAGCATTGAAGGAAAAACTCACTTTATCAAAATATTTTGCAACGATGAATGCTATGATAAAAAAATAAAATCAATAGTTAATTTATATATAAGTAAAATATTATACGAAATAATTATAGATATGTTTAATAAAAAAGAATTATTTGAATATCTAACTGATAGTTATTTTTTCTTAAAACAAGAAGAAATGTTAGAAGTAGAAGAAAAAATAATGAATATACTTTATGGAAGAGAGAAAATAAATGATGAAACTAATATATATTGTATAAATAGAATAAACGAAATAACGGAAAAAATAAAAGAATGTGTTGAGGAAAATGAAAATATAAATATAGATGGATTTTTAAGGTTTAGAAGTAAGGATATTGCAACAGATATAGAAAAGATTATAGATAAAGTAATAGAACAATATATGGTAGAAAAAGAATATAAAGAGTTTATAAATCTTCTTAAATACTTTGTGGATATTCAAGAAAGTAAAATAGAAGAAGTAAATATTATTATAGAGGACGAAGGTCAATATAAAATAACAGATAAATTAGGAAACAATATATTTTATAAATTTATAAGTGAATTATCAGAATGTAATATGGGAAAAGGAATAAATGTAGAAGATATAATAATAAGTGGTCTTATTACAAACTCTCCTGAGAATATAATAATTCATCATTGTGATAGATGCTTAAATAAAGAATTTATAGACACAATAAAAAATGTATTTGGAGAAAGAGTAAGATATTGTGAAAAATGCAGTATATGTACTATTCCAAAAATAAAATTATAAAAACAGTTGACAGCTTAAAAAGAAAAAGATATAATACTAATTGTGTCAAGAAGAAACAGCCGTTTCTCACCTTGCAGCGAGAGCTAGTAGGGTTTTTTATTACTGGATATTAGGATTAGTGGTAATATAGAGCGGCTTTTCAAGCCGCTCTTTTATTATTTATATATAAAAGGTGTTCTAATTCTATCGGAGGTGAACGATATTAATAAAAATTTTGCAGTAAATGAAGAGATAAGGGAAAAAGAGGTTAGATTAATCTCAGCTACTGGAGAAATGCTTGGTGTTAAACAAACAAAAGAAGCTTTAAAGCTTGCAGAAGAAGCAGAGCTTGATTTAGTTATGATATCACCTAATGCGGTTCCACCAGTTTGCAAAATAATGGATCTTGGAAAGTTCATATATGAACAATCTAAGAAAGAAAAAGAAGCAAGAAAAAAACAAAAAGTTATTAGCGTAAAAGAAATTAGAGTTAGTCCAACTATCGAAGAACACGATATTGGGATTAAAGCAAATAATGCTAGAAAATTTTTAGTTGATGGAGACAAAGTTAAGATAACAGTAAGATTTAGAGGTAGAGAAGCTGACTATTCATATATAGGTCACAGAATTTTAGAGAACTTTATATCAAAGCTTGAAGAAGTATCTGTAGTGGAAAAACCTGCTAAATTAGAAGGAAGAAATATGATACTTATTTTGGCTCCAAAAAAAGCATAACTTGAGAGGAGGATTTTATCATGCCAAAAATGAAAACTCATAGAGGTGCGGCAAAGAGATTTAAAAAGACAGGAACAGGAAAGTTAAAAAGAGCTAAGGCTTTCAAAAGCCATATCTTAACAAAGAAGAGTGCTAAGAGAAAGAGAAATCTTAGAAAGACTGCTTATGTTTCAGTTACACAAGAAAAAACTATAAAGAAAATGTTACCATATCTATAATACATTACACGGAGTAGGAGGTTTGCAAAATGGCAAGAGTTAAGAGAGCTAAAAACGCTCGTAAGAATCACAAGAAGGTTTTAAAACTTGCAAAGGGCTACTATGGAGCAAAAAGCAAGTTATTTAAAACTGCTAATGAGTCAGTTATAAGAGCATTAAGAAATGCTTACGTAGGAAGAAGATTAAAGAAGAGAGATTATAGAAGACTATGGATAGCAAGAATAAATGCTGCTACAAGAATGAATGGTCTTTCATACTCAAGATTCATGAATGGAATAAAATTAGCTGGTGTTGATATAAACAGAAAAATGTTATCAGAGATCGCTATAAATGATCCTAAAGCATTTGCTGAATTAGTAGAATTAGCTAAGAAACAAATAAATGCATAGAAAATAAATGCATAAAATGCGACTTTATGTCGCATTTTTTCTATATACAGAAAAATTTTAAATAAATAAATAACAGTTTAAAAAAAATTAATAAATATCTATGTTTTTATACAAAATAAATAATAATAAGGCTCAATTCACTTTTGAATAGAGGTGGCGTTATGCGTATAAATATTACAAAGAAAATAAAATTAAATGCTGTTCAGGTACTAGCTTTAGGGTTTTTTATAGTAATTCTTATAGGCGGCATATTATTAACTTTACCAATATCCTCAAAAAGTGGGGAAAGCACTAATTTTTTAGATAGTTTATTTACAGCAACAACTTCAGTTTGTGTTACAGGTCTTATAACAGTAGATACTGGAACTCACTGGAGTTATTTTGGTCAAGTAATTATTATGCTTTTAATTGAAGTAGGAGGATTAGGTTTTATGTCCTTTGCCACTTTAATTGCAATCCTAATAGGAAAAAAAATAACACTAAAAGAAAGATTACTTATGCAAGAAGCTCTTAATACCTTTAATATTCAGGGTATGGTAAGAATGGTTAGATATGTTTTAGTATTTACTTTTTCTGTACAAATTTTAGGTGCATTACTTTATTCTACTCAGTTTATTCCTATGTTTGGACTTGGAAAAGGTATATATTATAGTATATTTCACTCCATATCTGCTTTTAATAATGCTGGTATAGATCTTTTTGGACATTTTCAAAGTCTTACCCATTACTCAGGTAATTTTGTTATAATACTAACAACATCAGCACTTATTATAATAGGTGGATTGGGATTTACAGTATGGGCTGAGGTTTATAATTTTAAAGGGTTTAGAAAGTTTTCTCTACATTCTAAACTAGTAATTATGATGACATCAATATTATTAGTAGGAGGAACTATATTATTTTTCTTATTTGAATATAAAAATCCTAGTACTTTAGGACCTATGGATTTCAAAGATAAATTATTAAATGCTTTTTTTGCATCAGTTACTCCAAGAACTGCAGGATTTAATTCAATTCCTACAGATGGAATGACTATGGCAGGTAGATTTTTAACTATTTTATTTATGTTCATTGGTGGTTCACCTGGATCTACAGCTGGTGGTCTTAAAACAGTAACTTTTGGTATATTAATACTTACTTTTATAAGTATTATAAAAGGAAGAGAGGATACAGAGGTTTTTTATAAAAGAATACCCAGAGGAGTTGTAAGAAGATCTATGGCTCTATTTATAATAGCTGTAGGATTAATAATTATGGTAGCTATGATACTTTCAATAACAGAAGTTGGAGCAACCTTTGAAGAAATAATTTATGAAGTTGTTTCTGCCTTTGGAACAGTAGGGTTAACTTTAGGTCTTACAACAAAATTAACTTCAATAGGTAAGATATTAATAATTTTAACTATGTATTGTGGTAGAGTGGGACCTTTAACAATAGCATTAGCCTTAACTAATAAGAAAAATAATAATGGTATTAAGTATCCAGAAGGAAAGATACTAGTGGGATAGGAGTGAAAAGTTATGTCTAGAAAACAATATGTGGTAATTGGATTAGGTAGATTTGGTGCATCTGTAGCTAAGACTCTTTATGGATTAGGTCATGATGTTTTAGTAATTGATATGAATGAAGATGTTATACAAGAGATATCAGATAGTGTAACTCATGCAGTACAAATGGATGCCACCGATGAAAATGCTTTAAGAACCTTAGGATTAAGAAATTTTGATGTAGGAGTAGTTACTATAGGATCTAATATTCAAGCTAGCGTTATGGTTACACTACTTGTTAAAGAATTAGGAGTAAAATATATAATTGCTAAGGGAAATAGCGACTTACATGCAAAAGTTCTTGAAAAAATTGGAGCTGATAGAGTTATTTTACCTGAAAAGGATATGGGAGTAAGAGTTGCTCATAACTTAGTATCTTCAAGTATATTAGATTACATAGAATTATCTCCAGATTATAGTATAATAGAAATAGAAACACCAAAGGATTGGCATGGTGAAAGCTTAAAATCTTTACAATTAAGAAGTAAATATGGAATAAACGTTATGGCAATAAAAAGAAATAATGATATAAATGTTTCACCTATAGCTGATGATATAATAGAACCGGAAGATATTATAGTTGCTATAGGCTCTTCAGAGGATTTAAGTAAACTTGAAAGTACTATATCTAAATTATAATTATAAGGGTGAACTTTTGTGAAAAGAATAGAGAGTAAAGATAATAACTACTTTAAAGAAATAAAAAAGCTAAAAGAAAGAAAACACAGAAAAAAAGAAAAAAAGTATATAGTAGAGGGTATAAGATTTGTTGAAGAAGCTATAAAAAGTTCTTCAAATATTGAAAGTATTGTTATTTCATCTTCTGCTGAAGAAAAAGTTTTAGAATATTTTAATGAAGACTTAAAAAAACAAAATTGTTATATATTAAACGACGTTCTTTTTAATCAATTAGCAGATACAGAAAGTCCACAAGGGATTTTGGCTATTGTTAAAATGAAGGAATTTAATAGTAATCTTAATGGAAAGTTTTTTGTATTAGCAGATAGAGTTCAAGATCCTGGGAATATGGGGACAATAATAAGAACTTCCCATGCAGCGGGAGTAGATGGAATTATAATAACTAAGGGAACAGTAGATGTTTATAATGACAAGACTTTAAGAAGTACTATGGGATCAATTTTTTATATAGATATTATAGAAGATAATGATTTAACTTTGATTGAAAAGTTAAAAAAAGAAGACTTTAAGCTAGTTGTAAGTTCACTTCAAGGACAAAAGAATTTTTTTGAAGAGAATCTTAAGGGAAAAATAATAATTGCTGTAGGAAATGAAGGTAATGGAATATCTAATGAAGTGGAAAGTTTAGCGGATATTTTAGTTAAAATTCCTATGCCAGGAAATGCAGAATCATTAAATGTTTCTGTGGCATCTTCTATAATGATTTATGAAAAAGTTAGGCAAAACATAATAAATTCTGTTGAATAACTTGAGTATTATATGTATAATATGATATTGAATAATATATCTGTTATAGGTATAATATCTAATATAACTTTATAATGAAATAAACGAGGAATGAGAGAGTAAATAGAAATTGCTGATTTACAGGGAAAAAGATCATAGACTGAAAGTCTTTTAATAAAGCGCTATTGAAGTTCACTCAGGAGTTCTAACTGTGAATTTATAGTAGTAGTTAGCGGCAAAGCCGTTATTTATATTAAGCGAACACTAAGTTAATTAGGGTGGTACCGCGGTTTACCCCGTCCCTTCATTTTGGGATGGGTTTTTTTATATTTAAAGATAATTGAAAGGAGAAAATAAGATGAAAGACCAATTAATGTCTATAAAAGAAGCTGCACTTGAAAAAGTGAAAAGTGTTAAAAATAGTACAGATATTGAAAGCATAAGAGTTAAATTTTTAGGAAAAAAAGGTGAACTTACAACAATTTTAAGAGGAATGGGTTCTCTTTCAAAGGAAGAAAGACCTGTTATAGGTAAGCTTGCAAATGAAGTAAGGGAAATTATAGAAAATGAAGTAGAGAAAATAGCTAATGAAATTAAGAGAAAAGAAAAAGCTGAAAAGCTTGCAAATGAAGTTATAGATATTTCAATGCCAGGAAGAAAAAATACAATAGGTAAAAGACATCCTTTAGATTTAACATTAGATAGCATGAAAGATATATTCATATCAATGGGATTTACTATAGAGGAAGGACCAGAGGTAGAATTAGATCGCTATAATTTTGAAGCTTTAAATATACCTAAAAATCATCCAGCTAGAAGTGAACAAGATACCTTCTACATAAATGATAATTTAGTATTAAGAACTCAAACATCTCCAGTACAAATAAGAGTTATGGAGAAACAAAATCCACCAATAAAAATGATATCACCAGGTAAGGTTTTTAGGTCTGATGCAGTAGATGCAACTCATTCACCAATATTCTATCAAATGGAAGGTTTGGTAATAGATAAGGGTATTACTTTTGCAGATTTAAAAGGAACTTTAGAATTGTTTGCAAAGAAAATGTTTGGGGATAAGGTTCAAACTAAATTTAGACCTCACCATTTCCCATTTACAGAGCCATCAGCAGAAATGGATGCAACTTGCTTTGTTTGTGGAGGAAAAGGTTGTAGAGTATGTAAAGGTAGCGGTTGGATAGAACTTTTAGGCTGTGGAATGGTTCACCCAGAAGTTTTAAAGAATTGTGGAATAGATCCAGAAGTATATAGCGGTTTTGCTTTTGGATTTGGTGTAGACAGAATGGTTATGTTAAAGTATGGAATAGATGATATAAGATTATTATATGAAAGTGATATGAGATTTTTAAATCAATTCTAGGAGGAATAAAGATGAAAGTACCATATAATTGGCTAAAAGACTATGTTAATATAGATATAGATGCAAAAGAATTAGGAGATAAGTTAACTTTATCAGGTTCAAAGGTTGAAGAAGTTATAATGGCAGGAGATGAAATACAAAATATAGTAACCTGCAAAATAGAAAAAATAGAACAACATCCAGATGCAGATAAGCTAAAAATTTGTGAAGTAAATATAGGAAAAGAAGAACCTATACAAATAGTGACAGCAGCAACTAATATGAAAGAGCAAGATAAGGTGCCAGTAGCTTTACATGGAGCTGTTCTTGCTGATGGAAGTAAAATAAAAAAAGGTAAGCTTAGAGGAGTAGTATCAAATGGTATGTTCTGTTCTGAGGAAGAACTAGGTATTGCAGGAGATGAACCTGTTCATGGACTTATGATATTACCAGAGGATATGGAAATTGGAATAGACATAAAAAAAGCTTTAGGTTTAAATAAAGCTATAATAGATTTCGAAATAACATCAAACAGACCAGATTGTTTAAGTGTTTTAGGAATTGCAAGAGAAACAGCAGCTACTTTAGGAACTGAATATAAAAAACCTAATATGAAATATACATCAAAAAATTCTTCAAATATAAGTGAAGAGTTAAGAGTAGAAATAAAAGATTCTTTATGCAAAAGATATATGGCAAGAGGAGTTAAAAATGTTAAAATAGCTCCATCACCTCAATGGATGCAAGAAAGATTACTAGATGCTGGAGTTAGACCTATAAATAACATAGTAGATATAACTAACTTTGTTATGTTAGAGCTTGGTCAGCCAATGCATGCTTTTGATAAGAGAGAAATAACTACAGGAACTATAGTAGTTGAAAGAGCAAAAAATGGTGAGAAATTTATAACTTTAGATGAAGAAGAGAGAGAATTAAATGAGGATGTTTTAGCAATTAAAGACGGAGAAAAAACTATTGCTTTAGCAGGAATAATGGGTGGCTTAAATTCAGAAGTTAAAGATGATACAAAAGAGATAATTTTTGAATCAGCGAACTTTGATGGAACAAATATAAGAGTTAACTCTAAAAACTTAGGTTTAAGAACTGAAAGCTCATCAAGATTTGAAAAAGATATAGATCCAAATCTTGCAGAGGAGGCTTTAAATAGAGCTTGTGCTTTAATAGAAGAGCTTAATTGTGGAGATGTAATGGAAGGTACTATAGATATATATAATGAAAAGAAAGAAGAGAAAATATTAGAAGTATCTTCAACTTGGATTAATGGTTTCCTAGGAACAAATCTTTCAAAGGAAGAAATGAAAGAGTTTTTAGATAGATTAGATTTAAAAACTGAAATTTCAGGAGAAGCTTTAAAAATAAAAGTACCAACTTTTAGAATCGATATAAATATAAAAGAAGATATTGCAGAAGAAGTTGCAAGAATTTATGGATATGATAAAATACCAACAACTATTATTAAAACTACTACAGAAAGAGAACCTAAAGATAAAAAACAACAATTAGATGATAAAGTAATAGATACTATGATATCTTCTGGCCTTAACCAATCAATAAGTTATTCTTTTGTAAGTCCTAAAGTTTTTGATATGATAGCTTTGGAAGGGGATAGCATTCTTAGAAAAGTAGTTAAAATTAAGAATCCATTAGGAGAAGATTATAGTATAATGAGAACTACTACTATACCTTCAATGATGGAATCATTGGCAAGAAACTATTCAAGAAATAATGAAGTAGCTAGATTATTTGAAATAGGAAAGATTTATATTCCAAATGAAGATCAAACTAAATTACCAGAAGAAAAGAATATCTTAACAATTGGATTATATGGAGATTGTGATTATTTAGATCTTAAAGGTATTTTAGAAAACTTAATTGATGCTTTAGGACTTACAAAATGTACTTTTGTAAGGGAAAAAGAAAATGTAAGTTATCATCCTGGAAAAACTGCTAATCTTTTAATAGGAAAAGAAAAGGCAGCTACTTTAGGAGAAATTCATCCAGATGTTACTGAAAACTATGGTATTGATACACCAGTATATATGGCAGAAATAAACTTAGATGTTCTTTATAAATATGCAAATATTATTAAAGAATATAAACCACTACCAAAGTTCCCAGCAGTAACTAGAGATATAGCTTTACTAGTAGATGACGAGGTTTTAGTTCAAGAAATAGAGGATTCTATAAGAAAAGCTGGTGGAAGCTTAGTAGAAAATGTTAAGTTATTTGATGTTTATAAAGGTAAACAAATACCAGAAGGTAAAAAGAGTATTGCTTATGCAATTGTATATAGAGATGAAAATAAAACTTTAACAGATAAAGAAGTAAATAAAGTTCATGATAAAATATTACGTGCTTTAGAATATAAGTTAGGAGCACAACTAAGATAATAGTCATTTTAAGCTTTGGATATATATGTTAAAATAATTATATAACTATTTAAATTGATTATTAAGAGGTGTTGAGCAGATGACTACTGTAACAGTTACTATAAGTGGAGTTGATTATAACTTAAAAGGACAAAAACAAGAGACTTATTTAAAGGAAGTTGCAAGCTATGTTGACGAGAAAGTAAAAGAAGTTCTTGCTAAAAATAATAAGCTGAGTATTTCATCTGCGGCTGTTTTAGCTGCTATCAATATTGTAGATGAACTTTTTAAAGGAAATAAAGAATATAATGAATTATTAGATCATTACAATGATTTAAAGAATATGAATTCTACCTATAAAAAAAATATTGAGCAGATGGAAGAAGAAAATAAATCTTCAAAAGAACAGTTTGAATCATTAGAACAAGAAAAAGAGGATATAAAAAAACATTTAGAAGCCTTTAAAAATGAAAGTTTAAATCTTAAAGAAACCTTAAAGAATCTTCAACTTGAAAAGTCAAATTTAATCAAAGAAAATATGTCCTTAAAAGAAAATATAAGTATAATAGAAAGAGAAAAAAATAATCTTAAAGTGGAAGTTCAAAATTATAAAAAGGAAAAAGAAACTCTTAAATCTAATTTTGATAAAGAAAAAAAAGAAAGAGAAAATCTTCAAATAGAAAATAAAACTTTAATTGAAAAAATTAAAGATTTAGAAAATGGTAAAAAAATTCTTAAAGAAGAAATTCAAAAGTTAAAATTAGAGAGAGAAAATTTAAAATTAGAAAGACAAAATTTAAATGGTACAATTAAAAAAGAAAAATTGGAAAAAGAAAATACCATAAAAGAAAATCAATCTTTAACTAACAAAATAAAAGAATTAGATAAAAATAATAATATTATTAAAACTGAAGTTAAAGATCTTAAATTAGAGAGAGAAAATTTAAATGTTAATCTTAAAAAAGTAATTTCTGAAAAAGATAATATATTTAATGAAAATAAGAATCTAATTAAAGATATTAATAATTTAAAGTTAAATAATAATACTATAAAAGGTCAATTAGAGAAGTTAAAGAGTGAAAATGAAAGGTTTAAAAATCAAATAACTGCAGTAGAAAAAGAAAAAAATAACTTATTATCAAAGGTTTCAACTTTAAAAGTTAATATAAATAATTTTGAAGATAGAAATAATGTTCTTCAAAATGAAAATAAAAATCTTGTTGAGTTAGAGGCTCAGTATAAAGATAAAATAGATAATTTAAAAGAGGAGCTAGATAACTTAAAAGTCCAATTAAAAGCTGCAGAAGATATGTATAAAAATCAAATAGACGAGGTTAAAAGTCTAAAGGATAAAAATACTAAACTTTTAGAAAGAAGTAAAAATATAAACTTTGAACTTCAATCACTTAGATATAAACTTATAGATATGCAAAAGAAGTTTGTAGATTCTCAAATAGAGCTTGCAGTTGAAAAGAAAAGGACTAATCCTTTATTAAAAAATAATAAGGCCATATAAATTTTAAACTCTAGAGGTTTTAAAACCTCTAGAGTTTTTTGAATTTTAATAAAAGGTAATTTATAATAATCTATGTTGTGTAAATTATGTATAAAATAACGTAGAATATTTTAAGAGCATATATGTTATAATTAAAGATATAAATTTTAGGAGAGATGAATTTTATGGAAAGAATTGAATTACTTGCTCCAGCAGGAAGTATGGAGAGTTTAATAGCAGCTATTAATAAGGGCGCTGATGCAATATATTTAGGAGGAAGTAAATTTTCTGCAAGAGCTTATGCATCAAATTTTGATGAAGAAGAATTAGAAAAAGCAGTGGATTATGCTCATCTTTATGGTGTCAAAGTTTATATAACATTAAATACTTTAATAAAAGAAAAGGAATTTAAAGAAGCACAAAAATACATAGGTTTTTTATATAGAATAGGAGTAGATGCTTTAATTGTTCAAGATTTAGGGATTTTTAAATATATAAAAGATAATTATAATGATTTTGAGGTACATGGCTCAACTCAAATGACTATACATAATGGAGAAGCTGCTCTTTATTTTAAAGAAAGAGGATTCCATAGAATAGTTCTCTCAAGAGAGCTTACTTTAAAGGAAATAGAATATATATCAAAAAAACTTAAAGTAGAAACTGAAATATTTATACATGGAGCTTTATGTATATCATATTCAGGACAATGCTTAATGAGTAGTTCTATAGGTGGAAGAAGCGGAAATAGAGGAAGGTGCGCTCAAAGCTGTAGATTACCATATACTTTAATAAATGAAGAGGATAATAAAAAAATATCTGGATATTTATTAAGTCCAAAGGATATTTGTACCGTTGATAATATTAAGGACATAATAAATACGGGAGCTTATTCATTAAAAATAGAAGGAAGAATGAAAAGGCCAGAATATGTTGCAGGAGTTGTGGAAAGTTATAGAGATGCAATAGATAGTGCTATAAAAAATAAAAAAGAAACTATAAAAAATAAAAAAGATTTATTACTTCAACTTTTTAATAGAGAAGGCTTTTCTAAAGCATTTTTATATAAAAATGAAGGTAAGGATATGATGGCTTATAATATGCCTAAAAATACAGGAGTGTTTTTAGGAAGTATTTTAAGTAATGGAGAAATAATTTTAGAAAAAGATATAAATTTAAAAGATGGTATAAGAAATGGTGAAGGTGGATTTACTATATCTAAAATAATAAAGAAAAATAAGGAAGTAGATTTTGCATTAAAAGGTGAAACAGTAAGACTATTTCCAAAGGATTATAAAAAAGGAGATAAACTTTATAAAACTTCAGATGTTAAACTTTTAGAAGGATATAAAACATCTTACTTGAATAAATTTCAAAAGAAGATTCCTCTTTCAATAGATGTAGATTTTAAAATAGATAATAATATAGAAATTTCTTGTAGTTATAATGGAGAAAATTTTAAAGTTTTAGGTGAATTAGTTCAAAAACCTTTAAAAAGACCAATTGATAAAAATAAATTAGAAGAAAATCTAAAAAAATCTGGAGAAACTCCTTTTAAGGTAGATAAAATAAATTTTATAAATTTTGAAGAAGGATTTATTCCAGTATCTTCTATAAATGATGTAAGAAGAAAACTAATAGAAGAAATAGAAAATAATATAATAAAAGCTTTTAAAAGAAATAATAGAGTTCAAGGTAAATCTTTAGAAATAAAAGAAAGAAGTGTACCAGATTTTCAGTATATATATGAAATAAGGGAAAAGGAACAGCTAAAAGCTTTAAAAAATTTAAATATAGAAAATATTATAATCAATCCTTGGGGCAAAAATAAAGAAGATATATCGTTAGAAGATTTAAAGGATATTTCTAAGTTTTATTTAAAGGTTCCAACTATTGTAAAAGAAGAATTTAATTATATTTGTCAGATAGTTAATGAATTTAAAGAAAAGATAGAAGGTATAGTTACTTCTAATGTAGGTATAATTTCAAAATTTAAAGATGATTTTATTATAATAGGAGATTATAAATTAAATATATTTAATAAAAATACAGCAATGTTTTATAGTGAAGATATAAATTTATTACCTTTAAGTGTAGAACTTAACAGAAAAGAAATAGGAGACTTATTAAAGTCTAGTAAAAATAATTTTTATATAAATATATATGGAAAAGTAGAAAATATGGTAATGGAATATTGCCCGATAGGAAGTAACTTTGGAGGTAAAAGTTCTAAAAAAATATGTAGTGAACCTTGTAAAACTAATAATTTCTTATTAAAGGATAGAATGAATGAATTTTTTAAAGTAAAAACTGATAGATTCTGTAGAGCTCATTTATATAATTCAGTTCCTACAAATCTAATTGGAGAAAAAGAAGATCTCATTTCCTTAGGGATAAATAAATTTAAAGTAGAATTTGTAGATGAAAATTATGAAGATACTATAAAAGTAATTAATATGATAAAAGGAAAAGAAGAAATAGATAGTAGAGAATTTACTAAAGGACATTATAAAAGAGGAGTTCAATAAGGGAGATGAAAAGAATGAATGAAAAGTCTTTAAGAGTTTTAGAATTTAATAAACTTAAAGAAAAGATAAAATTTTATGCTAAAACTGCAGCTTGTAAAGATTCTATAGATGAATTAGTTCCATATAATAATATATTTGAAGTTAGAGAACATCTAGAAGAGACAGAGGAAGCTTTAGATATTATGATGAGAAAAGGAAATCCTCCATTTGAAGGACTTTATGATGTAAGAGAAGCTGTTTATAGAGCAGGAAAAGGTGGAGTATTAAATGCAGGTCAGCTTTTAAAGATTGCTCAAATGGTAAGATGTGCAAGAAGATTTGATGATTATATAAAAAGAAAAGAAGGAGAAAGAGAATATTATAGATTAGAAAATATTTGTACTGGACTTTTTCCTTTAAAAAAATTAGAAGATGATGTATTTAATGCAATTATAAGTGAAGAAGAAATATCAGATAAAGCTAGTACAACTTTATTTAATATAAGAAAATCATTAAAGGATAAAAACTCATCAATAAGAGATAAGGTTAATGCAATAATAAGGAGTAATTCAAAGTATCTTCAAGAAAATCTTTATACAATGAGAGGAGAAAGATACGTAATTCCAGTTAAAGCTGAATATAAAGGAATGGTTCAAGGGTTAGTTCATGATCAAAGTTCTACTGGAGCAACTTTATTTATTGAACCTATAAGCCTTGTAAATTTGAATAATGAAATAAAAGAATTAGTACTTAAAGAAAAGGCTGAAATAGATAGAATATTAAATGAATTAACTTTAAAAGTTTCAGATAATATAACAGCAATAAAAAATAATATGAATATTGTAAATGAATTAGATTTTATATTTGCAAAAGCTAAATATGGTAGTGAAATAAATGGGATTTGCCCAAAAATTTCAGAGGATAGAACCTTTGATATTATAGAAGGAAGACATCCTTTAATAAATAAAGAAGTGGTAGTTCCCTCCGACATATATATGGAAAAGGATTTTTCAAGTCTTATAGTAACAGGACCTAATACTGGTGGTAAAACTGTTACTTTAAAAACTGTAGGATTACTTCATACAATGGCTCTAAGTGGACTTTTAATTCCAGCTAAAGAAAATTCTAAAATAGGATTTTTTAAAGAAATATTTGCAGATATAGGAGATGAACAAAGTATAGAACAAAGTCTTTCTACTTTCTCATCTCACATGACAAATATTGTTAATATAATGGAGAAGGCAGATGAAAATTCTTTAGTTTTATTTGATGAATTAGGAGCAGGAACAGATCCAACAGAAGGTGCAGCCTTAGCTATGGCTATATTAGAAAGTTTAAGGGAGAGAGGTTGTAGATTAGTTGCAACAACTCACTATAGCGAACTTAAAGCATATGCACTAAGAACTTTAGGAGTTGAAAATGCATCTGTGGAATTTGATGTAGAGACTTTAAGGCCTACTTATAAATTATTAATTGGAATTCCAGGTAAATCTAATGCCTTTGAAATATCAAGAAGATTAGGATTAAATAATGAAACAATTGATAGAGCTAAGAATTTAATACCAAATGATAATCTCCAATTTGAGGATTTAATTCAAAGTCTTCAAGAAAAGACTATGAAGGCTGAAGGAGATGCAAAGAGAGCAGAACTTAATAAAATAGAAGCATTAAATCTTAAGGAAAAATATGAAGCTAAGCTTCAAGGATTAGAAAATATGAGAGAAAATGCTTATATGGATGCAAGAAGAGAAGCTAAGCAAATTCTAAGAGATGCAAAAGAAGAAGCTGATAAGATACTAAAGAATATGAGAGAACTTGAAAGAATGGGAATCTCATCAGATCAAAGAAGAAAACTTGAAGAAGAGAGAGGAAAGCTTAAAGATAAATTATCTAATGCAGAGGAAAGTTTAAATAAAAAAGTAGTAGATAATGGAGAAGCTATAAAGGAGGTTACTCTTGGAATGGATGCTTTTCTACCTTCTTTAAATCAAAATGTAGTTATAATTTCTATGCCAGATAATAAAGGTGAAGTTCAGGTTGAAGCTGGTATTATGAAAGTTAATGTAAAACTTAAGGATTTAAGAAAAGTTAAATCTAATAAAAAAGAAATAAAGAAAAAGAAAAAAGAAGAGGTAAATTTAAGGCTTAAATCTATATCATCTTCTGTAGATTTAAGAGGAATGGATTCAGAAGAAGCTTGTTATACTGTAGATAAATATTTAGATGAAGCATATCTTTCTGGTCTTTCAGAAGTTACAATAATTCATGGAAAAGGAACAGGAATTTTAAGAAAAGCAATAAATGATATGTTAAAAAGGCATCCTCATGTAAAATCTTATAGATTAGGAGAATATGGTGAAGGAGGAAGCGGAGTTACTGTAGCTCAGCTGAATTAGTTATGGAAAAAATAATTATTAGTGCTTGTTTATGTGGAGTTAATTGCAAATATAATGGTGGAAATAATCTAAATGAAGAGATAAAAAAAATATATGATGAAGGAAAGGGCATACTTATATGCCCTGAGTCCTTCGGAAAATTAGAGATTCCAAGAGCTCCGAGAGAAATAGTAAAAGGTACTGGAGAAGATGTACTTAAAGGACTTTCTAAGGTTTTATCAAAGGATGGAAAAGATAGTACAAAAGAGTTTATAATAGGAGCAGAAAAAGCTTTAGAAATTGCAAAAAAAAATAAAATAACTAAGGCAATTTTAAAATCTAAAAGCCCATCCTGTGGCTTAGGAAAAATATACGATGGAACTTTTAGTGGAAATCTAATTGAGGGAAATGGAGTTACTGCAGATTTATTTTTGAAAAATAATATAAAAGTTTATGATGAAAATAATTTTTATGAGGTGAATATAGATGAACTATAAAGAAATACTAAAAAACGCAAGAGAAAATCTAAATGGTAGTTGTAGAGTTTGTCCTGTCTGCAACGGTAATGCTTGTTCAGGGGAAGTACCAGGAATGGGAGGAAAAGGTACAGGAGATGGCTTTAAAGATAATGTAACTTCTTTAGAAAATGTAAAGCTAAACATGAGAGTTATACATAATGCTAAAAATCCAGATACTTCAATAAAAATATTTGGTAAAGAAATGGATATACCAGTTTTTGCAGCTCCAATATCAGGAACTACTTTAAATATGGGTGGAAAATTTACAGAAGAAGAATATATAGAATGGGTAATTTCTGGATGTAGACAAGGTGGAATTTACCCAATGGTAGGAGATACTGCAGTAGATTCATTCTTAATTACGAATTTAAAAAAATTAAAAGAATATAATGGTGAAGGAATTGCATTTATAAAACCTTGGGAAAATTCTAATGTAATTAAAAAAATAAAAATGGCAGAAGAGGCTGGAGCTTTTGCAGTGGGAATGGATATTGATGCAGCAGGTCTTATAACATTAGCTCTTCATGGAAAGCCAGTAGGTCCTAAAACTGTAGAAGAAATTAAAGAAATAGTTAAAAGTAGTAATGTGCCATTTATTTTAAAAGGTATAATGACTGTAGAAGATGCAGAACTTGCAGTGGAAGCTGGAGTAGATGCTATAGTAGTTTCAAATCATGGTGGTAGAGTTTTAGATCAAACTCCTGGAGTTTCTGAGGTTTTACCTAAAATTGCAGAAAAAGTAAAAGGAAAAGTTAAAATATTAGCAGATGGTGGAGTTAGAACAGGAGTAGATGTTTTGAAAATGATTGCATTAGGAGCTGATGCTGTGCTTATTGGAAGACCTTTTGTAATTACATCATTTGGAGGACAAGCTGAGGGAGTTAAAGAATATATAAATAAGGTAAAAGGTGAATTAAAATCAGCAATGGTATTAACAGGATGTAATAGTATCTCTGATATAGATAGCAGAATAATATACAAAAAGTAGAATTTTAAATTTTAATTATAAAGATAAAAAGCAAAATATATAAAAAGAGATACCTTCAATAAAGTATAGGTATCTCTTTTTATTAAATTTATTATATAGAATTAATATTCTATATAATATTATTTTACTTAGAAAGTATTTTTATATTTTCAACCTTTGGATCTTCAGTTCCTTGAACATATAATCCAACTTCTTTTAGGTTATTTATATATTTAATAATTTCTTCTGTAATAATTTCTCCAGGACAAAGAACTGGAATTCCTGGTGGATAAGCAAGTAAAAATTCTCCACTTATTTTACCAATACTATCTTCTAATTTTACAGAAATCTTATTTCCATTGAAAGCTTCTCTTGGAGTTAATGCTCTAGAAGGTATATTTGGTATATCTAAAAAGTCTGGTTTAACTTTTCCTTTAGATATATATTCCTTAGAAATTTCTCTTAAAGCAGATAAAAGTGCTTCAATAGATTCTTTAGTGTCACCAAAAGAACCTACAGCTAAAACATTATAAAGATCTGATAATTCCATTTGTATGTGATATTTATTAGATAATATCATATCAAGTTCATAACCAGTTATACCTAAATCTCTACAAGTAATTGTAAGCTTTGTAGGATCTAAAGAGTAAACACCAGGTTCATTTAATATTTCTTGTCCAAAGCAATAAAAACCAGGTATTTTATTTATTTCTTCTCTTGCATAATTACATAAATCAATGGATTTATCTAAAAGTTCTTTTCCATATAAAGCTATTTGTCTTCTAGCACAATCTAAACTAGCCATTAGAATATAGGATGGAGAAGTTGTTTGTAATAAATTTAAAATTTGTTGAACTCTAGATTTATCTACAAATTTGCTTTTAACATGTAATAAAGAACATTGAGTTAAAGCTCCTATTATCTTATGAGTACTTTGAGCACATATATCTGCTCCAGCATCCATAGCTGATATAGGTAATTTTGAATTAAATCCTAAATGAGGACCATGAGCTTCATCTACAATTAAAGGAATATTATAGCTATGAACAATATTTGAAATCTTTTTAATATCTGTTGCAACTCCGTAATAAGTTGGATTTATTATTAGTACGGCTTTTGCATCTGGATTTTCTTTTAATGTTCTTTCTACAGTTTCTGGAGTAACTCCATGAGCTATTCCTATTTTCTTATCTAGTTCTGGTTGCATGTAAACAGGTACAGCACCACTTAAAATAATTCCAGCAGTTACTGATTTATGAACATTACGAGGAATTATTATTTTATCTCCGTCTGAAACTACTGACATAATCATAGCCTGTATTGCTCCGGATGTTCCATGAATTGAGAAGAATGCAGCATCAGAGCCATAAGCATCAGCAGCTAACTCTTGAGCTTTTTTAATTGGTCCAGTAGGATGATGTAAACTATCTACAAGTTTAAAAACTGTTACATCTATCTTGAAAGGATTTTCTCCTATAAAATTTTTAAATTCTTCATCTATTCCTACTCCTTTTTTATGACCAGGAACATGAAAAGGTACAGTTTCTCTATTAACATACTCCATAAGAGCATTATATAGAGGAGTTTCGTTTTGATTTAATCTGTACATTTAATACTACACCTTCTTTCAAAATAAATAATACATATAATTTAAAATACTCCTATGACATTATAAGTTATACATATTCTTAATGCAATAAAATTTATATGAATAAATGTGGTTTATTTTGCTAAGAATATATGAAAGGAGGGATAAAGATGGAAAATTTAAAAATAACTAAAAGGGAAAAAAATTCTAATCATTCAGCAAAAAAAACTAGAAGAAAGGGAAATGTACCAGGAGTAATTTATGGAAAAAGATTTAAAAACTTTTTATTTGAAATTGGAGAGATAGAGTTAAACAAATCTATATCTCATACTGGAGAACATAGTATCTTTAATGTAGAGTTAGATGGAGAGAATAAAGATGTATTAATAAAGGAATTACAAAGAGATCCTGTAAGCAATAGAATAATTCATATAGATTTAGAAGAAATAGAGCAAAATAAAAATATTATATCTAATGTACCTATAAAGTTCATAGGAGAAGACAGAGTAAAGAAGGTTGGAGCTGTAGTACAAAAAGAAAAAGAAACAGTAAAGGTTAATTGTCCTTTAGATAAATTACCAAAATATTTAGAGCTAAATTTAAAGAAAGGTTCTATAGGATCTGTATATAGATTAGAAGACCTAGAAATAGGAGATGAAATATCTATTGTAGAGGATTTAGAAGGGGTAATAGCTTCCATAAGCTATCAAAATAAAATAACAGAAGCTATAGACTAAAATAAATATTTTTATTACAAAGATATTTTTTTACACTCATATAAAAAATAAAATCAAAATTCTATAGTTTATAATAATATTTGTTAAATATATAAGTTTTTAAGGGAAGTCATTATTGACTTCCCTTAATTTAAAATTATAAGTATTTTTTAAATTAAGGGTATGTATTATTTGCTTTTTTAAGATTTGTTATTATTTTTATAATAGGTTATTGTTAAGCTTATTTAGCTAATGGCTAAAATTGTAAAGATAAAACCTAGTAAATAATTTTTACAAATTAGACTTATTGTACCTGCAAATAAAAAGCAAATGCTTGAAAATGATAGTAGTTTCCATGATTTTATGTTCAAAATTATCTCCATCCTTTTTGTAAAGCTTTATGAATATATAGATTTTTATATATAAATAAAAATCTATATAATGATTGTAAAAATTATACCATTAACTTCTATATAATTAAATATATATTATTTTTAAAATAACTTAACTAACAAATAAAAGATAAAGATTTTATTTTAAATTAAAGAATATTATATTTTACCTATATTAAAAAATAATTATACTTTATTTAATGAATTATAATTTAAATTTTAAGTTTATAAGAAATTTATTTAGTTAGAAATTTTTTACTAAAAATACAAATAACTATTGAAATATTTGTGATTTCTAATAAACTTTGAAAATTTGTAATATTTTTAAAAAATAACTAGTAAAAAAGTATTAATATATATGTATAGGTTAATGTTTAATAATAAAAATCAAAGTTTTTTAATAATTTTATACAATGGTAAAAAGAATTCCCAAAAATATATAAATAGTGTATAATATTTTTGGTAAATTCATAGGAGGTATGGAGATGTTATATAAAGAAAAATATGAAAAATGGCTTAATTCAGATTTAATAGATAAAAACTTAAGGGAAGAATTAAGACAAATAAATGATGAAAAAGAAATAGAAGATAGATTCTATAAAGAATTAGACTTTGGTACTGGTGGATTAAGAGGAATTATAGGTGCTGGAACAAACAGAATGAATATCCATACTGTAGGAAAGGCAACTCAAGGTTTAGCAGATTATCTTAATGAAAATTATAAAAATGAAGAAATATCTGTTGCTATAGCATATGATTCAAGAAATATGTCAAAAGAATTTGCAAAAGCGGCAGCCTTAACTTTAAATGGAAATGGAATCAAAGTATATATATTTGATAGTTTAAGACCAACTCCAATGTTATCCTTTACTGTTAGATATTTAGGATGTAAAGCAGGTATAGTGGTAACGGCTTCACATAATCCAAAACAATATAATGGATATAAGGTATATGGAGAAGATGGAGCTCAAGTTACAGATGTTCCTGCTAAAAAGATAATTGATTTTGTAAACAATGTAAATGATTATAGTATGATAAAAACAATGGATGAAAACAATGCTATTAAGGAAGGACTTTTAAATTATATAGGAGAAGATATAGATAAAGAATATATAGAAAAAGTAAAGTCTTTATCTATAAGAAGGGATTTAGTTAAAGAAAAGGCTAAAGACTTAAATATAATATATACTCCAATCCACGGTTCTGGAAATAAACCTGTTAGAAGAGTTTTAAAAGAACTTGGATATAGTAACCTTAAAGTAGTAAAGGAGCAAGAAGAACCTAATGGAGATTTTCCAACAGCTCCATATCCAAACCCAGAAGATCCAAAGGTATTTAAAATTGCATTAGATATGGCTATGGAAAATAAACCAGATTTAATCTTTGGTACTGATCCAGATTGTGATAGAATAGGAGTTGTAGTACAGGATAAAAAAGGTGAATTTAAAGTTTTAACTGGAAATCAAACAGGAATGTTATTAACCCATTATATTTTAAGTTCATTAAAGGAAGAAAATAAGCTTCCTAAAAATGGAGCAGTAATAAAAACTATAGTAACTACTGAAGCTGTTAAAAAAATATGTGAAGAATATAATGTGGAGCTTCTTAACGTTTTAACTGGATTTAAATATATAGGAGAGAAAATTAGAGAATTCTTACAAAGTGGAAGCAATACTTATATATTCGGATTTGAAGAAAGTTATGGATATTTAGCAGGAGATTTTGTAAGAGATAAAGATGCAGTTATAGCATCAATGTTAATTGCAGAGATGTGTCTTTTCTATAAATCTCAAGGTAAGACTTTATATGAAGCATTAATAGATCTTTATAATAAGTATGGTTTCTATAAAGAAACATTGGTTTCTTTTGAGCTTCAAGGAAAAGAAGGACAAGAAA
Source organism: Clostridium fallax (assembly GCF_900129365.1). Classification (GTDB taxonomy): domain Bacteria; phylum Bacillota; class Clostridia; order Clostridiales; family Clostridiaceae; genus Clostridium_AH; species Clostridium_AH fallax. The sequence continues at coordinate 49,426 of NZ_FQVM01000013.1, forward strand.
AAATAGCATCTTGTATAGATAAATTAAGAAAAGAGCCTGTTAAAGAGGTAAATGGAATTTTAGTTGTTAAAAGCTTTGATTATAAGTTAAGTAAAGAGGTTGATTTAAACGGTAAAGAAAGTATAATAGAATTACCAAAATCAAATGTACTTAAGTATATTTTTGAAGATGGTTCTTGGTTTGTAGTTAGGCCATCAGGTACAGAGCCTAAAATGAAATTATACCTTTCAGTAGTAGGTAATTCATTAGAAGATGCTGAAAATAGAATTAATAGTTTAAAAGAAAATATTACTGATCTAATTAATTCTAAGTTAAATTAAAATTAAGGTGCTATCTATAATAGATAGCACCATAAAAAATTATACGAGGTGAAATATTTGGATTATAGAGTTGTATTTAAAGAAAAACTTTCAAAGATGATATTTTTAGAGATTGATAAGAATGGATTTAAAGATACAGTATGCAATGGAGCAAAAATAAACTTTAAAAATAAGGAGTTATATTTACCAATAGATATAGATTACATATCAAATAATATAAAAGATAATTCTAAGCTTTCTAATATACCAGTTTATAAATTTATAGAAGGAATGTTTTATGCCTTAGGATGTGATAAAGACTTTAAATATAATGATGATTATAAAAGTCTTATAAATAATATAGATAATTCTAAAGATATTATAAAAAGAATCATTGCAGATAAAATTAAAGAAAGTAAATATGATGATGCTTTTGTATTGTTAAAGGGATTAGCTGAAGTAGAAAAAGAAATTGAATATTATGAAAAGATATTAATGATTGGGGAATATATAAGGGAAAAAGACAGTAGCTTTAAAGAAATTCAAAAAGAAGTTATTGAGGAATGTAAAAAAGAATTCCCAAATTATCCAATGCCTTATTTTTATAATGCTATTATTTTAAGGGAAGAAGATGAGATTTATAAAGCTTTTATTGAAATGAATGAATATTTAAATAAAGGTGGAGAGAAAACAGATAATTTTATCTCAATTTATGAGGAACTTAAAGATGGAGTTGATTATGAAAAAGGTAAAGAAGCCTTAGAAGAAGATAAACCAAAAGAAGCTTTAGAAAAATTACTTCCTTTAATGGATAAGTACGGAGATAATCCTTTACTATATCTACACATTGCTGTTGCATATAGAAAGTTAAATAATAGTGAGAAGGCTATATATTATTTAAATGAAAGTTTAGCTTTAGATAGTGCTTATGTTGAAACTGTAAATGAATTAGCTTTAAATCTTGCAATGCTTGGTAATTATGAAGAAGCTATAAAATATTTTAAAAAGGCTTTTGAAGCTACTAAAAGTGTTGAAATATGCACAAATTTAATAATGTGTTATATAAACTTAAATAAAATAGAAGATGCTAAAAAACACTTAAAAATTGCAGAAAAATTAGATAGTAAAGATGAAGTTGTAATAAAGCTTAAAGAAATTTTAGGATAATCACAAAATAATATTCATCTCTTAATAAAGACAAAAAAATTTTCTTTTTTGTCTTTATTAATTTTTCAGTGATTTAACACCTATTTTATAATTTGACTAATTAATATATAGAGTGTAAAATAAATTAGTATTAATATGTAGGAAATTTGAGGTGTATATATGAAAAAAGATAACTTAGTCACAGAGACGTTTAAATTTGGCACCTATGTTGTAGATGCAGTGCTAGTTATTTTTGCAGTTTACTTATCTTTTTTATTAGTTTTTCAATTTGATCCACCAAGCTATAATATTAAGCCTTTTATAAATATAATACCTTATATAGTAGTGGCTTATTGGATTTTTATGTATGTTTTTGGGTTAAATGATTTGCTAAAAAAGAGCATACATGAAACCGTATATTCTATATTTTTAACTGTAGGTTCATTATTTATAACTACAGCTTTCATAACCTTCTTTGCAAGAGGGTTTGCTTATCCAAGAAGTGTTTTAATAATAAGTGCTTTTATGCAATTTATAATACTTTCAGTTTGGAGGGTATTAGTTTGGAAGCTTTATAGAGATTCTCATGGAGTAAAGAGATCCTTAATTATAGGAGACAAAAATATAGAAGATATTGCAAAGAAAATACTAATAAAGCAAAAGGATCTTTATAAAGTAGAGTGTATATGCTCTAGCAAAAGTAACTATTTATTAGATTATCTTAATAAAGTAGAGGTTGTTTTTGTAGCAGATAGTACAGAGCTTTCTATAAAGAAAAAAATAGTAGATTATTGTTTAATAAATAGAAAAAGTGTATATATAATACCAGATATTTATGAAATTGCACTTTTAAATTCAAAGCTTAATAGAGCTGATGATATTCCAATGTTTAAGGTGAGAAAATTAGGTCTTACTATAGAGCAAAAGGCTATAAAAAGAATACTAGATATAATAGTATCTCTTGTAGGAATTATTTTAACATCACCGATAATGATAATTGTTGCTATTGCAATTAAGTTAAAAGATGGAGGAAATATCTTCTACAGACAAGAGAGAGTTACAGAGGGAGAAAGAACTTTTGATGTATTAAAGTTTAGAACTATGGTTATGAATGCTGAAAAGCTAACAGGACCAGTACTTGCTGGAGAAGAAGATCCTAGAATAACAAAAATAGGTAAAATATTAAGAGCTACAAGATTAGATGAACTTCCACAATTTTTTAATATCCTAAAAGGGGATATGAGTGTTGTAGGGCCAAGACCAGAAAGACCTTTTTTTGTAGAGCAGTTTAAAAAAGAAATACCAGATTATAAATATAGGACTTTAGTTAAAGCTGGACTTACAGGACTTGCTCAAGTTTTAGGAAAATATTCAACAACTCCAGAAGATAAGGTTAAATATGACCTTTTATATATTAAAAATTATTCAATATTTTTAGATTTAAAGTTAATTCTTCAAACAGTAAAGATAATGTTTATGAAGGAAAGCTCAGAAGGTGTAAAGGAAGATATACCTTTAAGAAAGCTTATAAAACCAGAGGATGAAATTACAATAGATATTGATGAAAAGTAGATGGAAAATCTAGTATTGTGCTATAATTACTTAGTAAGTATAGCCTATGCTAGATTTTATTTTATATAAATATATAAAAACTAAGAGAGGAAAGAACTTTTATGGGAAAAAAAGTTGCACAAGTAATAACATTATCAGAAATGGGTGGAGCTCAAAAACATGTTTATTTATTATCTAAGGCTTTAAAGGAAAAAGGTTTTAGTGTAGATGTTATAGCTTCAAAGGGAGGAGATCTTCAAAATAAAGTGGAAGATTTAGATATTAATTTTATAGATGCTCCTTATATGGTAAGAGAAATAAGTCCCCTAAAGGATTTAAAAAATATATTATATTTAAGAAATTTATTTAAAGAAAATAATTATGATATAGTACATTGTCATAGTTCAAAAGCAGGATTAGTAGCTAGAATAGCAGCAAGACTTGCAAAGGTTCCTACAATAGTTTACACTGCTCATGGATTTGTTTTTAATGAGCCTATGAGTAATTTTAAAAAGAATATATACATAGCTATTGAATATATAGGAAGTAAATTTGGTAAAAAGATAATAGCAGTTTCAGAAAAAGATTATAACTGTGCAAAAAAATATAATTTAGGAACTGAAAAAGATCTTTATTGTATAGGAAATGCCATAGAAGAGGTAGATTTTAATTTATTAAAAGATAAAAAGGAAATGAAAAGAGAATTAGGTATAGATGATGATACTTTTGTTTTAGGAATGGTATCTAACTTTTATGAAACAAAGGGACATAGGTTTTTAATAGAAGGATTAAAAAAATTGTATGATGAAGGTTATAATTTTTATACAGTATTTGCAGGAGAAGGTCTTTTATTTGATGAAATGAAAGAAAAAGCAAAGGGATATGAAAAAATTAAGTTCTTAGGATATAGAAAAGATAACTTAAATGTAATAAATACCTTTGATGCTTTTATACTTTCATCAGTTAAAGAGGGAATGCCTTATGTTATTTTAGAGGCTATGTCTTTAAAGAAACCTGTTATTGCAACTAAGGTAGGAGCATTACCTAAGATGATAAAGAATAAGGAAAATGGACTTTTAATAGATGAAGGAGATTCATCTAAAATATATACTGTATTAAAGGATGTTTTAGACAATAAGTATAACCTTAAAGAAATAGGAGAAAATGGTAAAAAGTATGTAGATGAAAATTTTTCTTTTGAAAGCTTTATTGATAAAATATTAAAGGTTTATAAGGAGTAAAAATAATAATATGTATGTTAAAATTCTTGATTATAATGTGTTTAATGGTAGTAAGAAAGAACTTTTAGAGGTTATAGATAATAAAGATAAGGTCAATATAATATCTGGTAACCCTGAAATTTTATATACAAGTCTTAATAATGATACTTTACTTAAAAGTTTTAAAGATGACACTGCTTTAATAATTCCAGATGGAGTAGGAACAATAGTGGCATCAAAAATTATTGGGAGTCCTATAAAGGAAAAAATACCTGGAATTGAAATTATGGATAAATTATTAAAAAAGTTTAATAAAGATGGAAGGAAAGTTTATCTTTTAGGTGCTAAGGAAGAAACTTTAAAAAAGTGTATAGAAACCTTAAGGGATATCTATCCAAACCTTAATATTGTAGGATCCCATAATGGATATTTTGATTTAAATAATTGTGAAAATATTGTAGAAGATATTAAAAATTCTAAAGCAGAAGCTATTTTTATAGCTATGGGATGTCCAAGACAAGAAATATTTATAAATAAATATATATATGAATTGCCTTGCAAAATATTTATGGGAGTTGGAGGAAGTTTTGATGTTATAGCAGGGAACGTAGGTAGAGCCCCTAAAATAATGATATCATTAGGCCTAGAATGGTTATATAGGGTAGCTAAAGAACCTTCTAGAATTAAAAGACTAGGAAGTATACCTAAGTTTTTATTTATAGTGCTAAAATCTAAAAATAAAAGGAGAAACTAATGAATATTTTATTTATTGCATGTTATTCCCCTTTAATAAATAATTCAGCATCAATAGAAACTTTAATGTACTTAAATAATTTAGCTTCTATTAAAGATGTAAAAGTAACTTTACTAACAGTAGATTTTCCAAAAACATCTATTTATTATGATGAAGAAATTCTAAAAATGCTAAATAAAGATGTAGAAATACATAAATTATCTGGGGGAAAACTTTTTAATAAAATAATGCCTAAAAAATCAATAGAGCCATTAGAGGTTAAGATAGATTCTAATACTAAAGGAAATAAAAAAAATAATATTCAACTTCTAAGAAAAATAAAAAATAAAATTATATTTCCTGATATGTATTATAATTGGAGTAAAAAAGCTTCAGAGTATGGAATAAATTTAGTTAGAGAGAAAAATATAGATATAATATTTTCTATGCATGAGCCTCCTTCTAGTCATCTTTGTGCTCTTAAGATAAAAAAGCAGTTTAAAAATATTCCGTGGATTACTTATTGGAGTGATCCTTGGATGAAAGATTCTACAAGAGAAGATATTGGATTTTTAAGAAAGTCTATTGAAGGAAATATGGAAAGAAAGGTTGTAGACAACTCTGATAAATTTATCTTTGTAACAAGAGAAAACGCTGAGGACTTTAAAAGAACTTATAATATTGATGATAAAAGAGTGTTTTTGATTAATAGAGGGTATGACGAAGATACTTATATAGATTTATTAAAAGAAGACATTCCATCAAAAATTAAAAATGATAAAATAAATATTGTTTATGCAGGAGAAATATTTAAAAAGCTAAGAGATATAAATCCTTTTGTAGACTCTATATATTGGCTTAAAGAAAATGAAAGGGAGATTTACAATAACCTTAATATACTTTTTTTTGGGAATATTGATGATGAGGAAGCTAAAGAAAAATTAAGTTCTTTAGAAAATGTAGAAGTTAGTGGAAGAATACCTTTTAAAGAAGCCTTGAAGTATATGCTAAATAGTGAAATTTTATTAATTTTTGGAAATAAAAATTCAAAACAAATACCTGCTAAAATCTATGATTATTTTGGTACTGATGGATTTATAGAAGTAATATTAGGCGATGAAAAAGATCCCCTAAGGATAATAACAGAAGGAAAAGAAAAATGTGAAGTTACAATAAATAAAAAACAGTATATAGTTAAATCTCTTAAAATTTTAATAGATAAGGTTTTAAAAGGAGAGAAAAGCAAGAGACTAGAAGAATATGAGTGGAAAAATGTAAGTAAAAAACTATATTCTATTTTAAAAGGAGAGTAATTATAATGCATGTACTTATATTACCTTCATGGTATAAAACTAAGAGAAATAGGTTACATGGAAGTTTTTTTAAAGAGCAAGCCTTAGCATTACAAAAGCAAGGAATAAAGGTAACTATAGCTTTTAATGAAGTTTGGCCTATAACCTTAATTGGAAAAGTTAATGAAAAAAGAGGAATTACTGTTGAAGATGATGATGGACTTAAGGTTTACAGATATAAAGATTTTAATTTCTTTCCTAAAAACCCTTTGATGTTTAGAAGTTTTAATAAAAGATTTGATAAACTATTTAAAAGGGTAGAAAAAGAACAGGGAAAGATAGATATTATTCATGGTCATTCTTCCTTTTGGGCAGGAATTGGTGGAGCTTATCTTAAAAGAAAATATGATATTCCTTTAGTAATAACAGAACATTCTTCCTTAAAACATAGTAGATATGTAAAGGATAGTTACATTAAGTATATTGTTGATTCATATAAAAAAGCAGATAGATTAATTTCTGTAGGAGAAAATTTAAAAAAGGAACTTTATGATTTAAGTGGGAGAGAAGATATAAAGGTTATAAATAATATAGTAGACCTAAGTAAATTTTCTTTAAATAATGATGATAATAAATCAAAGGATACAGTATTTTTTAGTTGTGGATTTTTAGATATGGGAAAGGGATATGATGTACTTATAAAATCCTTCACAAAAGAATTTAAGGGAAAAAATGCTATTTTAAAAATTGGTGGAGAAGGAGAAGAAAGATTAAATCTAGAAAGTTTAATTAAAGACTTAGATGTTAAAGATCAAGTTATCCTTTTAGGAGAATTAAAAAGAGAAGAAGTAGCAGAAGAAATGAAAAATTGTGATATATTTGTTTTAGCATCAAGACATGAAACCTTTGGAGTGGTTTATATAGAGGCTCTTGCTAGTGGAAAACCAATTATAGGGACTAAAAATGGTGGTGCTGAAGAAATAATAAAGGATTATAATGGATTATTAGTACAAATTGATAATATAGAAGAACTTTCTAAAGCTATGCAATACTTAAAAGAAAATAAAGAAAAATATAATAAGTTTAAAATAAGAGAAAAATGTATAGAAAAATATTCAGAAGAGAATATAATACCTAAAATTATTAAAGTGTATAAGGAGTTATTATGAATAGTATAAAGAACTTTTTTCAGGATAATTTTTATTTTAAAATATGCTATTTAATTACAAGTTTAATTTTTGTAACTATAATAGGTGAAGTTCATGTAATATCTTCTCTATTAAGTAAAATAATGCTACTTTGGTCAGCTGCTTCTATAATATATATAATATATAAAGGAAAAGAAAATCTTAAAAGTACAGTAAACTATTTAATATTTATTTTATTAATACTACAAGGAATTTCTTTAGTAGTTACAGGAATAAGTAAAAGTGGGATAATAGCTTTATTTATAAATATAACAATATTTTTTGTTATATTTGATATTAATCTAAAGAAAAATATCATATTAAAAAGAATGAATAACTTTATAGATTTAACTACAATAATATTATCAACATTATCTATAGCATCAATAATATTATTTTTCTTAAAAAACAATATAAAAATAGGAGATAATATATATGGTTATTTAAGTGAAAAATATTTTGTGGGAATATTTGCAAATGAAAATGCTTTAGGAATTTCAGCTGCAATATGTGCCATCTTAACTTTATATATAATTATAAGAAATAAAAATAAATATATTAATATTTTAGGAATTATTAATATATTTATTCAAGGTATAATCATATTAAATTGTAATTGTAGTAATGGACAATTAATATTATTAGTTTTTCTTTGGGCAATAATATTTGTATATTTTAGAAATTGGATTTTTAGAGTAATATATTTAATAGCTTCTTTTGGAGGATTAGGATTTATAATACATAAAATAATCTCTTCCGGTAAGGTAGAAAGCTTTTTAAATGGAAGATATGCACTTTGGACTACTGCATCTAAAGTAATAAAAAATAATCTTATTTTTGGAGTGGGAGAAAAAAATTTTTTAAATAAAATGATAGAAGCAAAAACAGGAGAGCTTGCAGGTATAGAAGGTGGAGGAACCCATAATATATTCCTTCAAATAGCAGTAATATCTGGAATATTAGTTTTAATAGCGTTTATTATTTTAGTGTTATATATAATAATAAAAAGTATATTAAATAATGATAAGGTTGTAAAAGAAAGAAAAAGAGTTTTAAATTCTATTATTTTATCTTTATTAATAGCAATTCTTGCCTCTAACTTTTTTGAAGCAAATTTACTATTTATAGTAAGTTTTATACCAATAATATTTTGGAGTTTATTAGGATATATATATAAGTTTTTAGAATAAATATAAAATTTATTGTATTATTTAAAGTTTAAAAGACTATTAAAGTTTGCTTTATAGTGGACTTTAATAGTTTTTTTATTTAGGCTTTTTAAGGATAAAATTAATAAATATTTTTATTTAATGAAAATTTATGATATTATTAAAAAAATAGAAAATATAATATTAACTATTTAGGAGGGAAAACAATGAAAAAGTTAAGTGTTGAGGAATTTATAAAAGAGTTAGGCTCAAGTTCACCAGCCCCCGGTGGCGGCAGTGTAGCAGCTTTAGTTGTTGCGTTGTCTGGAGCACTAACATCTATGGTATATAGTTTAACTATTGGAAAGAAGATTTATGAAGCTTTAAGCTATGATATAAAAAATAATATAAATGAAAATTTTAAGGAAAGTGATTTGTTTTCAGAAGATAGTCTAAACTTAATGGAAAAAGACAAAGAAGTATTTTTAAAATTAATGGACTGCTATAAACTGCCCAAAAATACAGCAGAAGAAATATCTATAAGAAAGAAAGAGATAGATTTAAAAACTTATGATGCAATGATGGTACCTTTAAATCTTTTAAGGAAATCTTTGCTTTTTTATGAAAATATCAAGTTTTCAGCAAAGTATTGCAATATAAATGTAATATCTGATGCTGGAGTAGCTGCAATTATGTTACATTCTGGAATAGAAAGTGCAGCTTTAAATGTTAAGATTAATTTAAGCTATCTTAAAGATGAAAAATTAAAAAAAGAGATTAAAAATGAAATAGAAGAAAGTTTAAAGAAATCAAATAGACAAAAGGAAGAAATAATCACCTTAGTTAACCAGAAAATTCAGTGATAAGAGGAGTTAATTTAATAGATGAACAATGAAGGAAAACTAAAGAAAGCAATAAGCTTAGAGGGTATAATTTTTATTATAATATTTACAGTACTATTTAGTGCAATATCTTGGAAAATGGGCCTTACTAATATGTTTAATACAATAATGAACTCAGCCCATGATTTACTTTTAAATACAGTATTTTTTATTATGGGAATAGCTGTTGTTGCAGGGGCAATGTCTGCATTATTTTCAGAATTTGGTGTTATTGCAATATTAAATAAAATTTTATCACCACTTATGAAGCCGTTATATAATATGCCAGGGGCAGCAGCTTTAGGAATTATAACTACATATTTATCAGATAATCCTGCAGTACTTACATTAGCAGAAGATGAAGGATTTAAAAGATACTTTAAAAAATTTCAGGTGCCATTATTAACCAACTTAGGTACAGCTTTCGGAATGGGACTTATAGTAACTACATTTATGATGTCTCAAAAGAGTGCTGATGGCACTAGTTTCTTTAAAGCAGCAATAATCGGAAATATAGGCGCAATAATTGGAAGTATTATTAGCGTAAGAATAATGATGTATTTTACTAAAAAAGAATTTGGAACAGAAGACTGGGCTTTAGAAAGAGATTCTAAAGGTAAAAATTTACTAGATTATAGAGTTGTTAGAGATGGAAGTTTAGGAACTAGAATATTAGAATCTTTATTAGAAGGTGGTAAATCTGGTGTTCAAATGGGAGTTTCTATAATTCCAGGGGTTTTAATAATATGTACTTTAGTACTTATGCTTACTAATGGACCAGGACCAGAAGGAATATATACAGGCAAGGCTTATGAAGGAATAGGATTATTACCATGGATAGGTGGTAAACTTTCATTTATAATTGAACCGTTATTAGGGTTTAAAAATCCACAAGCTATTGCTTTCCCAATAACTTCTTTAGGATCTACTGGAGCAGCTATTGGCCTTGTACCAGACTTTTTGAATAGAGGGATAATAGGTGGAAATGAAATAGCGGTATTTACAGCTATGGGAATGTGTTGGAGCGGATACTTAAGTACACATGTAGCTATGATGGATGTTTTAAAGGTAAGAAAATTAACAGGTAAGGCTATTCTAAGTCATGCTATAGGTGGTCTTTCAGCAGGGATAGCAGCTCATTATATATACATATTATTTTAAATTATCTATATAAGTACATAGTAAATCAATAATATATTATTATCAAAAGCAGTAGGAACAATGTTAAATTTGAAATTTTAACATTGTTCCTATTTTAATTTTAAAAATTAATCATAAATTGAATATGATACTTAATAATATAATAAAGAAAAAAGTATTGATAAAAATTTTATAAATGGAAGAGGTGTATAAGTATAAATGGAAGATGAAATCACATTAGATATTTGTAAAATTATGAATCTACTAAAAAAAAATAAGAAATTAATAATTTTTATTACAGCAATTTTTACAACTATAGTTACTGTAACTGTCTTTTTTATAATCAAACCAACCTTTGAAACTAAAAGTACTTTAGTTATAAAAAGTAGTAATTTTAAAGAAAATGAATATTTTGATGAATTACAAGCAGCTATAGATTCCCAAAAAATAGTTAAAACCTATGGGAAAATAGGAGAATCTAGAACTGTTAGGAAACAAATTATAGATAATCTTAATTTAAATTTAAAGGTAGAAGATTTTGATAAAAAAATAGAAATATTACCGTTAGTTGACACTCAAATTTTGGAAATTACTGTAATAGATACTGATCCTAATTTAGTTTATAGGATAGCAGAAGAATTTAATAAAATTTTTATAAAGGAATGTGAAGATAAATATAATGTTGGAAAATTAGAAGTATTAGATAAGCCTATATGGCCTATAGACCCAGTAAAACCTAACAAAAAACTGAATGTTTTTTTAGGATTTATAGTAGGATTGGTACTTAGTATAATAACAGTTTTAGTAAAGGAAAATATAAATCAAAAATTAAAAACAGAAGAAGATATAGAAAAATATTTAAAATTACCAGTGATAGCAGTTATACCAGAAATAAAGGAAGATTAAAGCTATGATAGATATACATAGTCATATAATTCCTAAAGTAGATGATGGAGCCAAAACTATAAAGGAAAGTATTGACATGATAAAACTTTCAAAGGCACAAGGAACTAATACTATAATAGCAACACCTCATTATTATTTTAATAAGTTTGAAGTAAAATATTTTGAACTAAAAGAAAGGTTAAAGGAAGTATTAGAAAAAATAAAAGAAGAAAAAATTGATATAGAGATTTTATTAGGTCAAGAAATATATCTTCATAAAGATATGTTTTCATGGATTAAAGAAGGATATATAAAAACTCTTAATAATACTAGGTATATTTTAGTAGAAACTTTTCCAACATATTATGAAAAAAATAATTTAGATTTTATTTATGAACTTGGTATTAGAGGGATGGTACCAATATTGGCTCATCCAGAAAGATATTTATATATACAGAAGGATTTAACTATATTAAATCAATTTGCAAAAGAAGGATGTTTATTTCAAATAGATTCTGGAAGTATTACCGGGAACTTTGGAAAGCAAAGTCAAAAAGTTTCTTTAAATTTAATAAAAAATGGATGGGGACACTTTATCGCCTCAGATTCTCATGGAATAAATAAAAGAAGTACTAATTTAAAAACATCTTTGGAAATTGTAAAGAAATTAAATAAAGATTATTACTATATGGCTAAAAAAAATAGTGAATTGTTAATTGAAAATAAAGAAATAAAAAGTGAATTAGAATTTTTAAAAAAGAAAAAATTTTTTGTTTTTTAAAAGATAAAAAGAAAGGTTAGGAAAAAATAAATGAGTGAAAAAGTAGATTCTATAAAGGAAATTGATCCTTTTATTTTAGAAGCATATAGAGAATTAGTTACAAATATTAAATTTTCATCTTTTGATAAAAAAATAAAAACAATATTTATTACAAGTTCTATTCAAGGAGAAGGTAAAACTACAACAGCTCTAAATTTGGCAATAACTTTAGCTAAAGGTGGAGATAGGGTTTTATTAATAGATTGTGATCTTAAAAGACCTAATATTCATAAAAAATTAAATATTTCTAATTTAACAGGTCTTTCTAATTTGATTCTTGATTTTGAAAAATTAGATGAAATAATAAATAAAAATATAGTAGATAACTTAGATGTACTAACATCAGGAGAAAAGGTAACAAATACATTAGAATTATTAAATTCTAAAAAAATGTATTCTCTTATAGAAAAACTAAAAGATCAATATGATTATATAATTTTAGATACGCCCCCAGTGGGAGTAATTGCTGATGCAAAGGTAGTTTCTCAATATTCAGATGGAGGATTATTTGTTGTGTCTAAAGATAACATCAATAGAAATATTGCAATAAAAGCTAAGGATATGCTAGAAAAAGTAAATGCTAATATTTTAGGGGTTGTTTTAACAAAAGAAATTATCAATAAAGATAAAAAATCATATTATGGTTATTACGAAGAAAATAGAAAAGAGGAGGGTAAAAAAAGATTTAAATTTTTAAGGAGGTAATTTAAAATTTAAAGCTATGAAATTATTGAATGAAGAGCAAATACAAAAGGAGAGTAAAAAGAATGTAGCAGAAGAATCTTTTATATATAAAAGAAGGGTGTATTGTTTTATAAAAAGACTTTTAGATATTATTTGCTCACTTGTAGGATTAATAGTTTTAATTCCTATATTTTTAATAATAGCAATAGCTATAAAATTAGATTCAAAAGGACCTATATTTTTTAAACAAAAAAGATTAGGGTTAAGAGGTAAAAATATAAATATATATAAGTTTAGAACTATGGTTATAAATGCAGAAGAAATGATTAATAATTTTTCAGAAGAACAAAAAAAAGAATATGAAGAAAATTTTAAACTAAAAAATGATCCTAGAATAACTAAAATAGGAAAATTTTTAAGAAATACAAGTTTAGATGAATTACCACAGCTTTTAAATATACTTAAGGGAGATATAAATATAGTTGGGCCTAGACCAATAGTAAATGATGAATTGCATTTATATGGAAGTTATGCGAAGAAGTTTTTAAGTATAAAGCCTGGAATAACAGGATATTGGCAAACTAATGGAAGAAGTAGTACCTCCTATGAAGATAGAGTAAAAATGGATATGTATTATATAGATAATAGAAATCTTTTATTAGATATTAAAATTATTTTTAAAACTGTAGGAGTATTATTTGGTGATAAAAATGCTATGTAAGATTTAGGGGGCTTTTATAATATGGAATGTTTAAAAAGCATAAAAGAAAATCAGTTTAAAATATTAAAATCATTAGATGAAGATATAGATAAACATTCTAAATATAAAAATGTTTGTGTATTTGGTCAAGGGTTTGTAGGGTTACCATTAAGTTTAAGTTTTGCTCTAAGAGGGTGTACAGTTATCGGAGTGGATGTAGATAAAGATTTAGTTCACGAGATAAATTCAGGTATTACTTATCATAAAGAAAAATTTTATGAAGTTGCTATTGAAGATATTTTAAATATGGAATTAAAAAGTAAAAAGTATAAGGCTACTATAAATGGTAAAGAAGCTATGAGTAATTGTAACAATATTATAGTTACTGTTGGAATACCAATAAAGGATGGAGAGTATATTATTGATTATTTAAAAAGTGCAGTGAAAACAATAGGAAAAAATTTAAAAAAGGAAGACTTAGTTATTATAAGAAGTACTGTAATACCAGGAACAACAGAGGAGATAGTACTTCCTATATTAGAAAAGGAATCAAAAATGAAAGCAGGAGAGGACTTTTATTTAGCTTATGCATCAGAAAGGATAGCAGAAGGTAAAGCCTTTGAAGAATTTTCTAATATGCCAACTTTAGTAGGAGCTGTAAATAAAGAAAGTTTAGAAAGAGCAGAAGAGTTATTATCTATAGTTTGCAAGTCAGAAATAATTAAAGCTACAAATATAAAGGTAGTAGAGACATCTAAGGTTTTTGAAAATGTTCAAAGAGATGTTAATATAGCAATGTCTCAAGAATTTGCAAGGTTTACAGAGGCTTTAGGAATAGATATTTTTGAGGTAGTTTCTTTAGCGAATACTCACAAAAGAGTAAATCTTTTAACACCAGGCCCAGGAGTTGGTGGATATTGTATTCCTAATGCTTATCATTATATAGAGCCAAAGGCGAAGAAGCTAGGTGTAAGAATGAATATTTTAAAATTGGCAAGACAAAAAAATAAGAATGTTCCTGAATTTTTGATAAAAAAAACAGAAGAGATGTTGGAGCTAGCTGGTAAAAAAATAGAAGGTTCAAAAATTGGGGTTCTAGGTCTTGCTATGAAAGATTATTCTAATGATGATAGGGTTAGTCCTTCAATAGATATATGCAATATGCTATTAAGAAAGGGAGCAGCAGTTAAAGCCTTTGATCCTGTAGTTAATAATAAACATGATTTTAAAGTTAATTGTCAAAGTGAAGCATTAAAAGATGCAGATGCAGTTCTTATATTAACAAAACAAGAAAATATCATATTTGATAATATAAAGTATTTTAAAGAGCTTATAAAAGAAGATGCTGTAATTATTGATACAAAAGGTGTTTTAGATAAGGATGAATGTATTAACTATGGATTGAATCTTTGGAGAATTTAAATATGAATAAAATAAAAGTTCTTCATGTAACTCAGGCTTCTGTGGGAGGTACTTTAGAATATATAAAAAATTTTATAATATATTCTAATAAAGATAAGTTTGAAAACATTGTAATTTGTCCATCATATGGACCTATCAGTGACGATATAAAAAGTATTGGATGTAAAGTTATAAATGTTGAGATGTTTAGAGAAATAAATTTAGTAAAAGATATAAAATCCTGTATAGATTTAAATAGAAAAATAAAAGAAATTAAACCAGATATTATTCATTTTCATAGTACTAAAGCAGGAGCAATAGGTAGAATTATAGCTAGAAAAAACAATATTCCATGTATATATAATGCCCATGGATGGGCTTTTAGTATGAAAACAAGCACTTTAAAGAAAAAATTATATATATATATAGAAAAGTTTTTATCTAGGTTTACAGATTATATAATTAATATTTCAAAAAGTGAAAAAGATTTAGCAGAAAAATACAATATAGCTTCAAAAGAAAAAATGAAGTTAATTTTTAATGGAATAGATATAAAAAAGTTTAAAGATAAAGATACAAAGTATAAAAATAGAGAAACTTTAGAAATACCTAGAGAGGCCTTTGTAATTGGAATGGTTGGAAGATTAACAAAACAAAAATCCCCAGAGACTTTTGTGGAAATTTCTAAAGAAATAATTAAAGATATAAAAAACAGTTATTTTATATTAGTTGGAGATGGAGAGTTAAAAGAAGAAGTAGAGAAACTTATTAAAGAAGCAGGAATAGAAGATAAATTTATGATTACAGGATGGGTAAATAATTCTGAGGATTATATAGTAACTTTTGATATTGGATTATTAACTTCTTCTTGGGAAGGCTTTGGATTAGTTATAGCAGAGTATATGGCATCTAAAGTTCCTGTTATTGTATCAGCAGTAGGTGGAATTAATGATATTATAGTTCACGGAGAAAATGGTTTTAAAGTTCAGAATAATAATGTTTATGACTATTTAAAATATATAAATCTCTTAAAGGATAATGAAAAATTAAGAAAGTATATAATAGATAATGCTTATAAAGAGGTTAATGAAAAGTATGATATGGATAGAGTAGTAAAGGAACATGAAGAAATATACTCTATTTTATTAAAAAAATATAATTGTAAATTTAACAAATGAGGTTATTTTAAAGGATTTTTATAAATTATAATAGGCATACTGTTAAATAAATTAGTTTTAATTTATTTAACAGTATCATCTAAATATATTAAAGAGCAAGGATTTTAAGGAGAAGTTAATGGAGAAAAATGATTTAGTTAGTGTAGTTATACCTTATTATAACAATGGGGAAATAGCTATTAGAGCTCTAAAATCTGCTTTAAATCAGACATATAAGAATATAGAAATAATATTAATTGATGATGGATCATCTGATAACTCTTTTTATGCAATAGAAAAATTTATAGAAGATAATAAATTAAAAGATGTAATTAATATAACACAAAAAAATAAGGGACCATCAGCGGCAAGAAATAATGGAGTGAAAAATGGGAAAGGAAAATATATAGCATTTCTTGATTCAGACGATAGTTGGGTAGAAAATAAACTAGAAATTCAAATGAAACATTTAATATCAAATAGAGAGTTAGGTATATTAGGTAGTGATTTTACTGTTTTAACTAGAAGAAATAATAAGTCTTTAAATAAAGATATATTTAAAGAAATAACTTTTTACCAAAGGCTTTTTAAAAATTACTTTCATACTTCAACTGTAATAATTAAAAGAGAAGTTTTTGATAAAATAGGTGGCTTTAATGAAGAACAAAGATATGCGGAAGATCAATTATTATTTACTAAAGCCTTTAGGATAAGTAAAGGTGGGAAAATAGAAATGCCTTTAGTGAATATATATAAGGAAATGTATGGAGAATCTGGGCTTTCAAAAAACCTTAAAGTATTAGAAAAATATGAGATTAATAATTTTAAAATTTTAAGAGATGAAAATAGTATAAATGATAAGAAAATTAGTCTAATTTTGTATTATATAGCAAGGATTTTTTCCTATCTTAAATATATAAGAAGAATATTCATAACAAAAATAAGGAGATTTAAAATAAATTCTTATGGAAAAAGTTTATGATAACAATCTAAAAAATATATTGTTTATAAATGATTGTATTGAAGGGTATCCACAAATAGCCTCAGTGAGATATGAAAATATTTTAAAAATTTTAAAGGATAAATTTAATATAACTGTAGCTAATGATATGCAATATGGAATGTTTAAAAGTATATATGCTAAAGAAAATTTTAAATTTAAAACATTAGTTTCAAAATATACTTTAAGAGCAGATATGAAAAATACAGATACTAATAAAAAAGAAAGATTTATTAGGAAAACTTTTATAGTAGAGTTTTGGAGATATATAAAGAAGAATAAAATAATTTTTAATTATATAAATAGAAAATTTTATATAGATTTATTTAGATATATTGAAAATAATAAAATAGATTTAGTATTAGTTAGTGTACCTACAATATATGGATTATATATTGTAGAAAAATTAAAGAAGGAATTCCCATACTTAAAAATTATAACTGAAGCCAGAGATATATTAGATAATAATATAAGTGGTAAAAGAGAATGGGTAAATAAAGCTTCAGAAAAAATATTACTTAAAAATAGTGATGGAATAATTGCGTTAACAGAGGGAATAAAAAAACATTATAATAAAAATTTTAAAGGACCTATAGAGGTTATATTTAATGGATATGATCTAGAAAAGTATGAAGACTGTTTTCCTCAAAGTATAGGAAATAAAAAAACTTTAATATTTTCACATGTAGGATCTATATATGATGGAAGAAATTTAAAAGATACAGTAAAAGCCATAAATAAATTTGCCTTAGATAATAATAAAGAGTGTATTTTAAATCTTGTAGGAAGTTTAGATTTTAAAGCTTTAGAAGAGTTAAGAGAATGTGAAAAATTTATAAATAAGGTGAACTTTAAAATTAATTATGTAGGACCTTTAGATAATAAAAAAGCTATCAAATATATAAAAGAAAGTGATATTTTAATAATATTAACTCATAAAAATGGTAGTGATTATGCAATACCTGGAAAGACCTTTGAGTATATAGGAGCATGTAGGCCTATATTAGCAGTTACTAAAGATACTTATTTAAAAAATTTAATAGATAATAGGTATGGTCAATGTGCAGAGCATAATAGTGAGGATATAAATAGTAAAATTAATTTAATATGTAATAGAAATTATGATTTTAAACATAGGGAAAAATACTCTACAAAAAGAGAGGTTGAAGAAATATATAATTTTATAAATATTTTAACTTAATAAATTTATTAAATTAGCTTATATATAAATAAATCAGATAATATTAATTATTTAATATATAGAATTATTTTATATAGATTTAAAGTTGTTTAATTAAAAGTAGGTAGTTTATATGAATGAAAAAAAACTATATAAATTAAAGTTTAATAATTTAATCATTTTTATAGATATAATTTTAATTATATTTGGAATTTATATTATTTATAAAGGATTAATAAACAATAAATTAATTATAGCTTTACTAATCGATTTAATACTTT
>NZ_FQVM01000016.1 GCF_900129365.1 Clostridium fallax
AATTTCTTTAAAGTTATCCTTTAAAAATTTTTCTTTAAGTTCTTTCTTAAAAAAAATAGCTGATTTTAATCTATGTTTATTTCCTTTCATAATTCCTTTAGGAATTATTACTCTTATGGCTTCAATATACTTACATAGATATTCTTTTCTCATAAAGTCAATAAGATATAAGTCCTTTAAAGATAAAATAGGTTCATCATCACATAAAGATGATATCTCTTTTATTTTATCTAAGTCTCCATCATATTCAAACAATATATTTAAAACAAACCCTTCTATAGTTTTATTTCCTCTTCCAAAAGGAACCTTAACTCTAAATCCCTTTTTTATTTTATCTTCATATTTTTCAGGAATTAAATAGGTAAAGGGTTTATCGACTTGAAGAGAATCATTATTTACTATAACTTCAGCATAAAATGCCACTTAAATCACCCTTTATAAAATAAAAAAGCGCATTAGCGCTCTTTTATTATGTTAAATAGATTTCTTGCAACTTCTCTTTTAGACATCTTTTCAAGATTTTTTATCTCTCCATCTTTTGAGATTATACTAACCTTGTTTTTATTTGATGCAAATCCTATATCTTCTCCAGTTATATCATTTGCTACAATATAGTCTAAATTCTTTTTTTCTAGCTTTCCCTTTGCATTTTTCATTAAATCATTACTTTCCGCTGCAAAGCCTACTAAAATTTGATTTTTCTTTTTCTTCCCAAGCTCCTTTAATATATCCTTATCTTTTATAAGCTCTATATTAAGGATATCAGAAGATTTTTTTATTTTTTCTTTGCTGTATTCTTTAGGCTTATAATCTGCTACTGCTGCAGACTTTATAACAATATCTTTATCATCAAACTCTGATAATACAACATCATACATTTCTTTATTTGTTTTAATTTCTATTATATTTACACCAAAAGGCTTTTCTATAGAAGTTGGTCCTGTAACTAAGGTTACTTCTGCCCCTCTATCTCTTGCTTCCTCGGCAATGGCATAACCCATTTTTCCAGTAGACCTATTAGTTATATGTCTTACTGGGTCTAATGGAGCAATTGTTGGCCCTGCTGTTACTAATATCTTTTTTCCTTTTAAATCCTTGTTTTCATTGAGCATACTTAAAATTGTTTTAGAAATAATACCTGTATCTTGAAGTTTACCTTTGCCTGTATCTCCGCAGGCTAATCTACCTTCTGCAGGCTCTATAAAACTATATCCAAACTCTTTAAGTTTTTTAATATTATTTTGAACAATAGGATTTTCATACATATTAGTATTCATTGCCGGAGCAAAGACTACTGGAGCTTTAGTTGCCATAATAGTAGTAGATAGCATATCATCTGCTATTCCATTTGCAACTTTTCCAATAATATTTGCTGTGGCAGGAACTATAACCATAAGGTCAGCCTTTTTAGCTAAAGAAATGTGTTGAATTTCCCAAGCTTTTGGCTCTTCAAACATATCTGTAATAACCATATTTTGACTTAATGATTGAAATGAAAGAGGAGTTACAAACTCTGTAGCTGACTTTGTCATTATAACTCTAACTTCCACATCATTTTTTCTAAGTGTACTTATAACGTCTAAAGCTTTATATACAGCTATTCCTCCACTCACGCCTAATACAACACACTTTTTATTCATTTTTACTTCAAGCCTTCTTTCAATTGCTCATAATCAACAAATCCTTCATTCACTTCATTGATTGCAATTGTTAAAGGTTTATTTGAATCTACCTTAACAAAAGTTTCTGCTCCATCAATAATTTGTCTTGCTCTTTTTGATGTAACAATAACTAAAGAATATCTATTGTCTACCTTCTTTAAAAGTTCCACTATTGATGGATTAATCATAGAGTTGTTCATGAATAGTACCCTCCTTAGATTCTAAAATGCTTTCTTTAATTCTATCTACTCTACACTTTTCTGCTAATAAAATTCCTTCTATTTTTTTTACAGCTTCACAAACAGTATCATTAACTACTGCATAGTTATATTTTGATACATAATTTATCTCTTGGTATGCAGATTTAAATCTTGTCATTAAAGATTCTTCTGTTTCACTACCTCTTTTAATTATTCTAGCTTTAAGTTCTTCCATAGAAGGTGGTAATATAAATATAAACACACCGTCTGTAGCTTTTTCCTTAACCTTTAAAGCTCCTTGAATATCTATTTCTAAAATAACATCTTTACCTGAATCCAACATTTCTTCAACTTTAGATTTAGGTGTTCCATAGTAGTTTCCATAAACTTCTGCATGTTCTAAAAAGTCATTTTGTGCTACCTTTTCCCTAAATTCATCTTTAGTTAGGAAGTAATAATTAACTCCCTCAACTTCCCCTTCTCTTGGGTTTCTTGTAGTTGCAGACACAGAAAGATATAAATTATCACACTGTTTTAATAACTCTTTACAAATAGTACCTTTTCCTGCACCAGATGGTCCAGATAATACTATTAAAATTCCTCTTTTATGATTATGCATTATTCATCAACCTCATCTACAACTTCATCTTTAGTTGATAATCTGTGCGCAACAGTTTCTGGTTGTACTGCTGATAAAATAACATGATCACTATCTGTTATTATTACAGCTCTTGTTCTTCTTCCATAGGTTGCATCAATAAGCATACCTCTATCTCTAGCCTCTTGAATTATTCTTTTAATAGGTGCTGATTCTGGACTTACAATTGCAACTAATCTGTTTGCGGAAACTATGTTTCCAAATCCAATGTTAATAAGTTTTATACTCATGGTCATCCTCCTAATTATTCAATATTTTGAATTTGCTCTCTTATTTTTTCTATAATATTTTTAATATTGATGACTAAATTTGTTATATTTAAATCAGTAGATTTAGATGCTATTGTATTAGATTCTCTATTCATTTCTTGTATTAAAAAATCTAACTTTCTGCCTATAGGCTCTTCTAAACTTAATGTATCTCTCATTTGACTTATATGGCTTTTTAACCTAGTCACTTCTTCATCTATAGCTGCTTTATCTGCAAATATTGCAACTTCCATTGCAATTCTTTGTTCATCTATTTCTACATTATCTAAAAGATCTGAAATTCTTTCTTGAAGCTTAGTTTTATAAGCTTCAACTACTAAAGGAGATTTTTTATCTATTTCATCAACCCAAACTTCTATTTTAGAACATTTTTCTAAAATATCTTCTTTAAGTTTTTCTCCTTCCGTTTCTCTCATTTCAATTATTTTATGTAATGCTTTATCTAAAAGTGGTGAAATCTCACCCCATATAGTATCTAAATTTTCTTCTTTTTCTTCTGTTGTTATTACATCTTGAAATCTTGCTATTAATGAAACAGATACATCATTTTTTATATCTTTATATCTATTTTCTAATGTTTTTAAACATTCCATATAGCTATCTGCAAGTTCTGTATTTATTTTTGCTACTGTATTACATTGACCATAATTTTTATAATTTAAGAAAATATCAACTTTTCCTCTATTTAACTTTTCAGAAACAGATTTTCTTATTTTTTCTTCTAGGGATATCATAGATTTTGGCATTCTAACATTAATATCTAAATATCTATGATTAACACTTTTTATTTCTAAAGTGTATATTCTATCTTTACCTTCCTCTGTAGTTGCTCTACCAAATCCGGTCATGCTTTTAATCATCTTCATCATCCTTCCATAGGAAACTATATATACTTTACAACTCCCTTAATGGCAAGTCAATGGTTTGTTAATAAAAAATTTACAAATATTTTTATATTTATTTTTATTATTCTATATTTTAATTAATTAATTTATGCAAATAAAGTTTCATTAAAAATTTTATTTTCCACTTAATGCCTTAATACAATTCATCTAACAATAATATCTTTTATTTTATGAAATCTTTAATTACTAACTTTTTTATATAAAACTTTTCCTTCTTTTATTGTTTCAATGACTTTAATATCCTTTATATCCATCTTATCAACCTTTAGTGGATTTTTATCTAAAATTATTAAATCTGCAAGTTTACCTTCCTTTATTGATCCTTTTATATTCTCTTCAAAATATTGATAAGCTGCATTTATAGTTACAGCTTTTAACGCTTCTATAGTGGTAACTCTTTCATCTGGTCCAATAATAACTCCTGATTTAGTAATTCTATTTACTGCACACCAAATAGTAAATACCATATCTGGTAAAATAACTGGAGTATCTTGGTGTAATGTATATGTAATTTCTCCTAAATTTACAGTTGTTTTAACTGGACTTATCTTAAAAGCTCTTTCTTTTCCAAGATTTTTAATATGAACATCACCCCAGAAATAAGTATGAGCTACAAAATAAGATGGTATCATATTTATCTTTTTCATATCTGCAACTTGATCTTCCCTAACTATTTGTGAATGAATCATTACAGGACGATATATATCATTATATTTTTCTGATTTTATTGCCTTTTTAAAAGCATCTAAGTATTGGTCTGCTGCTGCATCTCCATTTGTATGAGCTAAAAGTTGTTCTTTACAATCCAATGCCTCCTCTACTAGTTCTACTACCTTCTCACCTGGATAATTAGGATATCCACGATAAGTTCTTTCACCTTCATATGGTTTTGTAAGATAAGCTGTTCTTTCTTGAGGTGAACCATCTAAAAATATTTTAAATCCACCAATTTTAAATCTATTTATATATTTATTTACAAAGTCTTTATTATCATAATAAATATGTTTAGAATCAGCTAAATCTATATATCCTATAATATCCATTTCAATATTTTTAACATCTGACATATGCTTTAATATTTTAAATTCAGTATCTCTTATAAATCCATCCTGTGCTGTTGTTATTCCATAACTTTCATATATCTTTTCAGCTTTTTTAAATAAACCTTCCATTTGTTTTAATGATGGCCTTTTAACCTTTAATGAACATTTTCTATAAGCAGCTTCTTCTAAATAACCATTTGGCTCATTTGATTCTAACTCTCTCCCATATTTTCCGCCTACAGGATCTTTTGTATCCTTTGTTATTCCAAAGTACTCCAATCCCTTTGAGTTTGTAGAACCGTTATGCCCTGAAATATGTGATATAAATATAACATGATCTTTTGATACTTTGTCTAATACTTCCTTTGTAGGATTTTTCTTTTCTTTTAAATTATTGTTATCATAACCAAAGCCAACAATCCAATCCTCTGGTGCTAATTCACTTTCTTCTTTAAACTTATTTAATGTATTAATTATATCTTGAAAGCTTCTACATTTATCTAAATTTGCAAAAGCAAGTCCAGTTGCAAAACCTGATATATGACTGTGAGCATCAATAAAAGATGGCATTAAAGTTTTACCTTCTAAATCAATTATTTCTGTTTCATTATCTTTAAGCCTTAAAATTTCTTCTTTGTTCCCTATCTTTTTAATTAAACCATCTTCTACTAATATAGCTTCTACATAAAGATTAGTATCTTCCATAGTTAATATATCGCCATTATAGTAAATTATCTTTTTCATAAAAACACTTCCTTATTTTCAAAGTATATTTAATTATCTTTTCTGCCTTATTTATTTCCATCTATTTTATTGTTATTCTTATTTTCCCAATTATTCGTAATAATTTTATTTAATCAATCTTTTCAAATGCTAATTCAATTTAGAAGTTTTAATATCAATATATTTTAATAATATTTTATTGTTTTTTAATTAATTAAATTTCTCTTGTTTGCTTCCAATAATTTCATTGTAATACTTTTACCTTTATTTATTAATAGCTTTAAGGAAAATTCACTTGAATTTAATTTTATTTACTTTAATGTATTAAAAAAAGACTTTTCCACTAAGTGAAAAAGTCTTTTTTAATAGTCTAAAGTATAATAAACATTTCTTTTATGTTCTTCTAATCTTTATAATCTTATATTAATAATTAAATATTATCGTAAAATTAAAGAATAAGCTTAATCATAAATATAACAGCAAGAATTATCATTATAAAAGAAACTTGTTTCTTTTCCTTTGAGAATATATTATTTAATAAATTTAATATAACATAAGATAATACCCCAAAAATTAATCCATCTCCAATTGAGTATGTTAAAGGCATCATTGCTATTGTTAAAAATGCTGGAAGAGCCTCTGTTATTTCTGAAAAATCAATATTTTTAACTGATCCAAGCATTAAATATCCTACATAAATTAAAGCTGCTGCTGTTGCACATGATGGAATTGCTATAAATATAGGGGAAAAAAACATTGCTATAAGAAAAAGTATTCCTGTAACTACTGCTGTAAGACCTGTTCTTCCTCCAGCCTCTACTCCTGTACTACTTTCTACATAAGTAGTTACTGCTGAAACTCCCATTAAAGCCCCTGTTGTTGTTCCTATGGCATCTACTAATAAAGCTTTGCCAGCATTAGGCATATTCCCCTTTTTATCTAACATATTTGCCCTTGATGCAACTCCTACTAAAGTACCAACAGTATCAAAAAAATCAACAAATAAAAATGTAAATACTATTCCTATAAAAGTCACTATTCCTTGTGCTGATGTAAGCAAAGAAAAA
Source organism: Clostridium fallax (assembly GCF_900129365.1). Lineage (GTDB taxonomy): Bacteria > Bacillota > Clostridia > Clostridiales > Clostridiaceae > Clostridium_AH > Clostridium_AH fallax. Next base: position 6,527 of record NZ_FQVM01000016.1, read on the forward strand.
TCTAATTTCATTGCAATTGGCGCTATAGATTCAAATTTAAAAAATCCTTGTGGTAAAAATATTCTATAACTTGCTGCAACTTCTGGTTTAAAAAATGCAAAGAACCAAGCTATTAATGTACTACTTAAGATCCCCCAAAGTATAGCTCCCTTTATTTTCTTTTTTTCTAAAACTGCAATTATTATAATCCCTATAAAAGCAATAATTACTGTAGGAGCTTTAAAAGTTCCTAAGGATACTAAAGTTGCATCATTTTTAACTACAAGACCTGCGTTTTGCATTCCTATAAAAGCAATAAAAAGTCCTATCCCTGCCGTTACTGCATATTTTAAGTTTTTTGGTATACAATTAACAACAGCTTCCCTTACCTTAAATAAGGATAATAAAATAAATATTATACCTTCAACAAAAACTGCTGTTAATGCTACTGTCCAGTGAACTCCCATTTGAAGTACTACAGTAAAAGCAAAAAAAGCATTTAATCCCATTCCTGATGCTAACCCTAAAGGTAACTTAGCATATAAACCCATAAGTATAGTTGTAAATCCTGCAGATAAACAGGTAGCTGTAACTAAGGCTCCTTGTGGCATACCTGCTTTACTTAAAATATCTGGATTTACTGCGATTATATAAGCCATTGCTAAAAAAGTAGTAATACCTGCTATTACCTCTGTTTTAGTATTTGTTTTTTCTATAGGCAAATTCACAGAAAATTTTTTAGTTATATTTTGCATTGTAAAGTCCTCCTACTTTTATATAATAAAATTATTAAATTTGTAGATGACCTCATGTGGATTAATTATACTTAAGGTTATAGTCATAATTTTCATAATATTATAAATAACAAAAAGCCATCATAGGCGTGAACCTATGATGGCTAAAATTCAATAATAACCTTCATAAAATCCACCCATAGTCAGATATTTACGGTATCTGGTAGAAACTTCTAGCCCTTATTGCTAGAACTATATGAGTTATCTTACGAATATTATTATAATATAAATTCGTATTATTTGTCAATAATACGAACTTATATTTTTTACAGATTGATATTATACGTTGTTATATTGTTCTTTATTAATAATTATATAATCCTTTTTCAAATAATTCTCTTACTTCTTTTAGGTTCTTAGTATAACTTAATGCTATGATAAGCTTAATTCTAGCTTTTTGTCCTGGAAGGTTGTCTCCAAATATTACTCCTAAATTTCTTAATTCCTTTCCACCACCATGGTATCCGTAAGAATCTAAAACTCTTCCTTCAAAGCAACGGGATGTTATTACTACTGGTATATTATTTTTTAATGCTCTTTCTATACCCTCAACCATATCAGGAGGAACATTACCTCTTCCCATAGCTTCAACAACTATTCCATCTACATTTTTATCTATAGAATAATCTAAAAGAGTTGAATCCATACCTGCTGCTGCCTTTATTAAAACTACCTTTGCATCTATTTTATCTATTTTCATTGGTTTATGTCTTATATTATCCCTATAAAACATTACTCTATTATTATCTACTATTCCTATAGGTCCAAAATTAGGGGTTTTAAAGGCATTAAGTGCCATAGAGTTTACCTTTGTTACCTCTGATGCACTATTAAGCTCACCATTAAAACAAACTAAAACTCCTCTATGTAATGCATCTTCAGAAGAGGCTGTACAAATTGAAGCTGCTAAATTTGCTGGACCATCGTATCCAAGCTCAGAACTACTTCTCATTGCTCCAGTTACTATTATAGGTTTTTCTGTTTTTAATGTTAAATCTAATAAAAATGCTGTTTCCTCTAGAGAATCTGTTCCATGAGTAACTACAACACCTGTTATATCATCTCTATCAGCTAACTTTTGAACAAACTGTGATAAATCTAGCATTATTTCAGGACTCATATGAGGTCCTGGTAAACTTGAAAAATTATGACACTCTATTTTTGCAAATCCTTCTATGCCAGTAACCATTGACATTATCTCTTCTCCACTTAAACTAGGCACTGCTGCATGTATCCTTGGATCAATTTTCATTGATATAGTTCCACCATTGAAAACAATTGCTACTTTTTTCATATTAAAACCTCCGAATTAAACATTATGTATTTGTAAGCATTAACTTAATACTAATTATACTCCTTTATAAGGTTTTTCATAAAAATGTAAATTTTATGATTATTTAAATTTTATTAATATTAAAAAGAACTTTTCATAATTTTATATATTTTATAAACTATATTAATATTTTTCTTTATAAAGTATTGATTTAATGTTAAAAATTTTATTAATTGATAAAATAATAAAATATATAATTATAAAGTACCTCCTTTTTTAGCTAACTAAAATAATTATATTTAAATGCATTAAAATAAAAATAGGAAATCTAAAAAAACAATTTTAGATTTCCTTATAATTCCATATGAATTTTAACAATAAATTTTTAAAATATATGTTTATTTAAAATTATCTGATTTATATTTATAAAATTATACAAATTAAAGTTCCATCTCCATCATTTATAATTTTTTGAAGAGTTTTTTGAATTTTTATTTGAGCTTCTTCTGGCATTTTATAAAGCTTATGTTGAAGATCTTCTTTTACTAACATCTCTAAGGATTTTCCAAACATATTACTTTGCCAAAGTTTAGTTCTATCACTTTCAAATTGCTCTAAAAGAGCTCTATAAAGTTCTTCGCTTTCTCTTTCTGATCCCATCATAGGTGTTATCTCCGTTTTTATGTCTGCTTTAATTAGATGAAGACTTGGAGCACTAGCTTTTAATTTAACTGCATATTTTCCACCTTGCTTTACAATCTCCGGTTCTTCAAATTTCATTTCTGATAATTGTGGTGCAACTAACCCATATCCAGTTTCTCTCACTTCATTAAGAGCATAAGAAACCTTATCATACTCAACCTTTGCAACATTAAGTTCTTTAACTAAAGATAATAAATCACTTTCTGATAAAATATCTGAGTCACAAATCTCACTTAATATTTTATAAAAAATCCCTTGTTTTGGATTCATCTTAACTCTTGCAGTACCATCTCCAAGATTCATTTCACAGATATTAGTAGCTCCTAAAAACTCCTCTTCACTATAACTTTCTAAGCACTCTTTAATATCTCTTACTTTATTTATGTTTTTACACATATTTTTTACTATGTTTAAAAAGCCAGATTTTAACCAATGAGATGGAGATAATTTTTCAACCCATTCTGGCATATCAATATTTATTTCCTTTACAGGGAATTCTTTAAGTACTTTTTTGAATAAACCAGTAATATCTTCTTCAGTCATATTTATAACATTCATAGGTTGAACAGGAACTTTATATTTATCTTCTAACTCTTCTTTAAGTTTTTTTACTTCATCAGAATCAATATTTTTAGAATTAAGTACAATTATAAATGGCTTATTTATAAGCTTAAGCTCTTCAATAACTCTCTCTTCAGCTTCCATATAATCTTCTCTACTAATTCCTGTAATACTTCCATCAGTAGTAACTACTAAGCCTATAGTTGAATGATCAGTTATTACTTTTCTTGTACCTATTTCTGCTGCATCTTCAAAAGGTATCTCATAATCAAACCATGGAGTTGTTACCATTTTACTGTCTTCCCCTTCCAAATAACCAAGAGCTCCTTCAACTATATATCCAACACAGTCTACCATTCTAACTTTAAACTTTATTCCATCTCCTAAATTTATTTCTATAGCCTCATTAGGTACAAATTTAGGTTCAGTAGTATGGATACTTTTTCCTGAACCACTTTGAGGAAGTTCATCCTTTGCTCTTTCTTTTTTATAAGTATTTTCTATTTTAGGTATTACCATAAGATCCATGAATCTTTTAATAAATGTTGATTTTCCAGTTCTAACTGGACCTACAACTCCAACGTAAATATCTCCTTGAGTTCTTTCAGAAATATCTTTATATATGCTAAAGTTATCCACGTTATACCCTCCTAATTATTTATTAACAGTATATATATATTGGAAAAACTTAAATAATATACTAAAAAATAAAAAGAGATAGAAAATATTTCTATCTCTTTAGTATAAAGTTAAAAGAATAAATTTTTAATTAGTAAAGTTCACTTTTCTTATCTCTTGCCATTAGTTCATTAACACCTTCAATAGGATCTTTTCCTTTAAATAAGACTTTATAAAGTATATCTGTTATTGGCATTGAAATATTTTTAGTCTCTTTTAAGTGATAAAAAGCTTTGCAAGCTTTAACTCCTTCAACAACCATACCTACATCTTTAAGAGCATCTTCTAAGGATTCTCCTTTACCTATAAGTATTCCCGCTCTTCTGTTTCTACTATGTAAACTCGTGCAAGTAACAATTAAATCTCCCATTCCTGTTAATCCAAAAAAGGTTTCTGCTCTTCCACCAAGCTCTACTCCAATTCTACTTATTTCCTTCATTCCTCTAGTCATCAAAGCAGCTTTTGCATTATCACCATAACCTATACCATCTGCAACTCCTGCAGCAAGAGCTATGATGTTTTTAACTGCACCGCCGATTTCTACTCCTACTAAATCATCATTAGTATATACTCTAAAACTTGGGGCCATAAATAAATCTTGTACCTTCTTTGCATACTTCATATCCTTTGAAGATACAACTAAAGTAGTAGGAATGCCAATTGCTACTTCCTCTGCATGGCTAGGACCAGACATTATAACTACTGGATTTTGAAGTTCCTCTTCTATAACAACAGATAATCTTTTATCTGATTCCTCTTCTATACCTTTAGCTATACTAATTACAATTGCACTCTTTGGAATAATATCCTTAATCTCCTTACATATACTTCTAATTACATGGGATGGCACTGCTAAAACTATATATTCAGCATCTTTTAAAGCTTCTTTTTTATCACAGAAAGCAGTGACATTTTTAGGAATAAAGACGTCCTTTAAGTATTTATTATTATGTCTATTTTTATTTATTTCCTCTACAACATCTTTTTTTCTGTCCCAGATCCTAACTTCTTCGCCTTTACTTGCTAATAAAACCCCTAAAGCAGTTCCGAAACTTCCGCCTCCTAGAAAAGTCACTTTACTCATAATTATTCCTTCCTTTCTCTATACTCTATCTCTATACCAGTACCTTTAAAATCAAAACTTTCTCTTAATTGATTTTCCAAATATCTTCCATATGAAAAATGAAGAGCACTTGGATCATTTACAAAGAATATAAATTTTGGTGGCTTATTTGCCACTTGTGTAACATAATAAATTTTAAGTCTCTTTAAGCCAACTATTGGTGGCTCCTTCATTAAAACAGCTTTACTTATTACATCATTTAATATACCTGTTGATATTCTCTTTGAATAATTATTATAACACATTTTTGCTATTTCTAGTACCTTATGTACTCTTTGACCAGTCATAGCTGATATAAATAGATATGGTGCATACTTAAGGAATGAAAGTTTAACCTGTAAGTCATTTTGATATTTAACCATAGTTTTATCATCTTTTTCTATTAAGTCCCACTTATTTACAATAACCATAATTGCTTTATTTAATTCGTGAGCAAATCCTATGATTTTTTCATCTTGTTCTGTAACACCAACCTCAGCATCAACCATTAATATGCATACATCGGCTCTTTCAATAGCTGCATAAGTTCTTATTACTGAATATCTTTCAATTTCTTCCTTAACTTTGCTCTTTCTTCTAAGCCCAGCTGTATCTATTAATATAAATTTACCTTCATCAGTTTCTAAATAACTATCTATAGCATCTCTTGTAGTTCCTGGTACATTACTTACTATTACTCTATCTTCTCCTAAAAGTTTATTTATAAGAGATGACTTTCCTACATTAGGCTTACCTACCATAGCTATTCTTATATACTCATCATCTTCTTCATCTTCACTTCCATTTGGAAAATGCTCTACAACTCTATCTAACATATCTCCAAGACCTAGTCCTTGTGATGCAGATATTGTTACAGGATCACCTATCCCTAAATTATAGAATTCATAAGCATTATCTTCATCTCTTAGATGATCTATTTTATTTACTACTAGAACTACTGGTTTTCTACTTTTTCTAAGCATTTGAGCAACTTCATGATCTGCTGCTGTTAATCCTTCCTTACCATCTACTATAAAAACAATAACGTCAGCAGTTTCTATTGCCATTTGTGCCTGTCTTCTCATTTGTTTTACTATGATATCTTCACTTTCAGGCTCTATACCACCTGTATCTATCATTGTAAATTCGTGATTTAACCAGTCTGCTTGAGCATATACTCTATCTCTAGTTACTCCTGGAGTATCTTGTACTATTGATATTCTCTTTCCAGCTAATCTATTAAATAGTGTAGATTTACCTACATTTGGTCTTCCTACTATAGCTACTATTGGTTTTCCCATTTGCTATACCTCCTTGCAATATTCATTTATTAAGTCAATAAGGTCTTCCCCTGTGTAATCACAAACTATTACCTTAACTCCTAACGCTTCTTCTATGTCTTTTATTTTAGTATTATCAAGCATTATCTTATCTTCTATGCTTCCCATTTCATAGCCTTTTCTAAACATATTATCAGGCATAATTAAATACTTAGATTTAATTTTATCTTTAAGCTGATTTATTATATCTGTACCTGTTAAAAGTCCTGCTACAGTAATGGTTTCTCCAAAATATTTATTTTTTATTGCATAAACATCTATAAGAACTTTTTCGTTTTTATTAGATATTTTATCTGCAATGCTCTTTATTTCATTATAAGCTAAAGTTCCAGTAATCATTGAAAAACTTCCAGAAATATCTTTATCTAAATGATTTAAATCTTTATCTATTGTATCTCTTAAAAGCCTAACCATTCCTATACCATCTTCAATTTGACCATAGGAACCATAAAATTCTTCCTTTGGAATCTCCTTTTCTGCCATTATGTAAAATTCATCTGATAATCTTACAAAAGGATATCCTACTTCCTTTAAATATTTATCTTGAAGTTCTTTTACATTTTCTATTTCTTTAGCTGCAGTTTCTTTATTAAAGGTATTTACTTTAAAAAGTCCTTCCCTAAACTTAGTGATTCCAATTGGAACTGCTGCTATATTTTGAACTGCTGGATATAATTTATAAAGGTCTTCTACTGTTCTTTTAAGCTCATCTCCATTGTTTAGTCCTGGGACAACTACTATTTGAGCATTAATGGTAATTTCAGCCTCTGCCAATTTTTTAAGTCTATCATAAATTTTACCTGCAAATCTGTTATTTAGCATTTTAACTCTAAGTTCAGGATTAGTTGTGTGAACAGATACATTAATTGGACTAATTCTATATTTTATAATCCTTTCTATATCTTCATCCTTCATATTAGTTAAAGTAACAAAGTTTCCTTGTAAAAATGATAATCTTGAATCATCATCTTTAAAATATAAGGTTTCCCTCATACCTTTTGGAAGTTGATCTATAAAACAAAATATACACTTATTACTACAACTTTTTGCTTTATCCATAATAGAGTCTTCAAACTCTACTCCTAAATCTTCACTATAGTCTTTTTCTATTTCAAATTCCCAAATCTCACCATTTGCTTTTTGAATTTCTACTTCTACATATTCATCAGCAAGTAAAAATCTATAATCTATTATATCTTTAACTTCAGTACCATTAATTGATAATAAGATATCTCCTACTTCAAATCCCATTTCTTCTCCAATTCCACCTGGAATTATTTTGTTTATCTTAGTTTTCATCCTTTCAACTCCTATTATCAACATTACTTCATTATGTTATATTACATTATTACAGTTTTATAGTCAATAATTAAGAAAAGGATAGTATTTTAAAGTTATATTTGAATAAGTTATAAATTTACTATTTATTCTAAATAAAACCTTTAACAAAATCTATCCTCTTAAATTTATATTTAATTTTATATAAATCATTAATTTAAAGTTTTAAAAATTTTATATAATTATGTTTTTCAATTATTATAAAACTTAATTATCCAAATCTTCCTGTTATGTAATCTTTTGTTTTTATATTTTTAGGATTATTAAATATATCCTTTGTATCTCCATACTCTATTACCTCTCCACTAAGGAAAAAAGCTGTTTTATCTGCAATTCTTTTAGCTTGCTGCATATTATGGGTTACTATTACAACTGTGTATTTTTTCTTTAAATCTTCTATAAGTTCTTCTATTTTACTAGTAGAAATTGGATCTAATGCAGAAGTTGGTTCATCCATTAAGATTACTTCTGGTTCTACTGCTAAAGTTCTTGCAATACAAAGTCTTTGCTGCTGTCCTCCTGATAAACCTAATGCATTCTTTTTTAATCTATCTTTAACCTCATCAAAAAGAGCTGCTCCTTTTAAACTTCTTTCAACTATTTCATCTATTTTTTCTTTATTTTTCATTCCATGTATTCTAGGTCCATATGCAATATTATCATAAATAGACATAGGAAAAGGATTTGCCTTTTGAAATACTATTCCTATTTTTTTTCTTAATTCTATTTCATCATAACCTTTATATATGTTTTTTCCCTCAAAAATAACTTCTCCTTGAATTTTTACTTTATCTATATAATCATTCATTCTATTTATAGTTCTTAGAAAAGTTGACTTTCCACAACCTGAAGGTCCTATAAGTGCTGTTACTGTATTTTTATATATCTCTATATTTATATTCTTAAGTCCATGAACCTTATCATAATATAAATTTAAATTTTTAGTTACTATTATTGACATTAAGCACCTCTCCTATTTACCAGTATAATGTTTATAAAATCCATTACCTATAATTCTTGCCCCAAAGTTAAAAATTAAAACTATTAATATTAATATAGCTGATGAGCCATTTGCTATTTTAGCAGCATCTGGCACAATTCCTTCTGAATTTAATTTCCAGATATGAACTGCTAAGGTTTCTGCTGGTCTAAAAAGATTATAAGCAGAAAGTTTTCCCTGGGCTGTCATAGAAAATAAATTTAACCTATCAAATTTAACAATAGGAGCAATCATTCCAGCAGTATATAAAAAAGCTGCTGCTTCTCCTAAAATTCTGCCTGCTGAAAGTATTATACCTGTTAAAACCCCTGGTATAGCTATTGGAATAGTTACCTTTTTTATTGTTTGCCATCTTGTTGCTCCTAATCCTAAACTAGCTTCCCTTACTTTTTTTGATGCCTCCTTTATAGCATTTTCGCTAATTCTTGTCATAGAAGGTAGATTTAAAATACTTACAGATAAAGCTCCTGCTAAAATAGAATATTTCCATCCTACTAAGGTTACAAAAACTAAAAGTCCAAAAAGTCCTACTACTATTGATGGAAGAGAAGCCATTGTTTCTAAACATAATCTTATAAAATTTACTATTTTACCGTTACCTGCATACTCTGATAAATATATTCCTCCACCAATTCCAATAGGTACAGTTATTAATAAAGATATGAAAAGCATATAAAATGAATTAAAAAGTTGAATTCCTATTCCTCCGCCTTCTTTTGTTCCCTTACTTTCTCCAAAAATAAAGTTAAGATTTAAAGCTTCCCACCCCTTAATTAATATATATATTATAAAAAATGATAGAAAGGCTGTAACAAAAGTTGCTATTGTATAAAATATTATAGTAGCTATTTTGTCTGCTTTTTTCACCTTCAATTTAATTCACCTCTACTTCCTATTTTTTTTATTATTAAAATAAACATAAAAGATATTAGAAGTAATATTAAAGCTAATGACCATAAAGAATTATTCCACTTAGATCCAAAAACAGTATTTGCCATATCCATAGTTAAAATACTAGTTAATGTTGATGTTGGTGATAATAATCCCTTAGGTAATCTTAAAGTATTACCAATAACCATTTGTACTGCTAATGCTTCTCCAAAGGCTCTTGCAATTCCTAAAACTACGGCAGTTAATATACCATTTTTCGCTGCTGGAATTATAACCTTATATATAGTTTGCCATCTTGTTGCTCCTAATCCATAGGAAGCTTCCTTATATTCTTTAGGTAATGCTTTTATAGCATCTGAAGATATTGTTGCAATAGTTGGTAGTATCATTATGCTAAGTACAATTATTGCAGATAGTAAGCTAAATCCTAAACCACCAAAGTAATTTTTTATTAATGGTACTAATAAAGATACTCCTACCCAACCATAAACAACAGAGGGTATTCCTGCAAATATCTCTAAAACTGGCTGTAAAATTTTTTTTCCTATTTTAGGAGATATAATATTCATAAATATTGCTAAGGAAATAGCAATAGGTCCACTTAATAATATAGCTCCTAAGGATACTAAAGTAGATCCAATTATAAATATCAAAGCTCCAAAATTACCAGAATCCTTATTAGGACTCCATTTTGTATTAAATAAAAATTCTAAAATATTATATTTATCCTTTGTAAAGGTTAGGATTCCTTTGCTAACTAAAAAGAATATTATTGATAAAGTTATTAAAATTATTAATCCTCCGCAAAAATAAGAAAATCCTTTTCCTATATATTCATTCTTTAATCTTTTTAAAAGCTTTTTACCTTCCATAATTAAATCCCTCATTTTTTAATTTTATATGTAAGTAAAAATAATAAAATTTTTAATACACTATTTTATTTTCATTTCTGATAATGGAATGAAACCAATTTCTTCCACATAATTTTTATTTTCACCTTTTTCTATAAAGTCTATAAAAGATTCTGTTATTTTCTCCTCCTGCCCTTTAGTGTACATATATCCAAAAGACCAAAAAGGATATTTTCCTTCTTTTATATTTTCTTTTGTTGGCTCTATATTATCTATAGATATTATTTTAAAGTTTTCTTTTTCTATATCATTTAAGTATGCTAACCCTATATAACTTATAGCCCCACTTGAGGTATTTAAAGTTGATTTTAAATTCCCATTTGAATCTTGAATAATCCCAGTACTATCATTTTCTAATTCCTTATCTCCATCTAAAATCTTATCAGTAAAAGTTATTCTTGTTCCTGATGATGCTGGTCTATGAACTACTATTATATCCTTATCATCTCCTCCAAACTCTTTCCAATTAGTTTTACTTCCTGAAAAAATATCTTTTAAATCTTTTTTTGAAAGAGATTTTATATTAACATCTTTACTTAAGACTATTGCAAAACCCTGTACTACTACTTTGTGCTCTTTAAGATTTTTAGCTTCATTATCTCCTAACTTCTCTCTAGCCTTAATATCTGAAACTCCAATATCTACAGCTCCTTGTAGTACCTGAGTTAATCCTGTACCAGATCCACCTCCTTGAACACTTATACTTACATCTTCATTATTTTTTTTAAATTCCTCTGAAGCCCTTTCCATTAAAGGTTGAAGTGCAGTAGATCCAGATAAAGTTATGGCTCCAACTATTTTATTTTCATCATCTTTTTTAGATAAACTGCAGCTTATAAATTGATTGCTTAAAATAAAAACTAATATTAATCCTAGAAAAAAACTAAAATTTCTTTTATTCATATTTTCCCTCCAAAATGTTTTTATCCTATAAATGAATAATAATTTATTAAAGTTAAATTAGTATTGTTTCTCTGTTAAGATTTTTTATAATTCCATTAAATTCTTTTAACATAGCTTTAAGGTTATTATTCTCTTTGGCAAAATATTTTATTAAATTTTATAAAAATATTCTTTATTAACTTTACTTAACATTAATTACAATAAAAAAGAGCTATCACAATAAAAATCTCCTTTTCAAGGTTCATTTTATATTTAGATAACTCTTTTATAATAAATTTTATTTTATATTTTGTCCTTTTATTGTAACTATAAATGTTGTACCTTTTCCTATCTCACTTAATACTTCTATATCTCCATTAAAAGTTTTTATTATATGTTTTACAATGGCAAGCCCCAATCCTGTTCCACCTTTAGCTCTAGATCTTGCTTTATCCACTCTATAAAATCTTTCAAAAAGCCTTGGTATATCTTTTTTAGGTATACCTATTCCTGTATCTTTTATAGAAACTTTAAATTTACCATTATTATTTTCAGTTTCTATATATACTTTATCATTTTTTTCTGAATATTTTATAGCATTATCTACAATGTTTAATATCATCTGTTTAAACTTATCCTTATCTCCTAATAGAGTAAATGTACTATTAAGGTTTATAAAAAGTTCTATATCCTTTTTCTTAGCTTCTATTTTCATCATAGTATATACATTTTCTATAACCTTATTAGGATCAAAATAAGTTAAATTAATTTCTTTATTTTGCTCTATATTAGATAAACTTAATATATCATTTATAAGTCTTGTTAATCTTTCAGCCTCATCATTTATTATATCTAAAAATTTAACTCTATGCTCCTCATCTTCTACATATTTTAAAGTTTCAGCAAATCCCTTTATAGATGTAAGAGGAGTCTTTAATTCATGAGAAACATTGGCTACAAATTGAGATCTTATATTCTCTAAAATTTTTATATCTGTAATATCTTGAACTACGGCTACTGTACCTATATGCTCACCTTCATTAATTATTTCCGCTGTTTTAATTCTAAGTTCTTTTTTATTTGGAGAATCTATTTTTACTTCTCTATATTCATTAGGATTTTCAAAAATATTATCTAAATCAAAATCTTTTATAGTGTCTTTAAGAGTTTCACCTATAATTTTATTTTTAATTCCAAATATTTTTTCCGCATAAGGATTTATCATAATAACCCTATGATTTCTATCTATTGCAATAACTCCACTATCCATACTTTTTAAAATAGCTTCTAATCTATTTTGTTTGTCTATAAGCTCTGCCATAGTACTTTGAAGTTGATCTGCCATTTCATTAAAGGTTTTCCCTAAAGATCCTAGTTCATCATTAGATGTAATTTTAACCCTTCTTCCTAACTCTCCACTAGATATTTTTGATGTCATAAGTTCTAATTCGTTTAAAGGTTCTACAATTATTTTTGTTAATTTTTGAGATATAAATATAGATATTAAAATAACAAAAGTTAATGTAAAAAAATAAAACTTAATATTATGTTGATGAAATAATCTTAAGTTTTCTAAAGGTATGGCACTTCTTATAATATAATCCTCATTTATTTTTGTAGCATAATAAGCTACATTAGAATTTAGCTTTTTATTAAACCTTGTACCATCGCCTTCTCCTTCTTTCATAGCCTTTTCAATCTCTTCCCTATATATATAGTTTTCATAAATATCTAATCCTTCTGAATCATATATAACCTTTCCATCCTTTTCAACTAAAGTTAGCCTTATACCTTTATCTCTTTCTTTTAAGTCTTTAAGGGTATTTATTATATCTTCTTTATTAGAATTATTTCTTAAGGAAATAGCAATAACATCGTTGTAATGCATTAAATTATCCTTTGTTCTATCTATATTTTGATAATTTGAAATTGCAACAAAAGAACATGTTATTATCATCAAAGAAAATATAATAGTTATTCCAAAGGAAAACATTATCTTTTTTTTCATTTTTTATTCTCCATAACCAAATCTATATCCTATACCTCTTATTGTTTCTATAAACTTAGGATTCTTATCATCATCCTCTATTTTTTTTCTTAGATGTCTTATATGTACATCTACAGTTCTTGTTTCTCCTATATATTCATATCCCCATATTTTATCTAATAAAACTTCTCTTGTTAAAACCTTACCTTTATTTTTAATAAGATTTTCTAAAAGTTCAAATTCCTTTAATGTTAAATCTACCTTTTTTCCATTTTTTAAAATCTCATGCTTTACAAAATCGATCTCTAAATTTCCCATTTTTAAAGATTTATCATAATTAGAAACAACAGTGGTTCTTCTTAAAACTGCCCTAACTCTAGCTATAAGTTCTCTAATTGAAAAAGGTTTTGTTATATAATCATCTGCCCCTAATTCTAACCCTAATATTTTATCTAATTCTTCTCCTTTAGCTGTTATCATAATGATTGGAATATTACAAGTTTCTTCATTCTTTCTTATTTCTTTGCAAACATCATAACCATCCTTCCCAGGTATCATTAAATCTAATAATATTAAAGATGGTTTTTCTTCTTTTGCCTTTTTTATAGCATCTATTCCATTATAAGCTGTAATAGCCTTAAATCCTGCATTTTCTATATTAAATTTAACAAGCTCTACGATATGTTCTTCATCATCAACTATAAGAATCTTTTCATATGCCATATTATGTCCTCCTTAATTCATATAAATAAATGAAATTAAACGTCCTGAATTTTCTTTATCTTTTCTATAAGAATGTAATTTTATATTCTTCTCACATAAAGTACAAATTTTTAATGATATTATATTTTCCTCTTTTATTCCTCTATATAAAAGTTGAGACTTTACGCAATTTTCAAGATTCAAAAATCTTCCTTCATGTATTTTAAAATTATTAAAAATATCTTTAGATTTAAATTTCTCTATAAGCTCCTCACTAACTTCATAACATTTACTGCAAATATGAGGTCCTATTATAACTTTAATATTTGATGGATTTGATCCATTTTTTATAAATATATCTACTGCCTTTCCACTAATTTCTTCAAAGGTTCCCTTCCATCCACTATGAACTGCTGAAATAATATTATTTTTATTATCATAAAGAATTACAGGAACACAATCTGCAGTAAAAACTCCTATAGCTATAGACTTTCTTTTTGTATAAAGTCCATCACCTTTTTTTATATCTAATCCAAAATCTTTATCTATATTATATATTTTATTACCATGTATTTGTTCTAAAAACTTAAAATCCTTTAAGTTTAAATCTTCTTTTAAGTCATCTAAATGATTATATAATTCATTACTTCCTATTTTAAAGCTCACATTATTTTTAGCTGTAGAGAAGAGCATATTAATATTTTTATCTTGTAATTTTATAAATTCCATATCTTTTATATTTATTATTTTTTTATCCATAAAAACTCCTCCTAAAATATCTTAATATAATTATACAGTAAAAGAACAATTTTTTAATTTTTTTAACACTACTTTAACATTAAATTTTAAAAAAATAAGCAAAGAGATTATAAAACTCCTTGCTTATTTTTCATCATCACTATTTTCTACATTCATTAAATTTTTTATTTCTTCCATAAAGGTATTAATATCTTTAAATTGTCTATAAACCGATGCAAATCTAACATAGGATACTTCATCAATAGATTTAAGCCTTTCCATTATCATTTCCCCTATGTAATCAGATTTAACCTCTGCAAGCATTTTATTGCTGATTTTCTTTTCAATATCCTCTGCAATATCTTCTATTTGCTTTCTAGAAACCGGTCTTTTTTGGCAAGCTTTTATAAGACCATTAATTATCTTTCCTTTATTAAAATTTTCTCTCGTTAAATCTTTTTTTATTACTAGTATAGGTATATCCTCTACCTTTTCATATGTTGTATATCTTTTACCACAACCTAAACATTCTCTTCTCCTTCTAATAGCTGCATAATCATCTGTTGATCTTGAATCTACAACCTTACTTTCTTCATAAGCACAATATGGACATCTCAACTATTTCACGCCCTTCCATCAAAGTGTATACCCTATTATACACATTTTTCATGGATTTTTCTAGTTATCTCCTTCTAATTTTCCTTTTGTATCCACTAAAATTACATCTACCCCTATTTTTATTATGTCACTCCAAGGTATTTCTATAAATTCCATTTTTCCAAAAAAGCTATTTTTTTGTATAGGAATTAATATAGATTCAATTTTACTTTCATCACAATTAATCTTTAAATCTCTTATAAAGCCTATTTTAGCACCTAATTTTAAATCTATTATCTCCATGTTTTTTATATTATTAAGAGAATGAAAATTAAACTCCATAAAATCCCTCCTTATTAATATCAATATATGAATTATCTTATAAAATATATTCTTATTTTATTTAATATAAAAAAAAGAGCTCTTAAAAGAGCTCTAAACATATTTTCTCATATGTTTTAATGCTGTTTTTTCAAGTCTTGAAACTTGTGCCTGAGAAATTCCTATTTCATCTGCTACTTCCATTTGGGTTCTTCCATTAAAAAACCTTAAATTTAATATTAGCTTTTCTCTATCATTTAATTTTTTCATGGCTTCTTTTATGGAGATATTTTCTAGCCAATTATCATCTAAATTTTTTGTATCAGAGATTTGATCCATAACATAGATAGCATCTCCTCCATCATGATATATAGGTTCAAAAAGAGAAACTGGATCCTGTATTGCATCTAATGCAAATACAACTTCTTCCCTTGGAAGATTTAATTCCTTTGCAATCTGAGATACTGTTGGCTCCTTATTATTATCATTTACAAGTTTATCTCTAACTAATAATGCTCTATATGCTATATCTCTTAAGGATCTACTTACTCTTATAGAGTTATTATCTCTTAAATATCTTCTTATTTCCCCTATTATCATTGGTACAGCATAAGTAGAAAATTTTACATTTTGAGAAAGATCAAAATTGTCTATTGATTTCATAAGTCCTATACAGCCAACCTGAAACAAGTCATCAACATTTTCCCCTCTGTTGTTAAATCTTTGAATTACGCTTAATACTAATCTTAAATTTCCTTTTATAAATTTCTCTCTTGCGGTTATATCTCCATCCTTCATTTTTAAAAGGAGTTCTTTCATTTCTTTCTCCTTTAATACTGGGAGCTTTGAGGTATTAACGCCACAAATTTCTACTTTGTTTATAATCACGTTTTTCAACTCCTTTGAAGTATGACTTAGTGCATTTATATTCTTACCGCAAGAGAGAAATTTTATACTAAAGACAAACCTATACCATTCTATTAATTTCTTTTTTTAATCTTCTTATTATTTTCTTTTCTAATCTAGATATATAAGATTGAGATATCCCAAGCATATCTGCTACTTCTTTTTGTGTTTTTTCCCTAGTTCCAAATAGTCCAAATCTTAACTTTACTATTTCCTTTTCTCTTTCATTTAGACTTTTCATAGCTAAAAATAATAATTGCTTATCAACTTCATCTTCAATTAAATTATAAACAATATCATTGTCTGTTCCTAAAATATCTGATAATAAAAGTTCATTTCCATCCCAATCTATATTTAAAGGTTCATAAAAAGATATTTCAGCTTTTACTTTACTATTTCGTCTTAAGTACATAAGTATTTCATTTTCTATACATCTTGATGCATATGTTGCAAGTTTTATTTTTTTCTCTGGATTAAAAGTATTTACTGCCTTTATAAGTCCAATGGTACCTACAGATATTAAATCTTCAACACCAACGCCAGTGTTTTCAAATTTTCTTGCTATATAAACTACTAATCTTAAATTTCTCTCAATTAATATACTTCTTATTGATTCTTCCCCTGACATAAGTTTTAAAACAAGCTTATCCTCTTCATCCTTTGTTAGTGGAGGTGGCAGTGCATCATTTCCTCCAACATAATGCAAAGACTTAAAAAGCCCTTTAAACTTACATAAAATTCTGTTAAGCCATAATGATATTCTCCCCATTTTTTTCTCCCCCTTATAAAATTCCTCTAGATAATAAACCATTAAATTCTTTTGTTCTACTTAAATTTTCTTTGCATAAGCAAATTATTGCTCTTTTTTTTATTACTTTATCTTCATCTATTTTTAAATATATTTCATCTGGTATAAATCCTTTAAGAATACCAGTATGTCCATTTATAGCTTTATAAGGTATATTGTATATATCCTTTTTAAAAAAGTTTATATTTTCTAAATAACTGTCTTCAACAATTATTACAGGTAAGCAAGTGGCTGGTTCTGTTAATTCATTTCCTGTATCTAAGAAGGCCTTAAATTTATACTCTATACCTTTTTCTATAATTGTTACATCATAAATTAATGATGTTAAAATCCTTTTATCTTTTATATATAAAATAACTCTAAATAAAATAAGATATATTATCATAATAGAAAGTAAAACAAACTTAAAAGAAAACTCACTTATTACATAATCTTCTCCTAAATTATAAGAATTTTTATATATAACAAAAGTTAAACAAAACCCACTTAATAATATGGATAAAAGGAAAAAACTTATTACAGATTTTATCATAACCTTTAAATCTTTAGTCTTATTCAAAATGTAAATCATTAAAACTGCAACTAACACTTTAAAAACAAGTTTTGATAAAAACTCTAAATCAGGAATCACCATTGTTAAAGTGTAAAGACTTCCTATAGTAGCTGCAATTAAAAGTCTTTTGTAGTTAACTTCTATCTTTAAAATTTGATTTAAAATTAAAAGTAAAAAACCATTAACTATAAAATTTTCAAATAATAATACATCTACATATAAATCCATATAATCACTCCTTACAAATAATTATAAAACTTGCTTCAATAAAATTTTGTCATTTTGTATTTCTTAAATCTATTTTTTATATATTTATTTCCTACAGTAATATTTAAAAATCCACATAAAAACATTTCTTTTTTTAAATAAAAAAAATATACTTTCTTAATTTGTAAAATTAAGAAAGTATATATTATAAAACTATTATATTTTATTCTCTGCTTTTTTAAATTTTATCTTCTTGATCTTCTTAGAAATGCTGGAATATCTAATTCATCTCCTGAATTTGAGTTTGAAGTAGTTGATGCCACTTCTCTTTCTGCCATATCTATATTAGTTTCTGAAACAGTTTCCTCTATAGTTTGAGAACCTATTTCATTTGCTCCTTTTTCAAATCCTGTTGCAATTACTGTTATTCTTATTTCATCTTTAAGAGATTCATCTATAACAGCTCCAAATATTATATTTGCATCTGGATCTGCAGCTTCTTGTACTATTTCTGCTGCTTCATTTATTTCTAAAAGTCCTAAGTCAGCTCCACCAGTTACATTTAATAGCACCCCAGTAGCTCCTACTATAGAAGTTTCAAGTAATGGTGATGATATTGCTTGCTTTGCAGCATCTTGAGCTCTAGTTTCACCAGTACCATTACCAACACCCATATGAGCCAATCCTTTATCAAGCATAACAGCTCTAACGTCTGCAAAGTCTAAGTTTACAAGACCTGGAATTGTTATAAGGTCTGATATACCTTGTACACCTTGTCTTAAAACATCATCTGCTAGTTTAAAAGATTCTAATAAAGTTGTTTTCTTATCAACCATTGTTAATAATCTTTCATTAGGTATTGTAACTAGTGTATCTACTCGTTGCTTAAGGTTATCTATACCCATTTCAGCATGTTTCATTCTTCTTCTACCTTCAAAAGGAAAAGGTTTTGTTACAACCCCTACAGTTAATATTCCCATTGATTTTGCTATTTCTGCTACAACAGGCGCAGCACCAGTACCAGTTCCACCACCCATACCAGCAGTGATAAACACCATATCAGCACCTTTTATTGCTTCTGCAATTTCATCTTTACTCTCTTCTGCTGCTTTTTTTCCTATCTCTGGATTAGCGCCTGCACCTAACCCCTTTGTTAGTTTATCACCTATTTGTATTTTTTGTGTAGCATGTGATAAAAGTAATGCTTGTTTATCTGTATTTATTGCTATAAACTCAACATTTTTTAATCCTTCAACTATCATTCTATTAACAGCGTTGCTTCCGCCACCGCCACATCCAATTACCTTTATATTGGCAAACTCTTGCATATCTACATCAAAATCTAACAAAATAATTCCTCCTTTAGAAAATGTCATCAATAAGTCTTTTTAAGTTTTTAAGCCATGATTTTTTCTTAGAATCAGTCTTAATATTTTCCTCTTCAAATTTATTTTCTATTTTTTTAATTTTTTGTGCTTGCAATATTTTTATATCTACTTCTAATTTTACCTTATCAAAGGCATCTTTAACAATACCTATTGAGTTTATTATAGAAGAATTTTGTAATCCTAATTGATTTTTTGTTACTATAAATACTTTCTTTTTAAAAATATCTTCAAAAACATATTTTATATCTTCAAAATTTGTTATTCCTTCACCAATTATGAAAATTTCATTAATAGAATCTACTATTCCTCCCTCTAGTAGATTTTTATAACAAATCTTAGAAATTTCATCTAATCTTGCATTAACTACATAATAGTATAATTCATCATCTAAGCTAGAATCACTAACTTTTAACCCATTAACTAAGCCCTTTTTAAAAATTGTTCTATAGTTTTCACTAAATTGCAATTTAATTTTTTCTGCTTCTTCAAAAGGTATCTTAGCACAGATAGATAAATCCCTTGATATATTTTCACCACCAACAACACTAGAAGATATAAATTTCAACTGATTCTTTTCATAATAAGCAAGATCAGTACATTCTGCTCCTACATCTATTATTAATGTATTTAATCCTAAAGTTCTTTCATTTAATAGTATACTTTTTAAAGAATTAGAATTCAAAAGAAATCCTTTAATATTTAGTTTAGAAAGTAAAAATACATTTCTATAACTGTTTATTATTTCTTTTTTGCATAAAATTATAGATGTAACTACTTCTAATTTTTCACCCTTAAGGTTCATTGGATTTTTTGTAATAGTTTCCCCATCTATTATAAATGATTCTATTAAAATATCCAATATTTCCTCATCGTTGTGCATACTAATTTTTTTTGCTTCTTCTATTGATCTATATATATCTTCACTTTCTATTATATTTTCACTAGAACATATATAACTATATCCAATTGACTCTATAACTCTACACTGTGAATTACTTATTCCTACATAATAATCTTTTAAATCTAAATTAGTGGCACTACTTAATTTTTCACTACAATTCCTAACTGCTTCTGAGGCTAAATTGATATCTGTTATTACCCCCTTTGTTATACCCTGTGATTTAACTGATACAGTATGTATAATTTCAAAGTCTTCATTTTCAGTTGTAGCTAAAGTAGCGCAAATGCTATTACTTCCAATATCCATTCCAACTATATATTTTTGCATTTATATTATGTCTTCCCTCCTTGCGCTCTAATAATTAATACCTTAATATATTCAACATAAAGTGTATTTTTCCTCTTTATTTTTAAAAAATTATCTTTATTTTAATAATTTATTAAAAAAAGAGAATAGGATTTTGCCTATTCTCTTAAAGTTCTATCTATTTTGTAAATTCTAAAACTTTACTTCACCTTTTCAAGTTCTCTTATTTTTACACTTCTTGTATGTAAAGTATGAGACCATTCTTTATCATTTTTATGAAGTATTCCTTGAACTGAAATAGGTATCCAAGTTAAAGAAAATATTGGCAATATTATATAATACCAAAAAGCTTTTAAGCTTAATTTTTTATCTAATAATAAAATAAATGGTAAGTAGATAAATTGTAGAATTCCCAAAAGTACTACTGCAAATATTGTCATATTGAAATTAGCAGTATTAATAGTATTTACTACTGACATTACCATTCCTGGAGCCATCTTAAAGTAATTAACAAAATTAAGTATCATAGCTATTCCTAAAAGAATTATTATTATAGGTTGAATACTATATAAAGCACAATCAAAAGCTACAAAATCAAAATTCTTTAAAGCTTTTTTCATAAGCTTTAAAAAATATCTGCTAGAAACATCTGCAAAACCTTGCATCCATCTTTTTCTTTGTGACCATGATTGAGCTAAAGTAAGAGGCTTTTCATCATAAATCTTAGCATCATGAGCCCAGCCAACTTTTTCTCCATTTAAGACTAGTTTACAAGTGAATTCCAAATCTTCTGTTAAACAGGTTGCACCCCAACCTAATTTTTTTAACACTCCAGTATCTATACAAAAACCTGTACCACCTAACTGATTAGAAAGTCCTAGATTATTTCTTGAAAGCTGTAACATTCTATTTGATGACCAAAAAGATATTGAATAAGCTCCTGTAATCCAAGTATCATTAGGATTTTTACTATCTAAATATCCTTGAACAACCTTATATCCCTTAAGCAAAGTTCTATTCATCTCAGTTAAGAAATTACCAGACACTAAATTATCCGCATCAAAAACGCCTATAGCATCGTATTTTTTCTTCATTTTAAAAATCTTGTCAAACATCCATTCTAGAGCATAACCTTTACCACGTTTATCCTCTACATTTCTTTCAAAAACTTTTGCTCCATGTTCCCTTGCAATTTTTGCTGTAGAATCTGTACAATTATCTGCAATTACAAAAATATCATATAATTCCTTAGGGTATTTTAACTGCTTTAAACTATCTACAGCATCTCCTATAACCGCCTCTTCATTATGTGCTGCAACAATTAAAGCAAAACTTTTTTTAGGTTTTACTTCTTTTTTAGATTTTATTCTTATAATTCCAAAAAAGGAAATAATTAAATAGTACATACTAATTATAAAAACTACATTAGTATATACTACGGTTATCAGCTGTAATATATTTTTAAAAAAACCCATTAACAACTCCCCCTTAATTCATTGCTATTGTAGCATAATTTTAAAATAAATACTATAAGTTTAATAAAAAATTGATATTACTTAATAACACTTAACCTTGTTATTTTCTTAATCAACTTGTTAATATATGGTATAATAAAGGAAAGATATAAATTCATTATATTTTTAAGGAGGTTTTATAATGTTATGAAATGATGAAATAGAATTTATAAAAATTCCATTTCATAGATATGATGAATCCTTTGGATAATAGGTTTTAAAAAAACTAAGCTAAGGGAGGGTTATATAATGAAAAGAGAAATGATAAATAAAATAATCCATAACATTAGTGATTATGAACCTTTAAACTACTCTTTAAAATTTTTAGATTATATGATTTTTTAAATTTTATTAATAGATAATTTATATTAAAGTATTTACAAAAATTTATTCTTTAGTAACTTCTAAATTTTATATTTAGAAGTTACTTTTCTTTAAAAAAATAAGTTTACTCTAATTAATTTCCTTTTCTATTGCTTCTTTATCTATTCCATAATCTAGTACTGTATCTTTAGATATTAAATTTTTTTTATACATCTCTAGTAATGACTTATCCATAGTTTTCATTCTATATTTTCCACTTGTTTGTATTATAGATTCTATTTGATAACTTTTACCTTCTCTGATTAAACTTCTTATTGCAGAATTAGAAATCATTATTTCTGATGCTAATATCATTTTTCCATCTATTGTTGGTACTAATTGCTGAGATATTACACCCTCTAATATAGTAGCTAATTGAGTTCTAATTTGCATCTGTTGATTAGCTGGAAAAACATCTATTATTCTATCTATAGTTTTTGCAGCACCTATTGTATGTAAAGTAGATAATACTAAATGTCCTGTTTCTGCTGCAGTAATAGCTGTTGCAATAGCCTCGTAATCTCTAAGTTCCCCTATTAATATTACATCTGGGTCTTCCCTTAGTACAGATTTTAATGCACTTTTATACGAAGGACTATCTACTCCTATTTCTCTTTGATTAATAATTGATTTATTATGACAATGTAAAAACTCTATAGGTTCTTCTAAAGTTATTATGTGCATTGCTTTATTTTTATTTATTTCATTTATCATTGCTGCTAAAGTAGTACTTTTTCCACTTCCAGTAGCTCCTGTTATTAAAACTAATCCTCTCTTTTTATTGCATAATTCTTTTAGTACCTTTGGATAATTAAAATCATCTAGGGTTGGAATTTTTAAAGAAACAGACCTTATCGCTATGGCGTCTACTCCTTTTTCTTTAAATATATTTACCCTAAATCTTCCTATATCTTTAAGAGAATAAGAAGCATCTATTTCTCCTAAAGTATAATATTCTTTTAATTTTTCTTTTAGTATTTCCTTTGTATAACATTCCAAATCAAAGGAATTTAATTTTTTCTCTTTTATCTTTAGCAGTTTACCATGAATTCTAATCATCGGCTCTATTCCTACTGATAAATGTAGATCTGAGCCCTCTTTTTCTATTAAAGTAAGCAGTAATTCTTCTAATTTTATCATTAACTATATCTTATTTAACTCCTTTTCCCAAAGCTTTATTGAATAAACTGCCTGATAATAAAGCATATCCCATCCATTAACTACTTTAAGTCCTAAATCTAACCCTCTCTTTAAAAATTCATTTACTTCTGGAATATAATTAAGATCATAAAGAATAGTAGACTTTTTATACTTTTCTATAGTTATAGGAGATATATTATTATTTATATTTCCTAAGGTAGTTGCATTAATTACCAGATCATATTTTGATATATCTTTTATCTCATTTATATTTAAAATATCATTAGATTCTATAAATTCTTTTTTGCACTTTTCTATATTTCTGCATCCAAAATCTATAACTTTTGCACCTAGATCTTTTATAGCTAAATACACAGCCTTAGAAGCTCCGCCATTTCCTAATATTAATACGTTATTATCTTTAACTTTTACATTATTTTCTTCTAAACTCTTTATAAATCCAAAGTAATCTGTATTATACCCTATAAACTTTCCACTTACATTTACCACTGTATTCACAGCTTTTATTAAATTCGCTGGATAATTAACTTCATCTAAATAATATATAATCTTTTCTTTATATGGTACTGTAACATTAAAACCTATAATATTTTCTGGAAGATTCTTTATAAAACTTTCTAAATCCTCTTCTCTTGTATCAAATAATGTATAGTTTAATTGAATGTTATTATCTTTGTAATATTTATTATGTATACTAGGTGATTTAGAATAATTAATATTTTTTCCTAATAATCCTACCTTTTTCATATTTCCTCCATATAAATAAGCTAAATTCCCTAAGTAAAGGAATTTAGCTCTTAATTTACTTTTTACTATTAAGTTCCTTACATAATTTTTTAAGAGCTTTCTTCTCTATTCTAGAAACATAGCTTCTAGAAATATTTAATAGTGCTGCAATTTCTCTTTGAGTTTTAATATGTCCATCAATAAGCCCATATCTCATTTCTAAAATTTTTTTCTCTCTTTTTGTAAGTACAGAATTAATTTTATTATAGAGCTGCTTAATTTGCAAATTATTCTCAACAGTTTCTAATACAGAATCGCTTTCACTACTTAATACATCTATTAAGCATATTTCATTTTATTTAATATGTTGTATACATATTCTAAAACTTAAAAATATTACAAATGAAATTCATAGCTTAAATTATATCCTTATTAAACTTATTATATACAATAGAATAAAAATACTTTATTTATATTTTTATATTAATTTATGAGAAATAAAAAAGTTCACTTATAAATTATTATTTTTAAATAAATACTACATCTCAATTGTTAAATTATATAATATCTAATAATTTATTTTTTTCAATATACCTTATAAAATCATCACCAAATTTAGTTAATCTTGGTGCAACCATTCCATTAGCTGTCATTGTTAACTTTAGATGATTTAGTTCAAATAATTTTTTTCTATATAACTCCTCTATCATTATATCTACCAAGTATTTTTTTTCAATTAATTCTGGAAAATAATCCAATAATGGCTGCATAGGTGATCCCATAGAATAACTATTTTCTGATATATTCTTCTCTTTAAGTTTTTTAATAGGATTATTAAAATAATCTAATATCCTTAAATGCCATATTGTCAACTCATCAATATAATTTAAAAACATTATTTGCTCATTTTCATCTATTGATATATTGGTAGCAGTATTTATACAAGCATTATGCAATGAATTTAATTTTTCATGCTGATGATTTCTCATAGCAACTTGAGTTGCTTTAAATAGGATACTTATAAATTGATCATTATTTTGTAAACTTTCTATATTAAAATTATCTACCTTCTTTTGTAATTCTACTAATGATTCATAAATTTTTATTAACCATTTATCTCGTCTTTTACTTAATGGTTCTGAAATAACTAAATTAAATGCTTCTGATGCCACTCCTCCAAACCCTGGAATAAAACTCAATGTATTCTTTATAATAGAATGAACATAATCTACCTTTGAACTTTTTAAATCTTTCTTTATATCATCTTCCATACTAACCTCTTTTTATAGCATATTTATTATTTAATCTTCTATATAAATTATAT
This sequence comes from Clostridium fallax, assembly GCF_900129365.1. Taxonomy (GTDB): domain Bacteria; phylum Bacillota; class Clostridia; order Clostridiales; family Clostridiaceae; genus Clostridium_AH; species Clostridium_AH fallax. Next base: position 32,480 of record NZ_FQVM01000016.1, read on the forward strand.
TTAACTTAAATCTTAAATGTTACAATTTTATTTATTCTAATATATTCATAAATATTATAATTGTAATTAAAACACTTAAATTTTCATTTTTAATATACTAATAACATTCATTTTTTCTATTTATCTTTAGTCATCTGATATATTAAAATAGCCAATAATTTATAAAAAATTTAATATAAAATTATATTTTATAAACATATAATAAGACTTTGTAAAATATAATATGTTGGAATATCTTTATATTTTTATCCTTTATAATAAAGGCCCATTAAGCCTAATTTTTCTAAAGTGTAATATTTATAGTTTTATCTTCCTTTGTTATTATTGTCACATCTAAATTTTGAGATTTTAAACTTTCTTCTTTTTCTTCCTCATTTTTTATAATTCCTTTAGCTCTTCTATGAAACTCTTCTTCTGCTATAGATTCTAATGCTCCAAGAACATTCTGCCAGTTTTTTTCGTTTTCCTCTTTTGAGATGTTTGGCTCTATAATAATTACCTTCGCCATTAAAACCACCTCTTTTTATTTATACTATAAACTTATTTTTTAATTCCTTGTTCTTTTAAATTTAAAACTATAAAAATAGACTTTTCTAAAGAAAAGTCTATTTTTTCTATTTATATGTAATTCTTCTTATATATTCTTATATTATAGAGATATTTTAAGCACTGTCATAACCATAACTTTATGCTTCTTCAATCAATACTATCTAATAAAAAAGCAAAATAATGATCCAAATAATATAATCTTAAAATCTATATTATACTATTTATAATTATAAATTTATTTGTAAACTTATAAAAAATATTATTAGTAAAATATATCTTTTATTAATAAGCATAAAAAAATAGGCTCTTCTTTACAAAGGCCCATTCTTATTTATATATGAAAAATAATATTCCCAAAATCACTATAACTACTATAAGCATTACTAATAGTATTTTTATTATCTCCTCATCTGACCATTTTTCTTTTTTTTTTACTTTATTTACTGTTAATACATCATTATATTTATTTAAACTTTCAACTATTTTATATTCTTTAGTACTATCCATACCTAAATCAGCATCCTTAAAATCTTCATAAACCTTATTAAACAGCTTAGTAAATTCTTCAGAACTTTCATCTATTTCTTTTACACCTTTAGATTTTAAATAAACTCTAACAGCTTTAGTCATTACATCTTCTTTAGTAATCATTCCTTCACCCCTTTAAAAAATTAAGTAATTAGCTTATTTAAATATAAACAATTTAGATAATTATTGCAAGTTTAATATACCTAAAATAAGGTTTATTATTATATATTTTTAAGTTTTGCTTTTTCATAATAAAAGCTATTATTAAAAACATAAGAAATACTTTATTTTTAAACTTGATTAATATCCATATTTTCCTATACAATATATAGTGTACTGTATAATTTTCCCATTAAGGAGGTGCTAAAAATGAATATAGCAATATATTTAAGAAAATCTAGAGCCGATGAAGAACTTGAAAAAACTTTAGGTGAAGGTGAAACTCTTTCTAAACATAGAAAGGCACTCCTTAAATTTGCTAAAGAAAAAAATCTTGATGTTATTGAAGTTAAAGAAGAAATTGTGTCAGGAGAAAGTTTATTTTTTAGACCTAAAATGTTAGAACTTTTAAAAGAAGTAGAAAATAATTTATATGACGGTGTCCTTGTTATGGATATGCAACGTTTAGGTCGTGGTGATATGGAAGATCAGGGCATAATCTTAAAGACCTTTAAAAATAGTCATACTAAAATTATTACACCTCAAAAAACTTATAACTTAGATAATGATTTTGATGAAGAATATACAGAATTTGAAGCCTTTATGAGTCGTAAGGAATTAAAAATGATTAATAGGCGTATGCAGGGAGGAAGAGTAAGAAGTGTAGAAGATGGAAATTATATAGCCACTAATCCTCCATTAGGATATGATATTGATTTTATAAACAAAGCAAGAACTTTAAAAATTAATCCTTATGAATCTGAAATAATTAAATTAATATTTAATATGTATATTGATGGCAATGGAGCTACCTCTATATCTAATAAATTAAATTCTTTAGGATATAAAACTAAAGCTAATAATAAATTTGGTCCTAGCTCTATTTTATCTATAATAAAAAATCCTATTTATATAGGTAAAATAACTTGGAAAAAAAAAGAGATAAAAAAATCGCCTAGCCCTTACAAACTGAAGGATACAAGAACTCGAGATAAATCTGAATGGATTATAGTTGAAGGAAAACATAGTCCTATAATAGATTCTAATATATTTAATAAAGCTCAACAAATATTAAATAATAAGTATCATGTTCCTTATCAAATAATAAATAATCCTGTAAATCCTATGGCAGGATTAATTATTTGTGGTATATGTAATAAAAAAATGAGTATGCGTAATTTAAGAGGAATATATAGATTACTCTGTACTAATAAATGCGGCAATAAAAGTGTAAGATTTGAATATGTTGAAAAATCTCTTTTAGATTCTTTAGAAAAATATACTGAGAAATATAAAGCTTCTATAAAAAATAATACAAAGAAAGATTTTGATAAATTCTATAGGAAACACCTTCAAAGTTTAAAGAAAGAATTACAAGGCTTAAAAAAACAGAAACTAAATTTATTTAATTTATTAGAAAGAGGAATTTATTCTGACGAAGTTTTTCTTGAAAGATCTAAAAATATAGATATTAGAATATTAAATACTGAAAAGGAAATCCTAAATTTAAATAAACAAATCGAAAAAGAGAATAAATTTAATAATGAAGATATTATTAAATTTGAAAATATTATTAAAGCATACAAAAGTACTACTGATATAAAAAAGAAAAATAATCTTTTAAAAAGTATATTATTTAAGATAGAATATGTAAAAAACTCCAATCAAAAAAATAATGACTTTGAAATAAAGATATTTCCTAAATTGATCCATTAGGTATGATTACATATAGCATACCTAACGGATTTCATTTCCTTCCTTATCTACACCTATAGGATCTTGCAAAAAAACTTCTCCTTTAGTTTTTTTACTATTTCTAAATAACATTAATATCTCATTCTCTATACATCTTGCTGCATATGTTGCAAGTCTTGTTCCTTTATCTTGGTTATAAGAATCAATTGCCTTTATAAGCCCTACAGTTCCTATAGATATTAAATCATCTACTTCCTTATTTTGAAAAGAGTATTTTTTTACAATATGAGCTACTAATCTTAAATTTCTTTCAACCAAAACATTCTTTGCTTCTAAATCACCATCTTTTAATCTCTCTAAGTACATTTCTTCCTCTTTTTCATTTAAAGGCTGAGGAAAAGTTGCATTTCCTGTTACATAGCCAGACAATAATACCATATTACCTATCATTTCTGCAAAATAGCTGAATAAAAACATTAGTTGAGCCTCCTAAAATTGCTTATTATATAATATGTTTCAAATTTAAAAAACTGAACAGTTAAATTTATTTTTTTGTTATAGATGATATAACATCTTTAAAAATTGGTGCTGCAGTATTACCTCCAACCATTTCTTCGCCTTCTGCATTTTTTCCTTCTATTCCTGGAACAAAAACCATCATGTTATAATATTGATTTTCTATGTTGAAATATCCTAAAAATGTACCATAATCTTTGTTATTTCCATTGGCAGTACCAGTTTTTCCACCAATATCTATTCCTTTTATTTTAGCATTATATCCACTTCCAGTTTCTACTACTGCTTTCATATCTTTTTTAACTTTTCTTGCAGTTTGTTCATTTATTACTTTTTTATTATCTTCACTAGAAAATACTTTTACAGTGTTATTATCTTCATCTAATATAGAGTCTATTATATAAGGCTTTACGTAAGTTCCATCATTTACAACTGTTGAAAGTAAAGATACCATTTGAAGAGGAGTTGTTACTATAGATTGACCAATAGAAAAATTAGTTACACCTCCATTTAAATCAGCTTCTCCAATTCTTTCATCTTGAAATCCAAGAACTTTACTAAAAACCCCTTGATTTTTTGCAAAGTTATAAAGATCATTATATCCTATTTTCATTGCTAGTTTTTGAAAAAATACATTACATGAAACTTTCATTGCTGTTTCTAAATCTATTGACCCATGAGCATGAGATTTCCCATTTCTAAAACAATTTTTCCCATCACAATATATCTTTTCATTTTCTTTTATTATTCCTTCTTCTAATGCTAACTCTGCTGTTAAAATTTTAAATATAGATCCAGGCTCATACCCATAAGTTCCCCCAAGTAAAATATTTACTTGCTTTTCATCTTTTTGAGCTAAAGCTTTTATTTTACCGGTTTTAGATTCTACTAAAACTACCCCTGCATTTTCTAGATTGCTATATTTAGGATCATTTAAAACTTCTCTAATTTTACTTTGCCACTGATTATCTAAAGTTGTTTTTATATTTATATTTTTACTTTCATCATCTATTTTTGATAAAGTATATATAGCATTATTATCTAAGGAAAATTTAACATTAGGAAATTCATTATCTTTTATGTATTCATATATAGTTCTTTCTAAAGTTCCAAGAGGTTTAAGATCTTTTTTAATTTTCCCCTTATCTTCAACTTCATTATAATAATTCCCTAATAAATTCTCTATTTTCCAAGCTTCTTTTTTTTCAGTTACATCTTTAGAAAATGTATATATTCCTTTAATATTCTTAATTTCTTTTAATTTATAATAAGTATTTTCAGATATTTTTATATATTCTTTTTCTCCATTTTTAAAGATTTCTTCTAATGAAAAATCTGGATTATCACTTTTAACAATATAGCTAAAGGCCAAAAGGTCATCAAGAAATGTTCTAGGATCATTTAGTCTAAAAGGTTTTTCATCTATAACTAAATAATACTCCTTTTTATAATCTAATAAATTTTCTCCTTTTTCATCTAATAATAATCCTTTACTATCTGATATTATTTCCTTTTGAATATTAGACTTATTATCTTTTTCCATCATATTTTGTTGAACTTTAAATACTCTATATGCCAAGAATATGAAAACAAATATTATTAACGATGACAACCTTAGTAATTTTTTACGCAAAAAAACACCTCCTTTAGCTAGATTCTAGCCTATAAGGAGGTGTTTTATTCATTATTGATTTAATATTTGTTTTATTTTAGCTACTAGTATGTCTATGGCAACCTTATTTTGTCCGCCTTCTGGTATTATTATATCAGCATATCTTTTAGTTGGTTCAGTAAATTGCATATGCATTGGTCTTACAACGCTTAAATATTGATTTATAACTGAGTCTACTGTTCTTCCTCTTTCATTTATGTCTCTTATTAATCTTCTTATTATTCTAACATCAGCATCAGTATCAACATAAATTTTTATGTCTAATAAATCTCTTATTCTCTCATCTGAAAGAACTAAAATACCTTCTACTATTATTATATCCTTTGGTTCTACAGTAATAGTATCATTTTTTCTATTATGCTCAGCAAAATCATATATTGGTTTTTCTATTGCTTCTCTTTTTATTAAAGTTTGTAGATGCTCCATCATTAAATCATTGTCAAATGCATCTGGATGATCATAATTTGTTTTACGTCTCTCATCCATAGATAAATTGCTTTGATCTTTATAATATGCATCTTGCTCTATCATAGCTATACAATCTTCTTGAAATTTATTAAAAATTTCATTTGCAATAGTACTCTTTCCTGATCCTGTACCTCCAGTTATGCCTATTAATATGGGTCTTTTCATTGGTTTGCCTCCCTTAACTAACTATTTGCTTTTTATTAACATATCCTTTTCTTTTAATTCTCTATCTGTTTTGATTGAGAATATCATCTGAGCTCTAGGTGCTACATCTATTTTGTTTCCAGCTTCATCTTTCATATCTAAAAGATTTACTTTAAATCCATCACCTTTTGGGCTAAGTACTTCTACAGTATCACCTTCAAAAACTCTATTTCTTTGTTCTATTAAGGCAATACCCTTTTCTTTATCATAACTTCTAACTACACCTACTATATCATAATCTCTTATGTAAGATGAGTTTTCATAGATTTGCATTGAAGAATTTTGTCCAAAATAAAATCCTGTATGATAATTTCTATGACTAACTTTCATTAATATATCTAGCCACTTTTCATCAAACTTATAATTTTCAGGGTCATTTAAATAAGCATCTAACGCCTGTCTATAAGCTTTTACTACAGCGGCAACATAATATGCACTTTTCATTCTACCTTCTATTTTAAAGGAGTATATACCACTTTTAACAAGTTCCGGTATGTGCTTTATCATACATAAATCTTTAGAATTCATTATGTATGTTCCTTTTTCATCTTCTACCACTGGGAAATATTCTCCTGGTCTTTTTTCTTCAACAAGATAATATTTATATCTACAAGCTTGAGCACAAGCACCTCTATTTGCATCTCTTCCTGTTAAATAGTTAGATATTAAACATCTACCAGAATAAGCCATACACATAGAGCCATGTACAAAAGCTTCTAAATCACAGTCTTCTGGAACGTGCTTATAAATTTCTTCAATTTCCTTAAAGTTAAGTTCTCTCGCTAAAACTATTCTCTTAACTCCTTGGCCATACCAAAACTTAGCAGCTTTCCAGTTTACATTATTAGCTTGAGTACTTAAATGTATTTCTAGATCCGGTACTACTTCCCTTGCTGTAACTATTATTGAAGGATCAGATACTATTATAGCATCAATTTTTAAAGCTTCTAATTCTTTTAAATATTCTTCAATTCCAACTAAATCTGAATTATGAGGAATTACATTTAAAACTACGTAAACCTTTCTTCCTCTTTCATGAGCATACTCTACTCCTTCTTTCATTTCTTCATTAGTAAAGTTATTTGCAAAGGCTCTTAAATTTAGTTTACTTCCACCTAAATAAACAGCATCTGCCCCAAAATCAATAGCAGTTTTTAGTTTCTCAAGGTTTCCTGCTGGTGCTAAAATTTCAGGTTTTCTCATAAAATTACCTCCTCTTTGTAACTGCTATTCCATCTCCCATAGGAATAACTGTTGTAATTAAACTTTCATCTTTCGAAACCATATCTAAGTAAGTTTTCATTCTTTTTACTATAGTTATTTTTCTTCTTTTAACTAATTCTTTAGATGCAACCATGCCCCTAAATAGAACATTATCTGCAATTATTATACCATCATCTTTTAAAAGTCTTAAGCAATGTGGGAGAAAATGATTATAATGTCCTTTACCTGCATCCATGAATATTAAATCAAATTTATCTTCTAAGTTTTCAAGTATTTCTAAACAATCACCTTGTAAAACTTTAATTTTCCCTTTAAGATTATACTTTGAAATGTTATCTTCTGCAATAGAAATCATCTTTTCATCTCTTTCTATTGTTGTAATTTCCGGTTCTGTTTCTGCTGCTTCATACATTAAAATAGCTGAATATCCTATTGCAGTACCTAATTCTAATATTTTTTTAGGTTTTTTCATAGAAACCATAAATTCTAAAAATTTAGCTGTTTCTTTTTGTACAATTGGAACAGAATTTTCTCTTCCAAAATCTTCTATATCCTTAAGTTTTCCTTCTCTTTCAGGAATTAAGCTTCTTAAATAGGTTTCCATATATTCATGTGTGATTCCACTCATGTTGTATCCTCCATTAATATCCTAATTCTTTCTTTTTCTTTAAAAAATCATTGTAATTATTTGTAAAATAATGACTATCGTCTTTTGTAAGTATATAATATAAATGCTCTGTTGTTTCGGGCTTTAATGCGGCTATTATAGATGGTTCACCTGGGTTGCATATAGGTCCTATAGGTATACCTTTTTTCTTATATGTATTGTATGGTGAATTTATCTCTAAATCTTTAAGGGTTACTATATCTTTATGTTTCCCTAAAGCATATAAAACAGTAGCATCTATTTGAAGTGGCATATCTTTTTTTAATCTATTATATATAACAGAAGCTATTAAAGGTCTATCTTTATCTATTCTAGCTTCTTTTTCTATAATAGAAGCTACAGTTATAACTTCTTCTATTTTATCTTTAGGAATAGTTATATTAAGCTTATTCTCTATTTCTTTTAACACTTCTTCAAATCTAGAAATCATTATAAAAATTATATCTTTAGCACTTGCATCTTTGTTTATTACATATGTATCTGGAAACAAAAAACCTTCTAAAGGATATCTTATATTTTTATTTTTTTTAATATAATCTGGTAAAGGATAATTCTTTACAGCTTTTAAGAATTCATCCTTAGAACATAATCCTAATTTTTCAAGTTTACTACCTATATCTTCTACTGTAAATCCTTCTGGTACTGTAACCTTAATTTCTTTATTATTTAATCCACCATTTTTTAATAATTTTATTAAATTTTCTAAATTAGTATCCTTTAATACATTATATATTCCCGGTTTAATTTCAGAATTTATATGATTTTTCTTTATGTACATTTTTATAGCTAATAAGTTATTTAGTTTACCCTCTCCACTTAACTTATCTAAAACTCCATAAAGACCTTCTCCTTCATTTACTACTATTTCCATAGTTTTATCTGAGGTTTTCAATGGTTTTTTTATTGCATTTTTATAAAAAATAAATAACATAGCAAAAATTATTATTATAAAAGTAACTACTACTAAACCTAAGTTTAACTTTTTTCTCATAAAAGCCCCCTATATACAAAAGTAAATAGCCTAAATTAGGCTATTTACTTAATTATAATACAAAACTTTAAAACTATAAACTACTTAGCATTTCTCATTGATCTTTTTCTTTCAAGAACATCTAATATTCTTTTTCTTATTCTTATGCTCTTTGGAGTAACTTCTACTAATTCATCAGAATTTATAAATTCTAAGCTCTCCTCTAAAGTCATAATTCTAGCTGGTGAAAGTCTTAAAGCTTCATCAGCTCCAGATGATCTACAGTTTGATACATGCTTTTTCTTACAAATATTAACATCAATATCATCAGCTCTTGAACATTCTCCACAAACCATACCTGCATATACTTCTGTACCTGGTTCTATAAATAATGTACCTCTTTCTTGAGCATTAAATAATCCATAAGTTATAGCTTCTCCAGATTCAAATACTGTTAATGAACCTCTATTTCTTCCTGGAATTTCACCTTTATATGGACCATATCCTTCAAATACGTGATTCATTATTCCGTTACCCTTAGTATCTGTTAAGAATTCATTTCTAAATCCTATTAATCCTCTTGCAGGAATTCTAAACTCAAGTCTTGAATATCCATTAACTGCTGATGTCATATTAACCATTTCAGCTTTTCTTGGTCCCATTTTTTCCATAACTGGTCCCATGAATTCTTCTGGAACATCTATTGTTAAATATTCCATTGGTTCTTCTAATTTACCATTTTCATCTTTTCTAAAAATAACATTTGGTTTTGAAACTTGGAATTCATATCCTTCTCTTCTCATAGTTTCTATAAGAATTGATAGGTGTAATTCTCCTCTTCCGCTTACTTCAAAACAATCAGGAGATAATTCATTTACTCTTAAACTTACATTTGTTTCAAGTTCCTTCATTAATCTATCTCTTAAGTGTCTTGAAGTTACAAAGTCACCTTCTCTTCCTGCAAAAGGTGAGTCATTTACTAAAAAGTTCATACTTAATGTTGGTTCATCAATATGAACAAAAGGTAGTGCTTCTGGACAGTTAGCATCTGCTATAGTCTCTCCAATATTAACATCACCAACTCCACTCATAGCAATTATATCTCCAAGTTTAGCTTCTTCAGTTTCTTCTCTCTTTAATCCGTTATAAACATAAAGACCTGAAACTCTAAAGTTTGATGTAGATCCATCTTTTCTTACTATTGTAACCATTTGATTTTTAGTTACAGTTCCTCTTTCAATCTTTCCGATAGCTATTTTTCCAACATATTCGCTAGAATCTAAGGTTGTTACTAACATTTGGAAAGGCTCATCAATTTCACCTTTTGGTGCTTCAACATGCTTTATTATTGTTTCAAATAATGGAGTCATATTATCGTTAGTATCTTCAACTTCATATTTAGCTATACCATCTCTTGCTGAAGCATAGATTATTGGGAAATCTAATTGTTCATCATTTGCTCCAAGCTCTAAGAATAATTCAAATACTTCATCAATTACTTCTTCAGGTCTTGCATCTGATTTATCTATTTTATTTATTACAACTATTGGTTTTAATCCAAGTTCTAAAGCTTTTTTTAGAACAAACTTTGTTTGTGGCATTGGTCCTTCATAAGAATCAACAACTAAAATAACACTATCTACCATTTTAAGTACACGTTCAACTTCTCCACCAAAATCTGCGTGTCCTGGTGTATCTACTATGTTAATTTTTATTCCATCATGCATTACTGCTGTATTTTTTGAAAGGATTGTTATTCCTCTTTCTTTTTCAAGATCATTTGAGTCCATAACTCTTTCTTGAACTTTTTCATTCGCTCTAAAAATATTACTTTGCTTTAATAGTGCGTCAACCAATGTTGTTTTACCGTGGTCAACGTGTGCAATTATCGCTATATTTCTAATATCATCTCTTGTTACTATAGCCATTTTAATTCCTCCAATGTGTTTACTGCAAAATAAAATTGGATACCCAAGTATCCAATTCAATTATTTTAATAATAATATTATTGAAAAGAAAAGTCAAATTTATTTTGACTCTGGTGCAATTACATTTACTCCTATAGCATCATTTAGGATTTTTAATAAATCCTCCCAAATCACTGCAAATCTAGCTTCACTTTGAAGATAGTTTGCTACATCTGGGTTTGTCATTGCTACAGCACCTAGATTTTGCATCTTTTGCTTTGTCTCTTCTGAAATTACGCCCTTGCTCATTTGTTCTGAATAAGCTTCTATTTGTACTTTTCTAAAATCTTCAACAATTTTTTTATTTTCTTCTTTGTTATTAATATTTTCTGTTGCTACCCTATAATCTACAACTTCCTTAAGATTTTTAAGTTCTTCTGCAAATTCGTGAGCTTTATCATAAATATTCATTTCTACACCTTCATATCTAAACTAGATTTCCATTATTATTGGTAATATCATAGGTTTTCTCTTTGTTTTCTCATATAAATAAGTTCTTAAAGATTCTTTTATACTAGATTTCATTGTAGCCCAATCTGTTATTTTATTTTGTTCACATTCTTTTAATACAGATTTTACAATTTCTCTAGCTTCATCCATAAGATCTTCAGATTCTCTTACATATACAAAACCTCTTGATATAATATCTGGTCCTGCTATTACAGATGCATTTTCTTTTGAAATTGTTACAACTACAGTTAAAATTCCATCTTGAGAAAGATGTTTTCTATCTCTTAATACTATATTTCCAACATCTCCAACTCCAAGTCCATCTACAAAAACCTGACCTGATGTTACAGTTCCAGATTTTCTTATAGAATCTCTTGAAAGCTCAATAACATCTCCATTATCTGCTATCATTACATTTTTAGGTGCTAAACCTAATTTAATGGCAAGTTCTCCATGTTGTTTTAAATGTCTATATTCACCATGAACTGGAATAAAAAACTTAGGTTTAACTAATGAATGCATAAGTTTTAATTCCTCTTGACAAGCATGACCTGAAACGTGAACATCTGCAAGAGCTTCATAAATTACTTCTGCACCTTTTTTAAATAATTGATTTATCACCTTAGAAACTAACTTTTCATTTCCTGGTATTGGTGATGCAGATAATATAACCATATCACCTTCTTGTATGTTAAGCTTTTTATGCTCTGATGATGCCATTCTAGCTAAAGCTGACATTGGCTCACCTTGGCTACCTGTTGTTATAACAACAATTTTGTTATTTGGATATTTACTTATGTTATCAACACTTACTAAAGAGTCTTTATCCATTGTAAGATAACCAAGTTCTATAGCTACTTGAACTATATTTTCCATACTTCTTCCTGATACAGCTATTTTTCTTCCATATTCTTCTGCAGCGGTTATAATTTGTTGTATTCTGTGGATATTAGAAGCAAAGGTTGCAACGATAATTCTGCCTTTAGCCTTTGAAAAAATTCTTGTAAAGTTTTCTCCAACTGTTCTTTCAGACATTGTATATCCTGGTCTTTCTACATTTGTACTATCTGCAAGCATTGCTAGCACACCTTTTTTACCTAATTCTGCAAATCTTGCAAAGTCCATTACCTCACCGTCTATAGGAGTATAATCAATTTTAAAGTCTCCTGTATGAAGTATTGCTCCTAATGGAGTATGGATTGCTATTGCAACTGAATCAGCTATACTGTGATTTGTTTTTATGAATTCTATTGATACAGAGTTTAACTTAATAATGTCTCTTGGACTTACTCTGTGTAATTCTGTTGTGCTTAATAAACCGTGTTCTTTTAACTTAGTCTCTAATATACCAAGAGTTAACTTGGTACCATATACTGGAACATTTAATTGCTTTAATATATATGGTAATGCTCCTATATGGTCTTCATGACCATGAGTTAAAAATATTCCCCTAACTTTATCTCTATTCTTTAAAAGATATGATATATCTGGAATAACAATATCTATTCCAAACATATCTTCCTCTGGGAACTTAAGACCACAGTCGATAACCACAATATCATCTTTAAACTCTATGGCTGTCAAATTTTTTCCGATCTCATTTAAGCCGCCTAATGGGATTATCTTAGCCTTAAGTTTTTCTCTCTTCATAATTCCCCTCCTTATCGCTAAATTATTAGAAGGATATCTTCTCTTTTTATGAGAGGAATCCTTATTTTTATTTTGTTCTACATTCATCACATAAACCAAAAAACTTTAAGCTATGATCTAAAATCTTAAAGTTATACGTTTTTTCTATTCTTTGTTCTAATTCATCTAACAAATCATCTTCTACTTCTAAAACTTTTCCACAGTTATTGCATACTAAATGATGGTGTCTATGATTCTCATCTTCATGAGCCAATTCATATCTGCTGCATCCATCTTCTAAGTCTAATCTATATATAATTCCCATTTCTTCTAATAATAAAATGGTTCTATATACTGTAGCTAATCCTATCTCTGGACAATTTTTCTTAACAACATCATAAATCTCTTCCGCTGTTAAATGTTTTCCTTCTGATTCTATTATAGCGTCAACAATTGCCCTTCTTTGAGGTGTTAATTTATATCCTCTTCTTTTTAAGTCTTCCTTTAAATTATTTATCATCTCCAAAGTTAGCTTTGACATTAATTTACACTACCTCTCATTCTAATTGATATCTTCAAGAGCAAGTAGCTCATAAGCCTCCGATACCATTAAAAATTCCTCTTCGTCATCTACTGAAGCTAAAGCTTCATTTCCATCTTCATCTATAACTACTTTAAGAGCTACTGCATCTTCTTCTTCACCATCTGATGGCACAACTATTAAATATTCTTTATCCTCTATATCTAATTTTGTTACTACATCAAACTCTACTTCATTACCCTCTTCATCTAATAGTACTATGTTATTTACTTCGTTTTGCATATTATAACACTCCTTTATTGTAATATCAATTGATAATCCTTGTCAATTTCCAATATTATAATTTAGATATTCTATCTAAATATCCTTGTAATATATAAGTTGCTGCAATTTTATCTACAATCTTTTTTCTTTTTGCTCTAGATAAATCCGCTTCAAGCATAGCTCTGTGAGCTGCTACTGTTGTAAGTCTTTCATCCCAAAACTCTATTTTAGGATTAAAATTTTTCTTAAGCTTTTCACAAAATTCTTTAGCCATTTCTCCTGAAGGCCCTATAGTACCGTTCATGTTTTTAGGTAATCCTGCTACTATTGTTTCTACAGCATATTGATCATATATTTTTTTTACTTCTTCAACATCTGATGAAAAGTTTTTTCTTTTAATTGTAGTTATACCTTGCGCTGTAAATCCTAAAGGATCGCTTATAGCTACTCCTATTGTCTTTTGACCTATGTCTAGTCCTAAGATCCTCATATTTCAACTCCTTAATTAAATAAAGAGTACCCAAAGGGTACTCTTTATTTTATCTCTAGATAAGATTTTATTACCTCTTCAAGTATTTCATCTCTTTCAAGTTTTCTAACTAACGCCCTTGCTCCGTTATAATTCGTAATATAAGTAGGGTCTCCTGAAATAAGATATCCAACTAATTGATTAACAGGATTGTATCCTTTCTCCTTTAGTGAATTATATACATCTGTTAATATAGTTTTTGTTAAGTCCTTTTTGTCTTTACTAAAATCAAATTGCATTGTATTCTCTAAATTATTCTTTTCCATAGCTCACTGCAATATATTTGCAGTTTCACCCCCTTACAAAAAGTGCACAAACTATATTTATTACTAATTATTATACACTATATATAATTTTTTTATTCACACTTAATATCTTACCCATATTATAAATCAAACTTATTAAATTGTATAGTATTATAGCATATTTTCAGCGAATTCACAAACCTTTGATAATGCCTCATCTATCTTATCAGGGTTCTTTCCACCGGCTTGAGCCATATCTGGTCTTCCACCACCGCCACCACCAGCGATTGATGCAACTTCTTTTATCATTTTTCCACAATGGATTCCCTTAGCTATAGCTTCTTTAGTAGCCATTGCTACAAAATTAACTTTTCCATTTGCTTCACTACCTAATACTACTATACCACAATCTAATTTATTACGCACTTTATCTGCAAGATCTCTTAATCCATTTCCATCTATATCTTTTAATGATGCAGTTACTATTTGAACACCTTTAATTTCTTTTAAGTTATTTAAGATATCATCTTCTGCTCCTTGAACTAACTTACCTTTAAGTTCTGCAATTTCTTTTTCTTTTTCCTTTAACTCATTGTGCTCTGCTGTAACTTTTTTAACTAAATCTTTTTCAGTACATTTAAAAATTCCAGCTACTTCTTTTAATAAGTTATTTTTTTCTTCTACAAAGTTTATAGCACAGAATCCAGTTAAAGCTTCTATTCTTCTTATACCTGCTGCAACTCCAGTTTCTGAAACTATTTTAAATAATCCTATTTCTCCAGAATTCTTTATATGAGTTCCTCCACAAAGTTCCTTTGAAAAATCTCCAACTGAAACAACTCTTACTTCATCACTATACTTATCATCAAATAAAGCTGTTGCTCCATCTTTTTTAGCTTCATCTATAGTCATAACTTTAGTGTTAACAGGAATTACATCCATTATTTTTTCATTTACTAAATTTTCAACTTTCTTTATTTCATCTTCTGTTAGTCCTTTAAAATGAGTAAAGTCAAATCTTAATCTTTCTGCATCTACATAAGAACCTGATTGATTAACATGATCTCCTAAAACTTCTTTTAAAGCTTCATGAAGCATATGAGTTGCTGTATGATTTTTACCTATCTTGCTTCTTAAATCTTTATTAACCTTTAGTGTCACTTCATCATTAGTTTTTATTTCACCTGAAAGAACCTTAACATAATGAACTATTTTTCCACCTACATTTTTCTTACAATCTAAAACTTCTACTTTACTATTTTTGTTTTCTATTATTCCTTTATCGCCTACTTGACCACCCATTTCAGCGTAAAATGGAGTTACTTCAGTAACTAAGAATCCTTCTTCTCCTTCTTTTAAGAAATCTTTAAACTCTTCATTATTTCCAAGAACTAAAACTTTAGAATCTAACTCTAATTTATTATAGCCATCAAATATAGTATTTACTGATCCTTCTATTTTATTTATAGGACTTTCTTCACTACCCATGTAAGAAGTTTCTCCTCTAGCCGCTCTTGCTCTTTCTCTTTGTTCTTTCATCTCTTTATTAAATCCATCAAAATCAACAGTTATACCTTTTTCTTCTACTATCTCCTCTGTTAATTCAAGTGGGAATCCATAAGTATCATAAAGTTTAAATGCTTTATCTCCTGATAAAACTTTTTTTCCTTCTGATTCTACTTCTTTTATATATCCCTTTAAAATTTCCATTCCACTATCTATAGTTTCATTAAATCTTTCTTCTTCAAGAGTTATTATTTTCTTTATATAATCTTCTTTTTCTCTTAATTCTGGATAAGCATCTCCATAATTTTCTATAACTGCATCTACTATTTTATTTAAGAATATTCCATCTGCTCCTAAAATTCTTCCATGTCTTGCAGCTCTTCTTAATAATCTTCTTAAAACATAACCTCTTCCTTCATTTGAAGGTTGAACTCCATCACTTATAAGCATAGTAACACTCTTTGTATGATCTGTTATTATTCTTATTGATATATCTTTTATTTTATCTTCTCCATATTTTGTATTTGTAAGCTCACAAACCTTTTTTAATATATTATTTACAGTATCTATCTCAAAAATATTATCAACACCTTGCATAATAGTTGCAATTCTTTCAAGACCCATTCCTGTATCTATATTAGGATTTGCTAATCTTTCATAATTTCCATGACCATCACCATCAAATTGAGTGAAAACTAAATTCCAAAACTCAACTATTCTATCTTCATCTGATGCCTTTACAAACTCTTCAGCACTTTGAACCTTTCCTTCACCTCTATCAAAATGTATCTCTGAACAAGGTCCACAAGGTCCTGAGCCATGCTCCCAAAAGTTATCTTCCTTACCTAATCTAAATATTCTTGATGGATCTATGTCCGTTTTTTTAGTCCAAATATCAAAAGCCTCATCATCTTCATGATATATAGTTACATAAAGTTTATTTTTAGGCATTTTTAATACTTCAGTTATAAACTCCCAAGCCCATGGAATTACTTCCTCCTTGAAGTAATCTCCAAATGAAAAGTTTCCAAGCATTTCAAAGAAAGTACCATGTCTTGATGTTTTACCTACATTTTCTATATCCCCAGTTCTAACACATTTTTGACAAGTAGTAACTCTTCTTCTTGGTGGCTCTTCAACTCCAGTAAAATAAGGTTTTAAAGGGGCCATTCCTGCATTTATAAGTAATAAACTTTTATCATTTTTTGGAACTAATGAAAATGAAGGTAATATTAAATGACCTTTACTTTCAAAAAACTTTAGATACGCTTCTCTTAATTGATTTGCTCCCATTTTTTCCATTTTAAAATCCTCCTATTTTTTCCAATATAAAAAGCCTTCATCCCTAAAAGGGACGAAAGCTAACTTCCGCGGTACCACCCTAATTATGCATTTTTATGCATCTCTTAAAATTTAAAGCTCCAAGATAGCTTCAAAAAGTTATGCTAAAGAATTCTCACCAACCATTCTCTCTCTGAATAACAAATTACCTTTCTACTTATTCCCTTCATTGCTTCCTATTAACTTATAGGCAAATTATATTAAATTATTATTAAACTGTCAATATATCTTAATTTCAAAATAACTTTATCTGATTAAAATTAAATTATATTAAATTTTTTAATCTTTATTTTAAAAACTAATGTATCAGTTCATTTTACATTAATATAATCTCAAAAAATATAATAATTTATATCTTCATAAATAACTTTTATTGTAACTCCTATAGGTATTGCTAATATCATCCCTGCAAAACCTCCTAACTTTTCTCCAATAAGAAGAAGTAATATTATAACTAAAGGATGAATTCTAACAGAGCTGGCTGTTATATATGGAGCTAATAAATTTCCTTCTATTTGCTGTATCAATAAAAGGAAAAATGCTGTATATAAAGCCTTTGAAGGAGAGGCTAATAAAGCAACCAAAACAGCAGGTACAGCTCCAAATATAGGTCCAAAATAAGGAACTATATTAGCTATAGCATTTACTAAAGATAACCATAACGGGTATTCTACCCTTAAAACTATAAGAACTATAAAACTTAAAACTCCTACAATTAAGCATAGAAATAGTTGGCTTAATATAAACTTTCCTAATATTTTATCTATATGCTCAAACATTTTTTTTAAAAATGCTCTTTTATTTATAGGAAATAAAAGATAAAATTTATTAGATATTAAAGCTGAATCTGCTAAAAAATAATAAGTAACTACAGGAATAACTGCTAATGATAATATATTCTCAATAAAACCTATTAATCCATTTAATAGACTTTGAGATAGATTTATTATAATATTATTTAGCTTATTTGAAACCTGTATCCACATATCATTTATAAAAGAAAAATTTTTAGAATCTACATTTTTAAAGAGCCACTGTTCTATTTTCCCTCCAATCTCTACAATCCCTTCCATATTTAATTCTTCACTAAATAATGATGGAATCATAAAAGATAT
This sequence comes from Clostridium fallax, assembly GCF_900129365.1. Taxonomy (GTDB): domain Bacteria; phylum Bacillota; class Clostridia; order Clostridiales; family Clostridiaceae; genus Clostridium_AH; species Clostridium_AH fallax. Next base: position 50,719 of record NZ_FQVM01000016.1, read on the forward strand.
AAGTAATATTATAATTGAAGGTATAGATATTACTAATACTGCCGCTATAACTCTTTTATTAATATTTATTTTTTTGCATATATATTTATAAAGAGGTCTTAATGTATATGAAAGTATAAAAGAAATCACTAAAATCTCTACTATTTCTTTAACTATTTTTATTTTTAAAAGGAAAAATATAATTAATACTATTAAAAATACTATTAAAAATTTTATAATTATATTTTTATTTCTTATTTTCATTTTATAATACCCTATGTGGCATAGCTGCTAAATTTATTTTGCTATTTCCAAAATATAAAATACTTTTTTCTCCTAGAATAGTTTCACCTAAAAGCAAAACTTCTTTTCCCTTTAAAAATTTATTAATTAATCCTGAGGATATTATTAAACCTTTTATTTTAAAATTTTCAATATCTATAAGTAAATCCTCAACTATACCTATAATTACTCCATTTTTATTTAATACTTCCATATCCTTTATTTTTTCAAAGTTTAATCCTTCATGTTTTTTAGCTTCTTTCGCTATTATTACTTTATTTATAGATAGTATATCTTTGGCATCTATAAAATTTTTTTTAGAAAATCCCTTTGATGAAATTTTAAATCCTGTTATAATCTCCTTAAAATAATCTATTTCTACATCTTTAATTTCTCCTATCTTTTCTCCCTTTACATTTAAAACCCTTATCATATGAAAGTCATTTACTCTATGCATTTTCCCACCTACCTTAAAGCTATTTAGCTATAAGATATTCTTTCCAATATAAATAAAAAAATACATAAAATAAAAAACTTAAGACAAACAAATCATTTAAATTTGCAATCTTAAGTTTAATCTATAATTTTATAATAAACTTTCTATAACTCCGCCACCAACTACTATATTTCCATTATAAAATACTACTGATTGACCTTTAGTTATAGCTCTTTGTTTTTCTTTAAAAGATACCTTAACCTTTCCATCTGGTAAAGGACTTATAATAGCTTTAGCTGGTTTTGCTGAATATCTTATTTTAGCTTCAACTTCCATATCTTTTTCAAGTTTTTCAATAGATATAAAATTAACATCTTTAGCTTTTAAGTCTGTTTTAAAAATCTCTTCTTCAGAGCCTATTACAACTTCATTTGTAATAGGATTAATATCTATTACAAAAACTGGTCTTCCTAAAGCCAATCCTAGCCCTTTTCTTTGACCTATTGTATAATATACTATTCCCTTATGTTTTCCTAGTATATTACCTTCTTTATCAACAAAATTTCCTACTTTAACCTTTTTAGGTTCACAATTTAATATGTACTTACCATGATTATTATCTGGTATAAAACATATCTCTTCACTATCTTTTTTATTATGAACTGCAAGACCAATCTCTTTTGCTATTTCTCTAATTTTATCCTTTGTGTATTCTCCACAAGGCATAAGAGTATGAGCTAATTGATATTGAGTTAAATTATATAGAGCATAAGTTTGATCTTTTCTATCATCATCAGCTCTTTCTAAAAGATATCTTCCATTCTCTTCTTTTATTTTTGCATAATGTCCTGTTGCAACATAATCTGCACCTATAGCTTTAGCTTTTGTTAAAAGTTCATCAAATTTTAAATACTTATTACAAGCTATACAAGGATTTGGTGTTCTTCCATTTAAATATTCATCCACAAAATAATCTATTACTTTTTCTTTGAAGCTTTTTCTAAAATTTAAAACATAAAAAGGGATACCAAGTTTATTTGCTACTCTTCTTGCATCTTCTACTGCTGATAAGGAGCAACAACCACCTTCTCTTTCTTCTACTTCCTTATCCTCTTGCCAAATTTGCATAGTAACCCCAATAACCTCATATCCCTGCTCTTTTAAAAGATAAGCAGCGACAGAGCTATCTACTCCGCCACTCATACCTATAACAACCTTTTTTTTCATATGGTTTCTATTCTCCATGAACTTGCTCATGAATATCATGAGAATGTTCTTTCATATCCCAAGGTTCTAATCCTTGTTTTTCTCTATAATCATTTATTGCTTTGTGGATTGCTTCTTCTGCTAAAACTGAACAGTGCATTTTTACTGGTGGAAGTCCATCTAAAGCTTCTGCTACAGCTTTATTTGTTAAATCCCAAGCTTCTTCTAAAGTTTTTCCTTTTATAAGTTCTGTAGCCATACTTGATGATGCTATAGCTGAACCGCATCCATAAGTTTTAAATTTAACATCTTTAACTATATTATCTTCAACCTTTAGGTATATCTTCATTATATCTCCGCATTTAGCATTTCCAACTTCACCTATACCATTGGCATCTTCTATTTCTCCTACGTTTCTTGGATTTTTAAAATGATCCATTACCTTTTCACTATAAATCATATTATTTTTCTCCCTTCTTCTCTACGTTCTCATAAAGTGGTGACATTTGTCTTAATCTATCAACTATTTTAGGTAATACTTCTAATACTTTATTTACATCTTCTTCTGTAGAGCCATCACCTAAAGATAATCTTAAAGAGCCATGAGCTACTTCATGTGGTAATCCAATTGATAATAAAACATGTGATGGATCTAATGATCCTGATGCACAAGCACTACCACTTGATGCACATATACCTTCAAAGTCCAACATAAGAAGAATTCCTTCTCCTTCAATAAATTCAAAGGATACATTAACATTACCTGGTAATCTCTTATCTCCTATTGGTCCATTTAATCTAGTGTATGGTATTTTAGTTAATCCATCTATTAACTTATCTCTTAATACAGTTAATCTTTTTATATGATCATCTAAGTTTTCTGTAGCTAGTTCAATAGCTTTTCCCATTCCAACAATAGAAGCAATATTTTCGGTTCCTGCTCTTCTTGATCTTTCTTGTCCGCCACCATGAACTAAGTTGTCTATTCTTATACCTTTTCTTATATATAAAACTCCAATACCCTTAGGACCATAAATTTTATGTCCTGCCAAAGATAATAAGTCTATATTAAGTTCCTTAACATCTATTTTTACATTTCCTATAGCTTGAACTGCATCTGTATGGAATAAAACATTTCTTTCCTTACAAATTTTTCCTATTTCTTTTATAGGTTCTATTGTTCCGATTTCATTATTTGCAAACATAATTGAAACTAGTATAGTTTCATCTGTGATAGAATTCTTTAATTGTTCTAAATCTATAAAGCCTTCACTGTCAACATCTAAGTATGTAACTTTAAATCCTAACTTTTCTAAGTATTGACAAGTATGAAGTACTGCATGATGCTCTATCTTAGTTGTTATTATATGCTTTCCTTTATTTCTATAGGCAGAAGCAATTCCTTTTAAAGCCCAGTTATCTGACTCAGAACCACCACCAGTAAAATAAACTTCACTAGGATCACAATTTAAAGCCTTTGCCACTCTATCTCTTGCTTTATCTATAGCCATTTTAGTTTCCCTTGCTAATCCATAAAAAGATGATGGGTTACCAAACTTCTCTGTAAAATATGGCATCATTTCCTCTAAAACTTCTGGTTTTACATAAGTTGTAGCTGCATAATCCATATAAGTTGTTTTATTCATTTTCTTCACTCCTATCTACTAAATGAATCATTTCACGATTCTTTTGAATGCTATAATAATCATTAACTATATCTTGAAGAGTTACTGATTCCATTACCTCTTCAATACTTCCTTTTATTTTTTTCCAAAGAAGTCTTGTTGCACAACAATCTAAATTATCACAAGGTACTCCTTCTATACATTCTGCAATTTCTATAGGGCCTTCTAAGACATCCATAATATTTGCTATGGTTATATCCTTAGGTTCTCTATTTAAAACATATCCTCCTTGAGCTCCTCTTATACTTTTTATAAGCTTTGCCTTTCTTAAAGGACTGAATAATTGTTCTAGATAATATTCTGAAATATTTTGACGAGATGATATGGTTTTTATAGATACCGGTGGTTCGCCATAATGTATAGCTAAATCAACCATAGCCTTTACTCCATATCTCCCCTTGGTGGATAATTTCATGTTCTCACCCCTTAATGTTGAGTAAAACGATATGCTTTACAGTGTAATAATATCAAATCCGACCTAAACTGTCAACAATTAATGTTTTATAATATATAATTATTTTTATAAATACTAATAAAAATTTTTAAAATACTACTTAATATTTTTTATTTTCTTCCAATATTCATAAGCAGCCATTTCATTTTTGTTTTTACAAGGTTCATAATATACTGAAGATAATAAATTATTAGGCAAATAATTTTGCTTTATATAATGATTTTCATAGTCATGAGGATACTTATAATCATTTCCTCTTCCTAGAGAAACTGCACCACTATAGTGACAATCCTTTAAATGCTTTGGTATATCATCTATATTTTTATTTTCTAAATCTTTTAAAGCTTTATCAATAGCTAAATAAGCACTATTAGACTTTGGAGCATTTGCAAGCAATATAGTAGCCTCTGCTAAAGGTATTCTTGCTTCTGGAAATCCTAATTGATTTGCAGCATCTACACAGGATTTAACTATAGATATAGCACTAGGGTATGCTAATCCTATATCTTCACAAGCTATAACCAAAAGTCTTCTACATATAGATATTAAATCTTCTGCTTTAATAAGTCTTGCCAAATAATGAAGAGAGGCATCTACATCGCTTCCTCTTATAGATTTTTGGAAAGCACTTAAAATATCATAGTGACTATCTCCATTTATATCATATTTAAATATTTTCTTTTGAGTAGTTTCTTTTGCTATATTTTCTGTTATATGTATTATTTTATTCTCATCTGCATTAGTTGAGCTTAAGGCTAAGTCTAAAGCATTTAGAGCCTTTCTTAAATCTCCATTAGAAGAAACTGAAAAATATTCATAGGCTTTTTCATCTATTTGTATTTTCATACCTGGATAATCTCCTTTAGATTTTTCCACAGCCTTTTTTAAACCTTCTATAATATCTTCTTCTAATAGAGGATAAAATTCAAATATAGTAGATCTACTTAAAATAGCTTTAAATATATAATGATAAGGATTTTCTGTAGTACTTGCAATTAATGTAATCCTTCCATCTTCTATAAATTCTAAAAGAGATTGTTGCTGCTTTTTATTAAAGTTTTGTATCTCATCTAAATAAAGAATAACTCCATTAATTCCTATAAAGGTATCTAATTCTTCTACTATTTTTTGAATATCTTTAAGAGATGCATTAGTAGCATTAAGTTTATAAAACTTTTTATTTGTTTTTTCAGCTATTATATTAGCTACAGTTGTTTTGCCAACTCCTGGTGGTCCATAAAAAATCATATTACATATTGTTCCACTATTTATTATTCTATATAAAATTTTATTTTTATCTAAAATGTGTTTTTGCCCTACTACATCATCTAAGGTTTTAGGTCTTATTTTATCTGCTAAAGGCTTATACATATAATCACATCCTTTCTTTTATATATAATATAGAATAAATTAAATAAAAAGAAGGCATAAATAATATTATACCTCCTTTAAAATCCAATTATAACCTTCTAAATAAATTTTACCATTCACCAGGATAAGCAATTATATTAACAGTAACATTTTGCCTTCCCCATGCAATACATTCACTATGAGAATTCATATATAAATCTATTATATTACCTTTTATAGCACCACCAGTATCTGTTGCAATAGCCATCCCATATCTCTCTACATAAACCTTTGTGCCTAAAGGTATTACTCTAGGATCTACTGCTATTGTACTAATACCACCAGGGTTTCTTACTGGCTTAGAGCCTGTAGCCGTTAAAGTTCCTCCTGAATAAGCAGTTGCTTGCATAGTTAATGTTTTTTTATAGTTTCCAGGTCCATTTTGTATAGATGAAGTATTTCCTCTAGAGCCTGTCTCAACTTTTGCAACTGCACTCATAGAAGAAATTTTATCATTACCATTACTTATTGCTGACTGTGCTTTATTTTTTACAGAATCAGTTGTAATTTGTGGTAATAAATCCTTTAATGTTTTTATAGCTTCTTTTATAGCACTTATATCTTGACTATCATTAATAATAGATACAGATTTTGCAATTAACTCACTTTCATTAGCCTCAATAATTGATGCTACCTGATCTTTTTGAGCATTTAATTCATCTAAATATTTCTTTTGTTCAGCTTTTTTCTCTTTTATCTTTGAAATATCATCTTCTGTAGATTTTTTTAAATCTTGTAATTCTTTTTCTTGTGAATTTAATTTTTCAATTGTATCATCTAATATTTCTTTCTTCTCATTTATTTCATTAATAAGTTTTTTATCTAAAGAAATTATCTTATTTACAGCATTAGCTCTAGATAAAAAATCAGAAAAACTTTTAGAGGTTAAAAGTATTGATAAATACTCTGTAGAACTATTACTTTTATAAATAGCCCTTACTCTCTTACTAAAGGTTTCTTGCTCTTTTTCAAGTTCCTCTTTAGTTTTTTGAAGTTTAGCTTCATTACTATCAATTTCACCTTTAACTTTTCTTATATTATCATTATTCTCATCTAGCTTACTATTTAAATCGCCTATTTGATTATCAAGATCAGATATCTGTGAGTTTAAAGAAACTATTTCACTATTTAATTGTTGATATTTAGCTTTATTTTCATTCATAGAATCATTTGGTGCTGCTAAAGCTTTATAGCTTGTCCCAAAAGTTAAAGCCATTGCAATTATAGTTGATATAGCTTTTTTTCGCATAACTCTCTTTACTCCTCCTCTTTATTAATTAAATTAATGCTCTAACTAATATATAATATTTTTGAGCAAATATTTTTTTAATTGTTTTTTATTATAACACATTTAATAGATATTGGCACATTTAGTAGATATATTATAATTATCTTATGAATATTTCTTAAACTTTATTATATCATTTATGTTTTTATAATTATTTTAAATATTTTTTACTTTAAATTACAAATATACTTTTAAAAGTATATTTAACTAAGTCATGTACCACCAGCTAAGCTGGTGGCTTGATTAAGCCCTATAAGGGCATGGTACTGGCAGCGCTACTCGCGCTCTGAAAAACCGCCAATCGC
>NZ_FQVM01000043.1 GCF_900129365.1 Clostridium fallax
TATTTAAATATATTGAAGGTTGGTATAACAGAAAAAGGATACACTCTTCTATTAATTACATGACTCCAGATCAATGTGAATTATTAGCTAGAAGTGCAGCATGAAAAAGTTTGACTTTTTGTGTCCAAAATATTGACATAAGACCACCCACGTGTTACTCACCCGTCCGCCGCTAGATTATTTCCCGAAGAAAACTCTCTCGCTCGACTTGCATGTGTTAAGCACGCCGCCAGCGTTCGTCCTGAGCCAGGATCAAACTCTCAATTTAAAAAGTTTAATCTTTACTCATATAAAAGAATTGCTGGTTTAAAAAAATCTTAAAAGATTTTGTAAGTTTCTCTCTGTTTAATTTTCAAAGACCAAATGTCGTTTTGTCTTAGCGACAAGATATATATTACAATATATATCTTGTTTTGTCAACACCTTTTTTAAAAGTTTTTAACAAAATTATTATTATCTTAAACTTTCTTAGTTATTGACTGTCGTCTCTCTTGGCGACGAAATTTATGATACCACTTCAAATACTGCATTTTTACATGATTATACATAAAATTAAGAATATATTCTTTTCTTTCTATTAAATTCTCTATTTTTCATTATTTTTTATCTATTGATACGCTAGGTAATGTTTCTTATTTTTTTCTAAATATTTCATCTAATTACATACCATAATATGTATATTTAAACTATTTATATAGTAGATAATGACCATTTAAGTTAAAATTTATACATAGATATCTATATAATTATTTTAAAATTTATTATTATACAAATATTAACTATAAACTTTTATGTAAAAATAAAATACGTCTAATAAATATAATAAGTTATATATTATTTATTAAACGTATCTTATTATTTAAATTTCATTTATATAAACTGACATTAAAGCTTAGTATATTTATTTAATAAACTTTAATAACTATTATATAGCTATATTCTTTATAGCTTTTGAACATTTATTGCTTGAGGTCCTTTTTCTTTAGTTACTACATCAAAGGATACCTCTTCACCTTCATGCAAGCTTTTGTCATTTCCCTTTTCCTTAATTTGAGAATAGTGAACAAATATATCTTCTCCATTATTTCCAGAAATAAACCCATACCCTTTTTCTTCGTTATACCATTTTACAATACCTGTGTACATTTATTAATCCTCCATTACTTATTTATTAATTATAATGTACCCAAATATAAATATTTAATACCTAATTGTTTTTTTATCTCTTAAATATATTTCTGAACCTAAAAGATTTTTCTTTTATTTTTTTTCCTAAATTATTTATAGCTTCCATAGGAGCCTTTTGCATTTGATATCTAGCTATATTCATTATAGGATGAAATAAATTTATACAATCATTATATCCTTGATCAAACCTTCTTCTTGCTCCTTCTTTTGTAAAATCTAAAGTTTCACTAACAGAATCGTCCATATACTTAGGCTTTATTTCTATAATTTCAGAATTAGGAAAGCAATCTCTCTCTATAAAACTATTTTTACATAAATGAACTACTATAATCGGATCATATCCTTCCCCATATAAAGGTTGTATTGGAATATTGTCTGTAATTCCTCCATCTAAATATTTATATTCATTTACCTTTTCGCTTTCATATATAATAGGAATGGCAGATGTAGCTAATAATATATTTCTAATTTCATCTTCACTTTTATTATTAAGCTTAAAATATCTTGGTCTTATTTGGGGAAGTTCACTGCAGGCAACATAAAAAGATTTGTTATTATTTATTATTGTATTAAAATCTATATATTTATCTAAGATATCTATAAGTCCTTTTCTTGATATATTTCCCTTTTCTAAAGTTCTTGGCATATACTTTTTTACAAAATTTAATTTTTTAGATCCTATAGCTAAAAGCACACCTCTAGTCATTAAATCTAAATTATCTGTCGGTAGTATTTTCTCTACAGATATATCCATCCAAGCTTCTTTAGCAATATCAATATCTCCTTGTAAAAAAAGTATAGCATTTAAAGCACCTATGGAAGTTCCTGATACACCTTCTATATATTTATCTACTCCTAATTCTTTTAAGGCTTCCCATACACCTATCTGGTAAGCGCCTCTTCCTCCTCCTCCAGCTAAAACCAATCCTAATTTCATTTTAGGACACCTCCATTTTAATACGCTTTTTAATAAATCTATTTTTATAATAAAGTTATATAGATAACTTCAATCTCTTTATATTACTTTTAGTATTTTATTTAACTTTAAGTAAATACTATTATTAAAATTAATGAAATTATTTTAAGAATTAAAATTATATTTAGCTATTATCTAAAATATGAATATCTCCTAAATCATATTTTTTAAAAGAGCAGATATATAATTAAGTAATAAAATCCTACTTTACATTAATAAATTATATTTCTGCTCATTTATAACTAGCTTATTTAATTTTTAATTAAATTTTGTAAATAACTCTTTATTATAATTATATGACTTTTATCTTTCTTTTCTTCTGTTTAAATCATTTATTATTATAAGGGCAGTATCCTCAATAGCTCTCTGAGTTACATCTATAGTCTTACATCCTAATCTTCTCATTATCTTATCTGCAAATTCAAATTCTTCTAGTATCCTTGAATCACTAGCATATTCTATATCAGAAGATATCCTATGAAATTTATCCATCCTTCTTTTTCTAATTTCTATAAGTTGAAGTGGATTTATTGTAAGCCCAAATATTTTTTTCTTATCTATTTCATATAATTCACTTGGAATTCCTACCTCAGGAACTAGGGGAATATTTATAGCCTTGATTCCTTTGTTTGCTAAATACATACAAAGTGGTGTTTTTGAAGTTCTTGATAATCCTACTAAAACAACGTCAGCATTTTTTAGACCTCTGTAATCTTTACTATCATCATATTGCATTGCAAATTCCATAGCTTCTATCCTTTTAAAATATACCTCATCAGTTTTCCACATAGCACCTGGATTATATGAAGGCAATTTATTTAATAGAGTTGATGCGATATTTATAATTGGACCTAAAATATTTATTGCATTTATATTATGTTCTATACAATTTTGAGTTAAATACTCCCTAACATTAACAGTTATTATAGTAGACACCACTAAAGATAAATCATTTTTTAATATAGTTTTCATTATATCATCTACATCTTCTAAAGTTTTTACATAAGGTAACCTTTCTACTTTAACTTCTTTACCAAATTGACTAGCAGCTGCTACAGCTACCTGTTCTGCTGTTTCTCCTATAGAATCTGATACTGCATAAATAGTTAGCATAATTCATTCCTCTCTTTCTTCGTTATAACCTTATACCATTATCTAGTTACCTTAATTTTAATGTAGAGATTTTTTGTTTACAATATAATTTTCTTAAATTTCAAAATTATTTATCAATTTTATATGTTATGCAAACTATTCTTTCCTTTATAAATAATAAATGATAGAATTTACTATAAGTGATTTTTTATTATAAAAATTATAATTTTGTTGCTTTTAATAAATTAGGAGGAAAGATTTATATGAACAAAAAGAAATTAATAACTATAGGAATTCTTCCTTTTATGTGGTTTCTTTATTTTTTATTTGAATTAATTACAGGTAGAATTCAATCTAACTATCATATATTCTTTAATATATTGATGTGCGTAATTTTTGCATTAACAGGATATATAATTTATACAATTGGTATAAAGTTTCCTAAAGGTTTCTCATCAAAATCGCTAGTTATATTATTTTTTATCTTATTTTTATTAGATCAAGGTGGAAAACTTATAATAAAGCTTTTCTTTTTCCATAAAGACTTTTATATAATAGATAACTTTTTATCTTTTCATCCTATAATAAATTCTGAAGGTTCCTGGCTTAATGCTCGTTTTGGAACTAATGTAAGTTTTGGATTCTTAATATTTTTAAATATAATAGCGTTAATTATTTTTTGGGAAGGATATAGATATTATAAAAAACTTGGACATAGAGACTCATGGTCAGATTTGTGTATAGTTTTCATTATGGCAGGTTGCATATGTTCTCTAATAGATAAAATTTTTTATGGTGGAAGCTTAGATTTTATAGGTATAAGCGACTTATTTATAGCTGACTTAAAGGATATTTATATAAATCTTGCTGTTTTCTTATTTATACTTACAGTATATTTCAACGGATTTTTAAATGATGATGAAAAGTCAACTTTAAAAGATGATATTCAAAGTATAAAAAAATTCTTTAAATTTATAAAAGAAGATATCCAATCTCAATTTAAAAGTAAAAATTAATAAATTTAATAAAAAATTAGACTATCTAAAAATTGTATTGTAATAAAATACTGATATATGAATTTTAATATCTATTTCATTAGATAGTCTTTTTTTTATATTTTATATTAAATAACCTTAAAGTCTCCACCTAACTTTTTTAAGTCCTCATAAAATTTAGGGTAAGATTTATTTATAGACATTCCATCTATTATTTCTACAGATTTATTACTTAGCGTGCCTGCAATGGCTAATGTCATTTCTATTCTATGATCATTAAAACTATCTACTGTTCCTCCTATAAAACTCGTAGTTCCATTTATTATCAACTTATCATCCTCTTCTCTTATATATCCACCTATGTTATTTAGTCCTTCTCTTATAGCCATTAATCTATCACTTTCCTTAAGCCTTACTCTTTCCGCTCCAACTATCTTACTTTCACCTTTGGCTTTACTAAATAGCAGAGTTAGTATAGGGAGTAAATCAGGACATTCACTAACATCTACAACCCCAGGGATTATATCGCTCTTTTTTACCAAATACCCATCATCAATTGGAGTTATATTACCATTAAACCTCTTAACTATATCTATAATAACTTTATCTCCCTGTATAGATTTATGATTTAGACCAGTAATTTCTAAGTCTCCATTTAAAACTGCTGCAACAATCCAGAAAGCTCCCTGAGAATAATCTCCTTCAACTTCATAGATATTATTTATTTCTAATCCAGTATATTTTTGTTGACCTTTTATAAAATACTCATTAGAACTTATTTTATTAATAATCACACCAAACCTTTTCATTATGTCTAAAGTCATATCAACATAACTTTTAGATTGTAGATTGTTAGTTATTATAATTTTAGAATCTTCGTTAAGTAAAGGAAGAATAAAAAATAATCCTGTTATAAATTGAGAACTTATATCTCCTGGAATTTTATATTCTCCTGGCTTTAGTTTTCCTTTTATTTCAATAAAATCTTCTCCTGATTTATAATATAAATTTTGACTTTTATAAATATCTTCATAAATTTTCATAGGTCTTGATATTAGTGACTTTTTACCCTTTAACAATATTTTTCTATTAGTCATAGATGCTATAGGTAACATAAATCTTAGAGTAGATCCAGATTCATTACAAAAAAGTGTACTTCCTTCTTTTAAGAACTTCTCTCCATTTACTAATATATTCACATTATCATCAATTTTATTTTTTATTATTTTAAAATTAGCTCCTAAGCTCCTTAAACAATTAATTGTAGCTATAATATCTTCTGATAATGAAACTTCTTTTATTAATATCTCTTCATTACAAAAAGCTGCACAAATAAGAGCTCTATGCCCATATGATTTAGATGTGGGCACCTTCACTCTTCCCTTTAATTTACAAGGGTTGATAATAATAGATTTGCCTTTCATTTTATATCACCTAGCTTTAAACTTTATTCTTTTTCACTATACTATAATTACTTTTTACTGTCTAATCGTTGAATATTATAAAAATTTGTTTTAAAATCATATTATGTCATCCTGATAAAAGGGTAATTTTCTCTTTTATTGGCTTCGCATATCATTTTTTACTAATTCTAATTGCAAGGATAAGTTCTAAGCAAAAGGATAATGGCGCAAATTATTTTAAAGAGGTGATATTGTGGAAAATAGAGTGGGCGTAATAGCTATAGTTATTGAAGATTTGTCTAGTGCTCCAAAGGTCAATGAAACGCTCCACAGTTTTGCTAATATAATAGTAGGTAGAATGGGGATTCCTTATAAAGAAAAAGGAGTTTCTGTAATATCAATAATAATAGATGGAACAACTGATGAAATAAGCGCCTTAACTGGGAAACTAGGACGTATACCAAAAGTTAATGTTAAATCAGCAATAACTAAAAATTAACCTTGCCTTTAGGTTTAGTTAACAAAACTAAATTCAAAAGGAGTTTTAATTATGAAAAAAGATTTTAAAGCTGAAGATTTTATTATTGATAGCGAGATAGTGTCCTCTCTTGAAGAAGGGAAAAAATTAAGTAATGATAAAGAATATGTGAGATCTCTTATTGAAAGAGCTAAAGATTTAAAAGGATTATCTCACAGGGAAGCAGCTGTATTACTTCATGTAGAAGATGAAGACTTACTTAATGAAATGTATAAACTAGCAAGTGATATAAAAAAACAAATCTATGGGAAAAGAATCGTTCTTTTCGCTCCCCTTTATGTTTCAAATTATTGCGTAAATAACTGTAAATACTGTGGTTATAAGCATTGCAACTCATCATTATTCCGTAAAAAACTTACAATGGACGAATTAGCTGAAGAGGTTAAAGTATTAGAAGGCATGGGTCATAAAAGACTTGCTTTAGAACTAGGAGAAGATCCTGTTAATACACCTATAGATTATGTATTAGATTGCATAAAAACAATTTATTCATTGAAATTTGATAACGGCAGCATAAGAAGAATAAACGTAAATATTGCTGCAACTACAATAGAAGAATATAAAAAGTTAAAAGAAGCAGAAATAGGCACATATATATTATTCCAAGAAACTTATCATAAAGAAACTTATGAAAAGATGCATCCTCAAGGACCTAAACATGATTATAACTGGCATACAACTGCAATGGATAGAGCTAGAGCCGCTGGTATTGATGATGTAGGAATAGGAGTTCTTTATGGATTATATGATCATAAATATGATACAGTAGCAATGCTTATGCACGCAGAACATTTAGATAAAGAAACAGGAGTAGGACCTCATACAATATCAGTGCCAAGACTTAAACCTGCTGAAAATGTAAAAACAGAAGATTATCCTTATCTTGTAGAAGATAAAGATTTTAAAAAGTTAGTAGCTATTCTTAGAATATCTGTTCCTTATACTGGAATGATAATTTCTACAAGAGAGGAACCTGATTTTAGAGAAGAGGTTTTAGCTGTAGGTATATCTCAAGTAAGTGCAGGTTCTTGTACTGGAGTTGGTGGATATTCAGAATCTAAGAAAAACCCAGATGAAAAGCCTCAATTTGAAGTTGGAGATCATAGAAGTCCTATGGAAATTATGAGAAGTCTTTGTAGCCAAGGATACCTTCCAAGTTATTGTACTGCATGTTATAGAGAAGGAAGAACTGGTGAAAGATTTATGTCCTTAGCAAAAACTGGTCAAATTCATAATGTATGCTTACCAAATGCCATATTAACCTTCAAAGAATTTTTACTTGATTATGCAGATGAAGAAACTAAAAAAGTTGGTGAAAAAGCTATAGAAGAAGCTCTTAAATCTATTCCTAAAGAAGCTGCACGAAAAGCTTGTGAAGAAAAATTAATAAGAATAAAAAATGGTGAAAGAGATTTAAGATTTTAATTTAAAGGAGAAATGCTATGTTAGATACACCAAGAGCTAATAGACTCCATATCGCTTTTTTTGGTAAAAGAAATGCAGGTAAGTCTAGTTTAGTAAATACTCTCACAAATCAATCAATTTCTTTAGTATCTAATACTCCAGGAACTACTACTGATCCTGTTTTTAAATCAATGGAACTATTACCACTTGGACCAGTTGTAATAGTAGATACCGCTGGACTTGATGATGAGGGTGCTTTAGGTAACCTTAGAATTAAAAAGACTAAGGAAGTTATGGATAGAACTGATTTAGCTGTACTTGTAATTTCCCCTACAATGGGTGAATCAAATAATATTTCATCTATCAATGATTTAGATATAGATTTAAAAAGAGAAGTAGAATGGATAAAAGATTTAAAAGAAAGAAATATACCTATTATAGGGGTTATAAATAAAAGTGATTTATTGAATAAAGTAAATATAATAAATTCAAAAGAAATTCAAAATTTAAATATTCCTATAATAGAAGTTAGTTGCAAAAATAAAGAAAATCTAAGTTTATTAAAAGAATATATAGTAAATTATGCTCCATCAGATTTTGAAAGACCTACAATAGTTGGAGATATAATAAATAAGAAGGCTAAAGTAATACTAGTAGCGCCTCAAGATATACAGGCTCCTAAAGGAAGATTAATTCTTCCTCAAGTCCAAGTTATAAGAGATTTATTAGATAATGATGCTATGGCTTTAACTGTTAAGGATACAGAGTTAGAACTATTGCTTTCAACACTAAATGAAAAACCTGACTTAATAATAACTGACTCGCAAATTTTTAAGAAAATAAATAAAATAGTTCCAGATGATATACCTCTCACATCTTTCTCTATACTAATGGCTAGATATAAGGGAGATTTATCAGCATTTGTAAAAGGTGCACGAGCTATAGATAAATTGAAACCAAATGATAAAGTACTAATAGCAGAAGCTTGTACGCATCATGCTTTAAAAGGAGATATAGCAAGAGAAAAAATTCCTCTTTGGCTTAAGGAAAAGGTAGGTAATTCTCTTATAATTGATAATATTTCAGGAATAGATTTTCCTGATAACCTAAAAGAGTATAAACTAATAATTCAATGTGGAAGCTGTATGTTTACAAGAAAACAACTTATGAGTAGACTTATAAAAGCAGAAGCATCTAATGTTTCTATAACTAACTTTGGAGTAGCAATAGCTAAATTAAATGGAATATTAGAAAGAACTGTTAAAATGTTTCCAGAAGCAAAAAAATAAAAAAACATAAAACAAAAGGACTCTTATTAAATAAGAGCCCTTTTGATATATAAATGCTAAGCAAGTTTCTTGCTACAAAAAAATCACTCTTATTGGAGTGATTTTCTTAATATAATGTTGTTCTCACCTGGCAACCATCTACTCTCCCACTCAGTCGCCCAAGCAGTACCATCGACCGTTTAAATCTTAACCTTCGTGTTCGGTATGGGAACGGGTGTAACCCTTAAACGCATTATTACCAGATTTATTTTTCTCTCAACAATATATTATTATACATATATAATAGGATATTGTCAATAATTATATTAAAAATATTTTATTTTTATATATAATATCTTATATATATTTTTTATTATTCTTATTTTACAAATTTATTAAATACTATATACCTTTTATATCATCAATACTTTTCTTATCTTATTTTTTAATACTTATATTATTTATACATATATTTAACATAAATAATAATTATAGATTTAAATAAAACCACATGAATAAAAAAATCAATAAAAATAATATTCGTAAATATCTTTATAATATTTATATTCTTTAATAAAACAAAAAAATCCTTTAGCATTTGCTAAAGGATTTGGTGACTCACCGGGGAATCGAACCCCGGACACCATGATTAAAAGTCATGTGCTCTACCGACTGAGCTAGTGAATCATACTAACCTGGCAACC
>NZ_FQVM01000036.1 GCF_900129365.1 Clostridium fallax
CTTAAAAATATAGTAGTTTATATATTTATATAATAAATTTTATAAATTTAATTTATAATAAATATAAAAACTACTATATTTTTAAGGAGGTTTATTATGAATGTTTTAATAACAGGCTTCGAACCATTTGGTGGAGAAAATATTAATCCTTCTCTAGAAGCAATAAACAAATTAAATGATAATTTATTTAATTGCAAAATAGTAAAGTTAAAGATTCCAACTGTATTTTATAAGTCAATAAGAGTTCTAGAAAATGCTATAAAAAAATATAATCCTGATGTAGTCATATGTATTGGACAAGCAGCTGGAAGAAGTGATATAACCCTAGAAAGAGTTGCTATAAATATAAACGATGCTTCAATAGAAGATAATGAAAATAATAAACCTATAGATTGTTTCATTTTTGAAGATGGAGAAAATGCTTATTTTTCTACACTACCTATAAAGTCTATAGTTAATGAAATTAGAAATAATAACATTCCTGCCTCTATTTCTAATTCTGCCGGTACCTTTGTTTGTAATCATTTAATGTATGGATTATTATATTTAATAAATAAAAAATATAATAATATTAAAGGTGGCTTCATGCACATTCCTTGTTTACCATCTCAAGCAATTAATAAAAAAGGTATGCCTTCTATGGATATTTTAAATATAGTTAACGCTTTAGAAATTGCAATTAAAATTTCTATTACCTGTACTAATGATGTAAAAATTTCTGAAGGTTCTATATGCTAATTTATAACTTATTGTTTAAAATATTATAAATTAAAATTTACAAAAAATAGGAGCTTATAAAATATGCTCCTATTTTTGTATTTATTTTTTGTATTCATTCTTTATTATTTATTAATTTTCTTAAATTGCTTTCTAGTCTGATATCATCTTCTACTCGTCGTTTCTTATGAGTACCAGTTTTTTTACCTGCTCTTCTAGCTTTACCAGCAATATGTCTTTCAAAAAGCAATCTATCTATATTATCTTCATTATAAATATATCCCTTGGGATTTATAGCATAAACCCCTTTTCCCAAAGCCATTGCTGCCACACCATAATCTTGAGTAATTATTATATCTCTTGATTTAGCATTATTTATTAGATACATATCCACACTTTGAAAACCACTATCAACAACAACAACTTTGCTATAGTCAGATTGAATATAATGACTTAAATCACAATATATTGTAACTTCAATATTATTTTCCATTGCAACTTTTTCTATTATATGCTTTCCAGGACATGCATCTCCATCAACTAATATTTTCATATTAATTAAAGTCTTTTTTCAAGTTCAGCTTTCATATCTTCATAGCCTGGCTTTCCTAATAAAGCAAACATGTTCTTTTTGTAAGCTTCAACACCTGGTTGATTAAATGGATTAATTCCTAAAAGATATCCACTAATTCCACATGCCTTCTCAAAGAAATATACCATATATCCAAAGTAATATGGACTTATTTCTGGAACATTAATTACTATATTAGGAACTCCACCATCATTATGAGCTAAAGTAGTTCCTTGGAAAGCTTTTTTATTTACAAAATCCATAGTCTTACCTGCTAAGAAGTTTAATCCATCTATATTTTCTTTTGATTCTTTTATTGTCATTTCATATTTAGGTTTTTCTATATTTATTACTGTTTCAAATATATTTCTTAAACCTTCTTGAATATATTGTCCCATTGAGTGAAGATCAGTTGAAAAATCAGCTGCTGATGGATATATTCCTTTTCCATCTTTTCCTTCTGATTCCCCATATAGTTGTTTCCACCATTCTGAGAAGAAATGTAATGATGGTTCATAATTAACTACTATTTCTGTAGTTTTTCCTTTTCTATATAAACAATTTCTTATAACAGCATATTTATAACAGTCATTTTCCATTAGATTTGAATTTGAGTAAGCTTCTCTTGAATCTGCTGCTCCCCTCATCATCTCATCTATATTTATTCCAGCTACTGCTATTGGTAATAATCCTACTGCTGTTAATACTGAGAATCTTCCTCCAACATCATCAGGAATTACAAAAGTTTCGTATCCCTCTTCATCTGCTAAAGTTTTTAATGCTCCCTTTGATTTATCAGTTGTTGCATAAATTCTCTTCTTAGCCTCTTCTTTTCCATATTTATTTTCCATATATTCTTTAAATATTCTAAAAGCTATAGCTGGCTCAGTTGTTGTACCAGATTTTGATATAACATTAACACTTATATCTTTTCCTTCTATAGCTTGTAATAATTCATACATATATGTTGAACTAATATTATTTCCAACATAGAATATTGCTGGAGTCTTTCTCTTATCTTTTTCTAATACATTATAGAAATTGTTTGTTAACATTTCTATAGCTGCTCTAGCACCTAAATATGATCCACCTATTCCAATTACTATTAATGCTTCTGAATCACTTTGTATCTTTTCAGCAGCTTTTTTTATTCTAGCAAACTCATCTTTATCATAGTTAACTGGTAGATCAACCCATCCTAAAAAGTCTGATCCTGCTCCAGTTTTTTTGTGTACCATATCGTGAGCTGTTTTTACCATATGGTCCATACATTCAATTTCATGCTCTTTAACAAAATTAGATACTTTTGTTAAATCTAAACTTAATCCCTTACTCATAATAAATTCCTCCTTATTTTAATGCCATCAAATTTATATTAGCCTTTATTATATAAGGTTAATTTGCCCTTTAAATATTAATTAAATACTTACGCAAGCCAAAACTTAGTCATAAGCCATAATATAAATCCAAATACAGCTAGTCCTATAAATATCATTGGAAATATAATAGCATATTGAGCTAACATTATAGCTACCATATCTTTAAACTTTGGCTTTTCCATATTTCTTATATCATTTAACAATTCCTTATCTTTTTTTATACGCTCTTCTTCTCTATCATCAAATCTGAACAAAGATTTCACCTCTTTTATAATAAAAATATAAGGATATTTTGTTAGTTGTATTATACCATAATTAATATTATTTTTATAACAACAAACTGTTAATTTGTTAAGTAATACAAATTATTTTGTGTTTATGTTTAAAAATAACATCATTTAATAGGCATATAGTTATTAATATCCTTAATATACACTTATAATTAAAGACACTATCAAACTATTTTTAGCTTTGATAGTGTCTTTTTGTTATATAAAATTTATCCTAATCATTATTTATTTAACTAAATGACATGCTACCCAATGTTCATTTCCTACATTTTTATAAATAGGTTGTTCCTTTGCACATTTTTCCGTAGCATAAGGACATCTAGTATGGAACTTACATCCTGCCGGTGGATTGGCAGGACTTGGTATATCTCCTGATAATATTATTCTATCTCTTTTTAAGGTTGGATCTGGAATTGGAACTGCTGATAATAACGCCTTTGTATATGGATGTAATGGGTTATCATAAAGCTCATGCTTAGGTGCAAGTTCTACTAAACTTCCAAGATACATAACTCCAACTCTATGAGAAATATGTTTAACAACACTTAAATCGTGAGATATAAATAAATATGAAAATCCTTGTTCCTCTTGAAGCTCACAAAGTAAATTTATTATTTGAGATTGTATTGAAACATCTAGAGCTGAAACTGGTTCATCAGCTACTATAAAACTTGGATTTAATACCAATGCTCTAGCTATACCAATTCTTTGTCTTTGCCCTCCAGAGAATTCATGTGGATATCTTTTCATATGATATTTAGCAAGTCCACATCTTGTTATTGTTTCAGTAACTTTTTCAATAACATTTGATTTTGTGCAAATTCCATGATCTATTAAAGCTTCTCCAACAAGCTCTCCAACAGAAAGCCTAGGATTTAATGAACTATACGGATCCTGGAAAATCATTTGCATTTTTGGTCTTAAAGCTCTTAACTCTTTTTTATTTAATTTATATATATCTTTCCCTTCAAAAATAACATTACCTTCGGTTTTTTCAAGTAATCTTAAAACTGTTCTACCAGTTGTTGATTTACCACAACCAGACTCTCCAACCAGTCCAAGGGTTTCTCCCTTTTTTAGTTCAAAAGAAACATCATCTACAGCTTTAACATTTCCAACTGTTTTAGAAAATACTCCAGCTTTAATAGGAAAATATTTTTTCAGATTTTCTACCTTTAAAATTACTTCATCTGCCATACTATTTTCCCTCCTCATAAAGCCAACATGCTACCTTATGTCTTTTATTTACATTTATAAGCTGCGGCTGTTTTTCTTTACATTTTTCCATGCACTTTTCACATCTTGAACTAAAATAACAATTTTCTGGCATACCTATTGGATTAGGTACTTGTCCAGGTATTGAGTAAAGTCTATCTGTTGCTTGATTTAAAATAGGCTTTGACTTTAACAGTCCCTTTGTATATGGATGCATTGGATTTTTAAATAATTCATCAACAGGAGCTTCTTCTATTATTTTTCCAGCATACATAACTACAACATAATCTGCCATTTCAGCAACAACCCCAAGGTCATGAGTTATAAGCATTATTGAAGTATTTAGCTTCTTTTTAATATCTCTCATAAGATCAAGGATTTGAGCTTGAATAGTTACATCTAAAGCAGTTGTTGGTTCATCTGCTATTAGAAGTTTTGGATTACAACAAATAGCCATAGCTATCATTATTCTTTGTCTCATACCTCCAGATAATTCATGAGGATAACACTGTACTATTTCCTCAGCTCTTGGAATTCCTATTATCTTAAGTACATCTATAGCCTTTTTTAAGGCATCTTGTTTTGAAAGTTTTTGATGGAGAATAATTGCTTCACAAATTTGGTCCCCAACTTTAAATACCGGATTTAATGAAGTCATAGGTTCTTGGAATATAACAGAAACTTCATTTCCTCTTATATTTCTCATTTCTTCTTCAGGTATTTTTAATACATCCCTACCATCTAAAAAGATTTCTCCACCTACTATTTTTCCTGGAGGATTTGGTATAAGTCTCATAAGAGACATTGCAGTAACTGATTTACCACAACCTGACTCTCCAACAACACATACCGTTTCCCCCTCTTTTATTTTAAAACTAACATCGTTAACTGCTTTTACAACTCCTTCTCCTGTATAGAAGTAAGTTTTTAAGTTTTTAAATTCAACTAAATTTTTAGTCATTATTTTCACTCCCTCCTATACCTTAAGTTTAGGATCTAAAGCATCTCTCAATCCGTCACCAAATAAGTTAATAGCCATTACTGTTAAGAAAATACAAACTCCAGGCGGTACCCAAAGCCATGGTTGAAATTGTAATGCATATTGATCTTGAGCTGCTTGTATCATATTTCCCCAAGTTGGTGTTGGTGGCGTAACTCCTAAGCCTAAGAAACTTAATCCTGATTCTGTCATGATGGCTCCACCTACTCCTAATGTAGCTGAAACTATTATTGAAGCAAGTGTATTTGGTAATAAGTGAACAAACATCTTTCTTTTATCTCTAAGTCCAAGTGCTTCAGCAGCTTGCATAAATTCTTGTTCTCTTAAAGATAATATTTGACCTCTTACCAAACGACATAATCCAGGCCAACCTACTATACCAATTATAAACATAACCACATATATTCTAAATTGTGGTTCTACTTTTAAATCTGACATTATTGCTCCTAGCATTATTAATAGTGGTAAGAATGGGAAGCACATTAATATATCAACAAATCTCATTATTACTGTATCTATCCATCCACCATAATATCCTGCAACTATTCCTAAAACACTACCAATTAAAACTTGTATTACAACTGCCACAACACCTACTGATAGTGATATTCTTCCACCATACATAAGTCTTGCTAAAACGTCTCTTCCTACTTGGTCTGTACCTAAAGGATGTTTAGCTGATGGTGCTTGTAATGAATTGGTTAAATTAGTAGTTTCCCAACTTTGTGAATAAACCATAGGGCCTACAACTGCTATAACAATTAATACTATTAGTATAATTAATCCTGACATTGCAAGCTTATTTTTTTTAAGTCTTCTCCAAGCTATGACCCATGGACTTTCTATAACTTCTTTTTTAGGTTTATTTATATTTTTACTCTTATCACTCATCTACTACACCTCCTACTTCAATCTAATTCTTGGGTCTACTAATGCATAAGCTACATCAGCTAACATGTTACCTATAAGTGTTAATAATGCAAGTAACATATTTGTACCCATTAGAAGGTAATAGTCTCTATTATTTACTGCTGCAAGTTGAACAGGACCTATACCTGGCCAGTTAAATATTGTTTCAGTTAAAGTTGCTCCTGAAAACAATCCAGGTATTGAAAATCCAAGTAAAGTTACTACTGGAATTAAAGCATTTCTAAGAGCATGCTTATAAATAACAACTCTTTCTGATAGTCCTTTTGCCCTTGCTGTTCTTATATAATCTTGTCTTATAACTTCAAGCATACTTGAACGAGTATATCTCATCCATCCAGCAACACTACCAAGTGTTAAAACAATTAATGGTAATGCCATATGTTTCATAACATCAACAACATGTTTAAATCCTGTATAGTCTGCCCCTGCTGTAACCATTCCGGAAAATGGTAGTATCTTCAAGTCAACTCCTATCCATTTAATCAATAGAAGTCCAAAGAAGAATGACGGCATTGAAATTCCTATCAATGCAAAAACTGTAAATACTTTATCAAAGATAGAATACTGTTTTGTAGCAGATACTATACCTATTGGTACAGCTATCAAAACTCCTAATATCAATGATACTGCCCCTAATAAAAATGAATTTGGTATGAAATCTTTCATGACTTGTGATACTGGTTTTTTGTAGTAAAATGATTCCCCAAAGCTACCTTCTGTCACGACTCCTTTTAGCCAATAATAATATTGTACTGGTTTAGGTTCATCTAAATGATACATAGATCTTAGTTCTGCTTTTCTTTCAGCACTCATATGAGGATCCATATTATTGGAAATAGCATCTCCTGGTGCTAGAGCAAAGATTAAAAACAGAATTAATGATATACCAATTATTGTAGGTATCATTTGAAGAACTCTTCTTGTAATATACTGTCTCATCGTACCCCCCCTAAATTTGTTTTAGTCTAAAAAAATTTAGACTATTTATTTGCTTATTGCTTTTAATTTATTATTAGACCTTTTAATTTTTTTAATTAAAGAGTCCTTTTGCCTATTATATTTAAAGTTATATCAAACTAAATATATATTCAATTTAAAATTAAGAATAAATATATACAATTAATCTTAAATTTAGAAAATTATAGATATACACTTTAAAAAATATTTTGTAATAACTAATATTTTTTAATATATTGCCCCAACTAAAAATATTAGTTACTCTTATGTTTATTTTTATATTTATTTTTTATGTTATTATTTTTAATATCGTTAATTTAGTTTTTTGGTAAAATTTAATATAACAGAAAAGTGAAATTTATCGTTTTATTTTTTTCACATGTTAATTATTAACTTGGTATTTTTTTGATTAATTATTAAAAAGAAAATTTTGTCATTTATTTTTATTTTATTAATAATTATATATCCTATTAAAGATTTTGTAAATATAGAGTTTTATTAATAACTTAATATATAAAAGATTTTACCGATTACATATTTAACTCATTTTTGGATAAATATTGAATATTATTAAGCTGTAAAATTACTATCTCTCCTTATCTCTTTCCATTATTGTTAGTTAAAAAATTTCAAAAATTACAAGTTTATTTATGCTTTTATTCATAGAATAATTTTTAACGTTAAATATATTATTAATTATTAATTTAATAATATAGTTTTAGCCTTTGTATAATTATATTTTTACTTTCTACTAACTCATAAAAAAATAGAGTAAATTTATTAAATTATCTTTAATATTTATAAAAATATTTATTATTTATAAATATTTAAATTTAGCCACATATCTCTATGGTAATTAGTTAATTCTTATAATATTTATTTATGTTAAAATACTAAGAATTATTTTAAATTATTGTATAAAATTTATATTTTTTAATTTTAAAAAGTTAGGTCTTAAAAAGTTATTTATTTTAAATTTATTTTCTTATTATTTTAATATATTCATATATAGCTTTAATAAACTTTATAATAATAAACTATTTATTGATTATAATTAAATATATCACTTCTCTTCTTTTCATTAAGTAAATATTAAAATCTAATAGGTTTATATCTTATTTTCATAAAAACTCATAATAAAAAATAATCTTAAAATATTTATAAAGTAAATACTTTTTTAAAACATCTCTAAAATATAGATTTAATATACTCTTATAATAAATTAAATTCACAGTCTCACTAATAATTTAAATATAATTATTTAAACTCCGTTAAAAATAAAAAGAAGGTATAGATTGTCTTACTAAATTTGTACAATCTATACCTTCTTTAAATTAATATGTTTAATCTTTAAACATAATGTTTTTACTTAAATTATTTTTATTCCCACTCAATAGTTGCTGGTGGCTTAGAAGTTACATCATAAACAATTCTGTTTACTCCTTTAACTTCATTTACTATTCTTCTTGAAACTTTATCTATAATTTCATATGGTATGTGCGCCCAGTTTGAAGTCATTCCATCTGATGAAGTTACTGCTCTTAAGGCTATTGTGTGACAATATGTTCTTTCATCTCCCATTACACCAACACTTCTTATATCTGGTAATACAGCAAAGTATTGCCATATAGAACTTTCTAATCCTGCTTTAGCTATTTCATCTCTAAATATCCAGTCAGCTTCTTTTACAATATCTAGCTTTTCTTCTGTGATTTCACCTAAAACTCTAATAGCAAGACCAGGTCCTGGGAATGGCTGTCTCCAAACTAAGTTATGAGGAATTCCAAGCTCCTCTCCAACAGCTCTTACTTCGTCCTTAAATAATTCTCTTAATGGCTCTATAAGTGAAAACTCCATATCTTCTGGAAGTCCACCTACGTTATGATGACTCTTTATAACTGCTGAAGTTCCTGTTCCACTTTCAACAACATCTGGATATATAGTACCTTGTACTAGGTATGCTATATCTCCTAATTTATTTGCCTCTTCTTCGAATACTCTTATAAATTCTTCCCCGATGATTTTTCTTTTTCTCTCAGGATCACTAACACCTTTTAACTTTGCAAGAAATCTTTCTTGAGCATTAACTCTTATAAGGTTCATATCAAAACCTTCCTTGAATATTTTCTCAACCTGATCTCCTTCATCTTTTCTTAAAAGACCGTGATCAACAAATATACATGTTAATTGCTTTCCTATTGCTTTATGAACTAAAACTGCTGCAACTGATGAATCAACACCACCAGATAATGCACAAATAACTTTTTTATCTCCAACTAAATCTTTTATTTCTTTAATTTTTTCTTCTGCAAAAGATGCCATTGTCCATGATTTTTCTAATCCACAGATATTATATAAGAAATTCTTAAGCATAGTTTTTCCGAATGGAGTATGTTCTACTTCTGGGTGGAATTGAACTCCATAAAGTTTTTTATCTTCATTTTCCATTGCTGCAATAGGACATACTTCTGTATGTGCCACTATTTTAAATCCTTCTGGAGCACTTTCTACATAATCAGTATGACTCATCCAGCATAGCTCTTCTGTATTTATTCCTTCAAATAATTTTGATGTATTATTAATCTTTATTTGAGTTTTTCCGTATTCTCTTACTGGAGCTGTTGCAACTTTACCTCCTAGAGTATGAGCCATTAACTGATCTCCATAGCATATTCCAAGTACTGGAACACCTAATGAAAATATTTCTTCATCTACCTTTGGAGTGTCCTCTCCATAAACACTGTTTGGACCTCCAGTAAATATTATTCCCTTAGGATTTTTTTTCTTTATATTTTCTATTGAATAATTATATGGTATTATCTCACAATAAACACCAAACTCTCTAACTCTTCTTGCAATAAGTTGATTGTATTGACCGCCAAAATCTACAACTAAAACTAAATCCTTTTTCATATTTCCCTCCAACTTTTATTCTAAAGTTTCTTAAAATTTAATTATTGATTTACACTATAATTTGGTGCTTCTTTAGTAATATTAATATCATGTGGATGGCTTTCTCTTAATCCTGATGATGTTTGAACAACAAACTTAGCATTTTCATATAAATCTTCAAAAGTTCTTGCTCCTAAATATCCCATTCCTGATCTTATTCCACCTAATAATTGATATATAGTATCTGATATAAATCCTTTATAAGCAATTCTTCCTTCTACGCCTTCTGGAACTAACTTTTTATTTCCTTCTTGGAAATATCTATCTTTACTTCCATGCTCCATTGCACCTAATGAACCCATACCTCTATATACTTTATAACTTCTACCTTGATATATTTCAGTTTCCCCTGGTGCTTCTTCACAACCTGCAAATAATGATCCCATCATAGCAGTTGATGCCCCTGCTGCTAAAGCCTTTACTATGTCACCTGAATATTTTATACCACCATCTGCTATAACTGGTACTCCATGCTTTCTTCCTTCTTCTGCACAGTCCATTACAGCAGTTAATTGTGGAACTCCAACTCCTGCTACAACTCTTGTTGTACATATTGATCCTGGTCCTATTCCTACTTTTACACAATCTGCTCCAGCTTCTATTAAATCTCTAGTTGCTTCTGCTGTAGCTACATTTCCTGCTATTATTTGTAATTCTGGATATAAAGATTTAATTTTTCTAACTGCATCTAATACACCTTGTGAATGTCCATGAGCTGTATCTATAGTTACAACGTCAACTTGAACATCTACTAAAGCTTTTACTCTATCTAACATATCAGCAGTAACACCTAAAGCTGCCCCACATAAAAGTCTGCCCTTAGAATCTTTAGCTGCATTTGGGAAAATTTTTGCTTTTTCTATATCTTTTATTGTTATTAAGCCTTTTAACATACCATCTTTATCTACTAATGGTAATTTCTCTATTTTATGCTCTTTTAATAACTCTTTAGCTTCTTCTATAGTAGTTCCTTCTTCAGCAGTTATTAAAGGCATTTTTGTCATAACTTCTTTTATAGATTTATTATAATCTGTTTCAAAGACAATGTCTCTATTTGTTATTATTCCAACTAATTTTCCATTATTAGTTACAGGAACTCCTGAGATTCTATATTGTGACATTAAATTAAGTGCATCTTTGATTAAATGATCTTCTGAAAGGTATATAGGATCTGTAATTACTCCGTTTTCTTGTCTTTTTACTTTATCTACTTCTTTTGCTTGAGCTTCTATAGACATGTTTTTGTGTATTATTCCTATACCACCTTCTCTAGCCATAGCAATAGCCATTTTAGATTCCGTTACAGTGTCCATTCCAGCACTAAGTAGTGGTATATTTAATTTTATTTTCTTTGTTAATTGAGTATTTAATTGAACCTCTCTTGGTAAAACCTCTGATTTATTTGGTACTAAAAGAACATCATCAAAAGTATATGCTGTTTTCCATATTATTGCCATTTACAATTCCCCCTACAAATTTATTTTGAGTATAAAAAAAAGCATATTAACTTCTTATGTATAGTGAAGTTAATATGCTATATGCACAAATTAGATTATAATATGTAAATATAATCTTAATAATTATGAATATAGTATATCACATCACTCATAGTCAGGACTTTACGGCTCCCGGTAGATACTCCCTGCCTTATTCAGGGTATATACGAGTAAATTTTTTATTTCTTAAATGTCTTTCCTTAAATTAATTTATACCTATTATAATGTATGGTAATTTTGTTGTCAATGAAACTTTCAAAATTTTATTGAAATAAAAAAATTACTGAAATTAATTTTTCTTCACCCTTTTCATTATGCAGGTAATCTTTCTTTTTTCTGTTTTAAATAGCTTTTTTATCAATATCTACATTAACAGTCTCATCATTACTTATAATAATTTTATATGAAGCACTACTATCTGTAGCAGGGTTTTTCACCTCTTTTAATGCAGATTTTAAATGTTCTTTTTCTTTTTCATCAGTTATTCCTTGAATTTCTTTCGTATTAGCATTATAAGTTATTGTCTTTTCAGATCCTTCTATACTTTCATCTGCTAAAAGCATTATTACCGTTCTTTTTATAGTTTCACAAGTTTGATTATCTGCTTTTTCTTTAGATTTATTCTTTATATTTGTAAAATTAGGAATAGCCACCGAAGATATTACAGCCATAACTGCTAATACTACTATTAGCTCTACTAAAGTAAAGCCTTTATTTTTATTTAATTTTTTCAAATTTTATCCTCCTTATATTTTAAATTAATTAATCTATAAATACTTTTAAATATTTATGAATTTAAAAATATATTTCTAGTAAATAATCTTTAAATAAAATTACTAGAATAGTAGACAATGCTATAAATGGTCCTAATGGAATATATTCATTTCTTTTAACCTTTTTTAAAAGTAAAAATAAAATAATTATAGCTCCTGTTAAAATAAAAGTTATAAGAGGCAAAATAATAGATAATCTTACTCCTAAAAATAAACCAATTATAAAAAATATCTCTATATCTCCATAACCCATATTTCCTTTTGAAAGCAAATATATAGTATAGATAAATAATCCACTAATTATCCCTCCAAATATATAGTCTAAAATATTTATATTATAAAAAGTCTTCTCTAAAATAATAAATAAAATGGAAATTAAACCAGATATTATGATTGTGTTCTTATATACATATTGAGTATTATAATCTATAGTTCCTATAAGAATTAATAAAGCTCCCAAAACTGAGTACTTTAAAAAATATAAATTTAATCCATACTTTATATAAATAAATAAGAATACCAACGCCGTTATACCTTCTATAATTGGATATTTAATACTTATTTTACTATTGCAACTTCTACATAATCCTTTTAAATTTATATAACTTATAATAGGAATTAAATCCCTTTTCTTTATTTTTTCATTACAAAAAGGGCAATAGGAACTAGGATAAATTATAGATTTATCTTTAGAAATTCTGTATATACAAACATTTAAAAAACTTCCTATAAAAAGTCCTAACAATAAAATTATTATCATATATTTCCTCTCTATTTATTATTTATTTTTTTACATATTAATATTAAATTTTTACCTCGATTATATTACTGTCCACTTTTAAAATTTAATATACTTATATTACAAATAAAACTCTCTATAAATATTATTTATTTCTATATTTTATATGTTAGTTATATAATTCAATATTTTTAATATATAGGCTTTTATTATTAAAATAAAAAAAAACTGTATAGAACTTATAATAAGTTCTATACAGTTTATATCTATATATTTTTAATTTTAATACATTCCATCCATTCCCATTCCTGGTGCTTGTGGCATTGCAGGAGTTTTTTCTGGAATATCAGCAACTGCTGATTCAGTTGTTAAGAATGTTGATGCTACAGATGCTGCATTTTGAAGTGCTGATCTTGTAACCTTAGTTGGATCTACTATACCTGCTTTTATCATGTTTTTATAATCACCATTTAGTGCATCATATCCAACACCAACTTCACTATTCTTTACTTTTTCTATTATAACTGAACCTTCTAAACCTGCATTTATAGCGATTTGTCTCATAGGCTCTTCTAATGCTCTTACTATTATATTTATACCTATTTCAGTGTCTGCTACATTTGAAGTTAATTTAGAAACTTCATTTATAACATTAACATAAGCAGTTCCACCACCTGGAACAATTCCTTCTTCAACAGCTGCTTTTGTTGCTGCTAAAGCATCTTCTATTCTTAATTTTCTTTCTTTAAGTTCTGTTTCTGTTGCAGCTCCAACCTTAACAACAGCAACTCCACCAGCAAGTTTTGCTAATCTTTCTTGAAGTTTTTCTTTATCAAATTCTGAAGTTGATTCTTCTAATTGAGTTTTTATTTGGTGAATTCTATTTTTAATTTCTTGCTTATCACCTTTACCATTTACTATTGTTGTGTTATCTTTAGTTATTTTAACACTTTCTGCTCTACCAAGCATATCCATTGTAGTATCTTTTAATTCTCTACCTAATTCTTCTGAAACTACTGTACCGCCTGTTAATATAGCTATATCTTGAAGCATTTCTTTTCTTCTATCTCCAAAACCTGGTGCTTTAACAGCAACACAAGTAAATGTTCCTCTCAATTTATTAACAACTAATGTAGCTAATGCTTCACCTTCTATATCTTCTGCTATAATTAATAGCTTTTTACCAGCTTGAACTATTTGCTCTAGAACTGGAAGTATTTCTTGTATACTACCTATCTTTTTATCTGTAATTAATATATATGCATCATCTAAGCTAGCTTCCATCTTTTCAGTATCAGTTACCATATATGGTGATAAATATCCTCTATCAAATTGCATACCTTCAACAACATCTAATTCTGTACCCATAGTTTTTGACTCTTCTACAGTAATTACGCCTTCATTGCCTACTTTTTCCATAGCATCTGCAATTAATTTACCTATTTCCTCATCAGCTGCTGATATAGCTGCAACTCTTGCTATATCTTCTTTACCATTTACAGGTTTTGAAACCTTTTTAATTTCTTCTACAGCTTTATCTACAGCTAATCTTATACCGTTTCTTATAAGTATAGGATTTGCTCCTGCAGTTACGTTTTTTAATCCTTCTCTAATTATAGCTTGTGCTAATAATGTAGCTGTTGTTGTACCATCTCCTGCAACATCATTAGTTTTAGTTGCTACCTCTTTAACTAATTGAGCCCCCATATTTTCAAATGGATCTTCAAGCTCTATTTCTCTTGCTATTGAAACTCCATCATTAGTTATTAATGGTGAACCAAACTTTTTATCTAATACAACATTTCTTCCTTTAGGTCCTAAAGTTACCTTTACTGTATCAGCTAATTTATCAACACCTGCTTGCATACTTCTTCTAGCTTCTTCACCAAATTTAATTTGTTTTGCCATAATAATCTACCTCCCCAAATTATTCTACTATCGCTAAAATATCGTCTTGTTTTAGAAT
Source organism: Clostridium fallax (assembly GCF_900129365.1). Lineage (GTDB taxonomy): Bacteria > Bacillota > Clostridia > Clostridiales > Clostridiaceae > Clostridium_AH > Clostridium_AH fallax. The sequence continues at coordinate 14,986 of NZ_FQVM01000036.1, forward strand.
TACATATTCTTCTCCATCAAGTTTTACATCTGTTCCAGCATACTTTGAGAATAATACTTTATCTGAAACCTTTACTTCCATTTCAATTCTTTTTCCATCAACTATTGCTCCAGGTCCTACAGCAACTACTTCTGCTTCCTGCGGTCTCTCCTTTGCACTTCCTGTTAAAACTATTCCACTTTTTGTTTTCTCTTCAGCCTCTAATCTTTTAATAACTACTCTGTCAGCTAATGGTTTTATTCTCATTTTAACCCCTCCTTAAGTATTATATATATTAAAATTAATTTTTTCTATTTGTTAGCACTCTGTACTATTGAGTGCTAATACAATTATTATAATAGTAAATCAATAATAATATTTCAAATCACTAAATCAACTTAAAACTTAATAAAACTTGTAAATACTTTAAATATTTCGAATTATTTTGTATTTACTCATTTTTTCTAATTATATTTAATCTTTACATTATTATAGTATTAATTAATTTTCAATAGAAAGTTTTATAAAAAATTTTTCTGTCAATAATTTCATTATAAGCAATGCTTTAATATTATATCCGAAAGTCGAGGTGAATATTATGAAATATTTTAAAATTAAATATAACTTTTTTCTTTCATTTTTATATTATGCTGCATCATCTTTATTATTATTTATGTTATCTTTGTACTCTTTTATAAAATTTACCTTAGTCTTTACCCCTATATATAAAATATCTATAAAATTATTTTCCTTAGAAAAGATTTCAAACCTAAACTTTAATACAATATTAAATGAATATAACTCTCTCATTAATTATATACTTTTTCCACAAAATAAATCACTACACTTTAATAATTTTTCAATATCTAATACAGGATATTATCATTTTGAGGAAGTAAAAACTTTATTTAATAATATTAGTATATTAATTGTGACCTTTTCTTTTATTTTATTGATTTTTATAGTTTTAAATGAATTATTTTTTAAATTTAACTCACTTAAAATATTAAATTATACTGCTAATACCATCTTTCTTTTAGTTTTTCTTTTAGTAATATCCTCAGCAAAATTTCATAGTTTTTTTAACTTCATGCATAAAATAATCTTTAATAATGACTATTGGCTATTTGATCCTAAAACAGATCCTATAATAAACGTTTTGCCTGAAGAATTTTTTCTTATTAATGTTTTATTTATTTTATTACTATTACTATTAGAAGGGATATTTTTAAAGTTTATTTATAAAAAATATAGTAGTAAACTTTAAATAATTTTAACTTAAATATAGTATTTAAGTTAATCGCTTTAATATATGTATTTAATTAACAATACATCTTATAAAAAAGGCCATCTCTAAAAGTTGAGATGGCCATATTTTTTAATTTTATTTTTCTAATTCAATATCTTTAAATTGTTCAATTTTTTCATTTGATAATACTGTTTTTCTTGAAGCGCTAGAATTAGCCTTATTAAATGCAGCTTTAGCTTTCATTGAAGTTCCAATTACACCTGCACCATTAATGCAACCACCATCACACATCATTCCTTCAATGAAGTTTCCTGGTAATTTACCAACCTTTGCAAGTGTCATCATCTTTTTAAGCTCTAAACCACAAGCTTTAACCGGTTTAAATTCTATCTTAACATCTTTTTCTTTCACATAGTTTTGAATTGCTGCAGTTAATCCACCACTAGCACCAAAACCTCTACCAAATATTGAAGCATCATCTACTTCAACACTTTCACAATTTTTAATATCTACATCAAAAGCATCTAATAATGCTATTAACTCTTCAAAAGTTATAACATAATCTACTGAATCCTTAACTTTAGGATTCATAATTTCACTCTTTTTAGCTGTACATGGTCCTATAAATACAACTTTTGCATTAGGATCATTAGCTTTTATTAATCTACCAGTTGCTACCATAGGTGAAACTGTTCCAGAAATTCTTTCAACTTGATCTGGATATTTTTTCTCTACAAATGAAAGGAATCCAGGACAACATGAATTAGTCATGTACTTATCTCCTTTTTCCATTCTTTCTACAAACTCATTGCTTTCATGTACGGTAACAGCATCAGCTCCGCAAGCTGCCTCTACCATATCTTTAAAGCCTAACTTAATAATTGCATCTTTTATTTGTCCATAATTTACAGTCATTCCAAATTGACCTGCTATAGCAGGTGCAACTACTGCATAAATGTTTTCTCCTGAAGCTAATGATTTAGTTACAGGAACAATTGAGCTTTTATCTGATATTGCACCAAAAGGACATGCACCCATACATCTTCCACAGTTTACACAATCTTCTTCCTTTATAACTGCTCTTCTATCATCTGGATCTATATCTAAAGCTCCAGTTGGACAAGATACCTTACAAGGTCTCATAACCTCTGATATAGCATCATATGGACAAGCCTTTTTACACATACCACATTCTTTACAAGTTTCTTGGTTTATATAAGCTCTTCCATTTATATATGTTATGGCATTTACTGCACAAGCTTCTTTACACTTATGGGCTAAACATCCTCTACATGCTTCTGTAACAACAAATTTATTTATTGGACATCTATCGCAAGCAGCTCCTATTACATATATTATTTGTTCACTATCTTTTATATCGATAAGTTTTTCATCAGCTCTATCACCATCTGCTAGGTATCCCGCAGCTAATTTTGCTCTTTCCTCAACTATTGCTCTTTCCTTATAAACACAACATCTATATTGTGCTTTGTCCCCTGAAATTATTTCATATGGAACTTTTTCTAATGAGTCTAAATTTAATCTGTCTTCCTTAGCTAAAATAGCTACATTTTTCAAAACTTCATGTTTCAACTTCTTAAGTTGGGTTTCAAATTGGAAATCCATGGTTAAACACTCTCCTAAACACTATATTTTAAACATTCAAGGCAAATTGATTCATATTAATTATACCACGTATATGTTAACTAATTAACAAATTTCCAATTATCTAAATTTTCAGAAATATTTACTATTTTCTACATTTTTTTCTTTTACTTATAAATATAGATTTTATAAGTAAATAACCTAAAAAATAGATTTTTTTTATTTTATTATATTAATTATACTTTTTTATATGTTTTGTTTAGGAGATTAATTACTAAAGTTTTATATTATTTTCTCTTGCATAATAAAATAAATATTGTTGAGCAAACCCTGAAAGCTCTCCAAACTTTTCCCTTCCAAATACTCTAATCTTATTAAGAGATACATCTGGTGCCAAATAAAAATGCTCCATTGCCCTTTTTACCCAAACATCTACTGGAAAAGCCGAATACTTTCTCATTGAAAATAACATAATACAATCTGAAACTTTAGCTCCTACCCCCATAAATTCTTGAAGAGCTTTGTGGCAATCATCATCATTCATATCACAAATTTTTAAAAGATTATACTTTAATAATTCATTTTGATTGTCATTTAAATCTTTAATATCTTTAATATCTTTTAACAAATTATTACAACTATAAACCTTATCCACCGTATCTAAAATATATTTGCTTCTAAAAGAAGCTCCTGTATCTTTAATCTCATCTAAAGTAGCTTTATGAAAATCTTCTACTGCTGGAAATGTATAATACTCTTTTCCTTTATAAGCTATTTTGGTTCCCCATTTTTCACTTATTTTGTTTATAGTTTTAGATATTACTGGAATACTATTTCTTGCTGATATTATAAATGATATTAATATTTCAAAAGGTTCTTGTTTTAATATTCTTATACCATATCCATATTCCACAGCTTTTTTTAAAAGTTCATCCTTAGAAAGTTCTTCTTTTATAGATGAGTAATCTCTTTTTAGATCAAAATAATCTATCCATATATTATTAAAATCTTCTTTATTGGTATTATATAAAGTAATTTCATCATCATTTTGTTCTAATTCTATAACTTTTCCCAATGCTACACCTATATAATTTCCATTTTCTTGTCTTTTCCATCTAAAACATTGACCACATTCAAATGTTTGTTTTATATTAAAATTTTTTGTTCCTTTCAAAACAACCCTATCTTCAAAGTACTCTATATTTTTAAAATCCATTTTCATCACCTATCTTATATTATTTTCCCTATTAATAATATCACTTAATATTTCTGCAGATATTTCCATCATATGTAAACATCTCTCTTTTCCATTATCTTTATATTTTGCTTTTAGTTTATCACATTTATTCTCTTTCAATTCTTTATTAAATTTTTCTATAAATTCTTTTGTAAGTTCTTTTACTTTTGGGCTCTTATGTGCTTTTTTCTCTGTAAAAATTATTCCTATAACCGCTATAGAACCAGTTATAGCACCGCATATATCTTCTATTGCCATCCCCCCACCAAAGGCAGCCATAGTTTTAAATGTTTCAGTATGTAAATTTAAATTATACTCTTCATTTGCTGCATATAACATAGTTTCTGCACAATTAAGATCATAATCTTTACTATAATATTTTTTAACTTTATCTAATAACATTGCGTCCTCCAAGAAATTTTAATATGTAATATTTAATATTATATAATATATTTTATCTTACAAAAAGGAAATTTGAAAATTTTAATAAAAAAGGTACTTTTAAACCAAATAATCTTTTATCATTTATTTGATTTAAAGTACCATTAAATTTTAATTTATAATTTTATTTAAACTTTAAATATTTATTAGTTATTATATAAAAAATAATAGTTCACCCTTTAAAAAGTTATTTATTCCTTAAATATTCATCAATAGCTACAGCAGCTTTTTTACCAGCTCCCATTGCTAATATAACAGTGGCAGCTCCTGTGACTGCATCCCCACCAGCATAAACACCTTCTCTTGTAGTTAATCCATTGTCATCAGCTACTATACATCTCCATTTATTTACCTCAAGACCTTTAGTTGTTGATGAAATTAATGGGTTTGGTGATGTTCCAAGAGACATTATTACAGTATCTACATCCATTATAAATTCAGAACCTTCTATAAC
>NZ_FQVM01000056.1 GCF_900129365.1 Clostridium fallax
TTCTGCCCTTACTCATAATGGACACATCCTTTCTTAACTAAATATTATTTTACTTAGTTCGACTTAATGTGTCCACTACTTTATACTAACACCATACTCACCAGTTCTAGTGTCTATTCTTATAACGTCTCCTTCATTTACAAAGATTGGAACGTTTATTATAGCACCAGTTTCAACTGTAGCTGGCTTAGTAACATTTGTTGCAGTATTTCCTTTAACTCCTGGTTCAGTTTGAGTTATTTGTAACTCAACAAAGTTTGGAGCTTCAACTGAGAAAGCTTCTCCTTTGTAGAATTTTATTACTGCAAACATATTTTCTTTTAAGAACTTTATTGCATCTTCAACTTTTTCAAAGTTTAGTGGAATTTGCTCAAAAGTTTCTTGATCCATGAAGTAATAAAGTTCTCCATCTGAATAAAGATATTGCATTTCTTTTCTTTCTATTACTGCTTCTTGTAATTTTGCAGTTGGGTTAAAAGTTGTATCTGTAACTCCACCTGAAATAACATTTCTTAATTTAGTTCTTACAAAAGCTGCACCTTTTCCTGGTTTAACATGTAAAAAGTCCACAACAGTGAACACTTGTCCATCTAATTCAAAAGTTGTACCTTTTCTTAAATCTCCTGCTGATATCATTAAAGTATCCCTCCAAAATCTAATAATTCATTTATATTATAACCCTTAAAGGTAAAATAATACTTAGCGTTTATCATAAAATAACTCTAAAGCTTCTACTCCTAATATGTATGAGTTATAGCCAAAACCACTTATAACTCCTACTGCACCTTCGCCAGTTATAGATTTCTTTCTATACTCTTCTCTTTTATATATATTAGAAAGATGTACCTCAACTACTGGTATATCAATAGATTTTATAGCATCTAAAATTCCAATACTATAATGAGAATAAGCTGCAGGGTTAATAACTATACCATCATAAAAACTATTAGCTTCTAAAATTTTGTTAATTATTTTTCCTTCTTCATTGCTCTGAAAAAAGTCTATATCATGGTTTTTAAAGTTATTTTTTATAACATTATTTATTTCATCTAATGTCATTTTTCCATATATATTTGGTTCTCTTATACCTAACATAGATAAGTTAGGTCCATTAATTATTAATATTTTCATAATATCACACCATTTGAGTTAATATTCCACAACAATGCTATTTTATCAAATGAGTTAAATAAATGCAATTATTTTCATTAAAATTCGCTATTGATAATCCCTCTTAACTTTAACATTACCCCTTTTTCATCCAAATCATCTTCTTTTATAATATAATCTGCCTTATTATATATATCTTTTCTTTTATTATAAATTTCTATTAAGTTTTTCTTTATGTTATTCTTTAATAAAGGTCTTTTTCCTAAATTCTTTCTTTTTAAAAGACTTTCTAATGATTTACAAAGATAAATAGTTACTCCTGATTTCTTTAATTCTTTTAAATTATCATTATATATAGGCATTCCACCACCAGTTGCAACTATAGTATCTTTTAAATAGCATAATTTTTCATTAACTAATTTTTTCTCTAAATCTCTAAAATATTTTTCTCCTTTTTCTTCAAAAATTAAACTTATAGATTTTTTTTCTATTTTCTCAATCTCACTATCTGTATCTAAAAAAGAATATCCTATTTCTTTAGATATCTTTTTTCCTATGGTAGTTTTTCCAGCTCCAGGCATTCCAATTAAATATATAATCATTTTTTACTCCTTTAATTGCACTTTTAATCTTAGATTTAAAATATTATCCTTGTAATCGCCAAAGTAATCATTAATCTTAAATCCTAAATCATTTAGATAATAGATTTTCTCTTTAATATCTTTTATATTGCTAATAGAAACCAATTCTGCTCTCCATAATATTTCATTTTTTTCAATGTTTTCTATAAAAAATTGATTTTCTAAAGAAAATACTTTATTTAAGATTTCATAATTATTATCTTTCTTTTCTAAAATTGTTTCAACTGCTATTTCTTCATTTAAAGATTTTACATTAATTTTTTCTAAAATAATTCCTTGAATTAAAAATATGCAAATCAAAGTAACCTCACAAAATATTATAAAATATTTAATCATATTTTATATCTACCTTTATCTTATATAAAGATTTTTCATTACTTTCTATTCTCTCTATTTTATTAACTATAAAAAATTCCCTTGAAGAATTATAAATTTTAATTATATCTTGAGGTTCTCCATATATTTCTATATCTTCTCTTTCTATCTTAAACTCCTTATCTTCACCTAAATTTTCTAAATAGTTAAGCTTTAATATAAGATTATTATTTTCATGCCTTTCTTCTTTATAAGTATTCTCATTTTCTTTTATAAGATTCTTATCCTCATTATAAATATCTAACTTTAATAATATATTTGGTAAAAAAAGAACATTTATAAGAACTAAAACCATAAGGTATCTTTTACTTTTTTTAATCCACTCTTTATTTTTCTTATCTACATACCATTTAGGATAAAACCCTTTATATTTTTTACTTATCATATTTTATATTATTTTAACCTCCATATCAGTTATATAATCTTTAATCTCTTCTAATATTTCATGTATTTTTCAAATAGAATTTTTTCATGAGCTGCATGTTGATC
>NZ_FQVM01000011.1 GCF_900129365.1 Clostridium fallax
TAACTATGAAGTAATTTCAGGATTTACAAAATCAAGTAAAATATTAATAATAAGTTCTATAGAATCAATTGAACAAATAGATAAGTTATTTAATAATTTAATTGAAAATAATATCTTAACTTATTGTTTTTTTAGTAATATCTATACTGATTTAAAGGATTTAAAAACTGCATTTTTAGAATCCTTTAAAGCTTTTTCCTCTAGAATATTCTTTAAGAGTAACTCATTAATACATTTTAATAATATAAATTGTAATAAATTTATTTTACCAAGTAACTTAAGAAATGATTTTATAGTGCTTATAAAGTCAAAAAATCTAAATAAAATTAAAGATATTATAAATAATTATTTAAATCTTATAGATAAATCTAAGGATATAATGGCTCTTAAATCCTTTATTAATGATTTATTTGCCGCTTTATATTATGATAATTTAGAGGATAAGAAAGAGTCTTTAATATCAGATATTGACTACTTAACTAATAACTCTTTATATATAAATAAAAACATTAATGATTTAACAAATTTCTTGATAAAAAAAGTAGAACTTATAATTAATTCTAATAAAATAGCCCCCCTTCCTAATTCGGCATATACTATTATTAGAATAAAAGATTATATAGATAATAATTTTTCTTCTCAAAATATAACTTTAGAATTTTTATCAAATAAGTTTTATATAAATGCTTCTCATCTAAGCTCTATCTTTAAAAAAATAACTGGTGATAATTTAGTTGAATACACAACAAAAAAACGTATTGAAAAAGCTAAATTATTATTAAAGGATAGTAATTTAAAAATAGGACAAGTTTCTGAAGAGGTTGGATATAAAGATTACTATTATTTTAGCAAATTATTTAAAAAATATGTGGGAATTCCTCCATCTAAATTTAAAAATATTAATTGTTAATTATTATTTTTATTAATTATGTATTATGAATTTACTTTTTATAAAAAAGAGCTGTTTAAAATAAAATCCTTATTTTAAACAGCTCTTTATATATTTATAATATCTAATTAAATTTATTTTTAAAGTAAATCAATAGCTTTTTTTAATCTATTCATAGCCTCTTCAAGTAATATTCTTGGACATGCAACATTCACCCTTATAAAGCCACTACCACCAGTACCAAAGACTGGTCCATCATTTACTCCAAGCTTTGCTTTTTCTCCTATAAATTTACTTAACTCACTATCACTCATATTCAATTTTCTACAGTCTATCCAAATTAAATAAGTTGCCTCTGTATCTATCATCTTTAATTTTGGTATTTCTTTTTCTATAAAATTTTTGCAATAATTAATATTTCCTTTTATATAGTTTTTTACTTCTGCAAGCCAAGAAGCACCATATTTATATCCTGCTTCTGACGCTACTATCCCAAAAATATTAGGTCTTTCCATTCCACTTTTACTAAGCTCTTCATCATATTTTTCTTTAGTCTTATTATTAGGAATTATTATATTACCTAAATGTAATCCTCCTAAATTAAAAGTTTTACTAGCAGAATTTAAAACTATTAGATTATCTTTAAATTCTTTCTCATACTTTAATAAACTTATAAATTTTTCTTTATCAAAAACTAAATCACCATGAATTTCATCACTAACTAATAGCACATTATATTTTTTACATATTTTTATTATGTTTTTAATTTCTGATTTATTCCATACCCTTCCTACTGGATTATGCGGATTGCATAATATAAATATCTTAGCATTGTTTTCTTTTATTTTATTTTCCAAATCATTGAAATCAATTTCATATTTATTTTCTTTTAAAACCAAAGGATTTTCCACAACTTTTCTATTATTATTTAAAATCACCTTCTTAAATTGATGATATACTGGTGGTTGAATTAAAATTCTATCTCCTTCCTTTGAAAAAGCTTTAACTATAAGACCTAAAGCAAAAACCAAGTTAGGTGAAACACTAATCCATTCTTTTTTTATATCTATTCCTTGATTTTCCTTATACCAATTTATTAAAGATTTATAAAACTCTTCACTTTTTTCACTATATCCAAATATGCCGTGATTAACTCTTTTTGCCATTTCATTTTTTATTTCTTTAGGTGACTCAAAATCCATATCAGCTACCCATAAAGGAATAACATCTTCATAGCCTATTCCTTCTTTACAAAAATCCCATTTTACAGAACCTGTACCAGTTCTTCTTTTATTTTCATCGAAATTATACATTGTTAGTACCTCCAATGGCATTACCCCAAAATTTAATTCTCTAACTAAATTATAATATATTTCCATCTATTTAAATATATATATTTAAAATAGTCTATCTCTCTTTAATTTAAATATGAAATTATTAATAATTTCAAAAGTTTTTGTTAATTTTGTTCTTAAAATAATGACTAATTTATATTTTTCAATTATAATATAAAAATACTTTGAATATCAAAATAATTTTGGAGGTAATTTATGAAAACTAAAAATTTAATTTTAGTATCTATATTCGCAGCACTTACAGCTATAGGAGCTTTTATTAGAATTCCCATTCCTTATGTACCTTTTACTCTTCAATATCTTTTCTGTGCTTTAGCGGGAATGGTTCTTGGAAGTAGATTAGGTGCCTTATCTCAAATAGTTTATGTGTTTATAGGACTTATAGGAATACCAGTATTTACTGAAGGCGGTGGTCCTAGTTATATATTTAAACCAACCTTTGGATATCTTATAGGCTTTATAGTTGCTGCTTATGTAATTGGAAAGATAACTGAAAATATAAAAACTTTAACTATGCAAAAAGCTTTTTTTATATCTATCATAGGACTAATAATTGTATATACTTTAGGTGTAGTATATCTTTATGAAATTTATAATCTATATTTAGGTCAAGTAAAATCAATAGCGTGGGCTATAAAATATGGAGCTTTATTATGTTTAGGTGGGGATATTATTGTATGCTTTGCTGGTTCTTTACTTGCAATTAGAATAGTACCTTATTTTAGAAAAAAAAGCGTACTTAAATCTCAATCAGCTTAAAGGAGAATTTCATGATAAAATTTATAAAAACTTTAGAAAGCAAAATAAAAAAAGGTTATATAATAACCTACAATGAAGCTTTAAAATTATCCACTATTGAAAATGAAAAAGATTTAGATCAATTAATGAATTCTGCATATAAAATTAATTTATTTTTTAATGGAAAAAAAGTTGATCTTTGTTCTATAATCAATGGTAAATGTGGTAAATGTTCAGAAGACTGTAAGTTTTGTGCTCAATCAGCTCACTATAAAACTAATATTTTAGAACATGAATTAGTATCTTATGAAAAAGTACTAAAAGAGGCCAGGGAAAATCAATTAGAAGGATGTAGTAGGTTCTCTTTAGTTACTAGTGGTAGAGGTTTAGCTGGAGATGATTTCTTTAAAATTTTAGAAATTTATAAAAATCTAAATAAAGATACAAATATATCTTTATGTGCATCTTTAGGAATTCTAAATATATGTAATTTAATAGATTTAAAAAATTCTGGTGTTTTACTTTATCATCATAACTTAGAAACCAGCGAAAATTTTTATCCTAAAATATGTACAACCCATTCTTATGAGGAAAGAATAAAAACTATAAAATTGGCTCAAAAAGCTGGATTAAAAGTTTGTTCCGGTGGAATTATAGGTCTTGGTGAGACCTTTAACGATAGATTAGATTTAGCATTCTTACTTAATAAGCTTAATGTCCATTCAATTCCTATAAATATATTAAATCCTATTAAAGGAACACCTTTAGAAAATTCTAAACCTTTATGTGAAGAAGAAATTCTAAAAACAATATCTATATTTAGGTTTATAAATCCTAAAGCATATATAAGATTAGCTGGTGGAAGAAATCTTATAAAAGATTATGGAAAAAAATGCTTTTTAGCCGGTGCTAATGCTACTATAACAGGAAATTACCTAACTACTTCTGGAAATAAAATTAAAGATGATATAAAAATGATTAAATCTTTAAATTTGGAGGTTAAGAAAAATGACTAAAGGAATATTTATAACTGGTACTGATACTAATGTAGGTAAAACTATAATAACTGCCGCCTTAATGTATCTTCTTCGTTCTAATAGTTATAATAGCACTTATTTTAAAGCTGCCTTAAGTGGAGCTGAATCATCAGGTGACAAGCTCATTCCAATTGATACAGATATAGTGTGTAAGCTTAGTAATCTTAATGAAGATTATAATCTTTTAACTCCTTATGTATATAAAACTGCTGTATCCCCACATTTAGCTAGTATTATAGAAAATAATCCTATAGATATTAATAAAATCAAAAATTCTTATAAAATCTTAAAAGAAAAATACGACTATATTATAGCTGAAGGTAGTGGTGGAATAATATGCCCCTTAATTAAAAATATAGGAAAAATCATAAATAATTCTAATAAATTAAATAATAACTTTTATTTATTAGAAGATCTTATTAAGGATTTAAATATGGATGTAATCATAGTTACTAGAGTTTCTTTAGGAACTATAAATCATACTTTATTAACAATAAAATACTTAGAATCTGTAGGCATTAATATAAAAGGAATTATAGTTAATGAATACGAAAATACGGACTTATGCAATGATAATATAGATATTATAACTAGCTTAACTACTGTTCCAATACTTGCAAAAATAAATAAAATTTCTAATAAAAACGATAAAGAATCTTTTTTTAAAGAGTTAAAAACATCTATAAAAAAATCCTTAAAAGTAGAGGATTTAATTAATGTTATGTCAGAAATTTAATATATTAAATTAAATTTTGTAAATATATAATTTTAAATTAACATATATACTCAATTTATTAATTGATTTCATAGTATTTAAATCTCTTATTAGTAAAAAATAAAATTAATAAAATAAAGGAGGTTTATGCTATGAAAAAAGCTTTAAAATCTGCTACAAATAATCAATGGGTTTCAACTGTTGAAAATTCTAATAAAAAGTGTGTTTCTTCTAATTCAAAAGAAAAAACTGCTACAGATAATCAGTGGACTACAACTTTAAAAAATGATTTAGATGTAGATGCTGAATAAAAAATTTAATACTAAAATTATAAATCACAATTTAGTTTTAAATATTATTTATAATTTATTAAAATAAAAGGAGCATTTAAAAATGCTCCTTTTATTTTTTATTATGATATTTTTCTTTTTCTTTTCTTATCAATTTCTACAAATATTCCAAGAATTATTAATGCCATTCCTAATTCTGCTGCTTCATTTGTTCCTACTATAGATCCTGTCTTTGGAATATCTGATTTTTTGTTATTCTTATTAGTTTTTGAAACCTTATTATCTTTATTTTGATTATTGTCATCTAAAATACTTTCATTTGGACTTTCAGTAATAACTTCATTATTATTAATAGTATCATTATTTTCATTTGGTTTTATATCTTGTGATGGATTTACCACTTCGTTATCATTTAATTTTGGATCTACTCCAGCTACTAAAGTACTATCATCAAACTTAAATGGAACATTTTTAACCTCTTTAAGTTTGTTCATTATAGCATCTCTTATAGGCTCTCCTGTATCTACTACATCTTTTGCTCCAGAAAAATCATAATTATCTCCATTTGCATACATAAAATCGTTAGTTACTACAGGATAGTATTTATCATCATCAATTTTTGTTCCATCTAATAATCTCATTGAAGTTATTCTGTTTCCTTCTTTAGCATTTTTATCATAATAAACTTTTACACCATAAAATTGACCCCAACCTATTTGAGTATTTTCTATTCCATTTTCTAATACTCGCTTAAGGTCTGATCCTTTAAGATTCATAGTAACAAGTGTATTGTCAAAAGGCATAACTTCCCATAAATCACCAACAGTTATATCACCCTTATTTAAAGGTCTTCTTAATCCTCCACCATTAGTAATTCCTATCTTAGTATTTGTAACTTCTGTCATATACTTAGTCATAAACTGTCCTAATGGAGATAATCCAAGCCATCTATCATGAGGTAATTCACAATCAACATTACATACAACTTCACTTAAAATAGGTTTTAATTGTTCATTATATTTATTAACAATAGCTTCAGTATTTGAATCTACTGGTAACTCTTTTACTCTTTTATAAAGTTGATCTACTGAATGTTTTACTGCTAAATTACCATTTTTATCAAATACTAAAGAAATTTTTGCTAAAGCTCTTCCATTACACATAGCTTGTATAATTGGAATATTATTTACCTCCCCATCTAAAAATTGATGAGTATGAGCAGAAATTATAGCATCTACTCCTTTAACTTTATTAGCTAAATCTGCAACTTCTCCTGTTATCTCCTTAGTATCTTGATTTTGCATTCCTCCTATATGACTTAAAATTAATACTGCATCTACATTTTCCTTATCTTTTAAATATTTTGCCCAATAATTAGCACTTTCTGCTGGATCTTTAAATTCTAATCCCTTTACATTATCTGGTTTAGTTTTAAAGGCAGTTTCTGGAGTTGCAAGTCCTATAAATCCTATTTTCTTTCCATCTTTTTCAATAACTTTATATGGTAAAGCCCAATCTACTGGCTTATTAGTTTTTTCATCATATATATTAGAAGCTATGAATTCAAAGCCACCTTCTTTTGCCCATTTAGGAATAAGTTCTCTTCCCCAGTCAAATTCATGATTACCTACTGCTGATATTTCAACTCCTACTTCCTTTAAGAACTTTGTAATAGGCTCTCCCTTTAATAAATTAGACATAGCACTACCTTGGTAAAGGTCTCCTCCAGCTACCATAATTGTGTTTGGATTTTCACTTTTTAACTTTTTAATTTGAGCTGCTAATTTAGCAACCCCGATATTTTTACCATGTTCCATTAATGAACCATGTAAATCATTAATGGATAAAACATCAATAATTTTATCTTCACTAGATACTACTGATTTTAAATCATTCCATGTTATAGCTCTTGAATTATTTTCTGGCAAAGCTATTGTTCCATTATTTATTAATTCCTTAGCTTTTTCTCTTTTGTCCTTATCCCAATTGTTTCCTACTATCTTCCAGTTATTATCAACTTCTGGAGTAATAACTCCACCTTTTTCTTCTAATATGTAACGTCTTATTAAATCTCTAATTCTTCCATCATCGCCCCATAATTTCTCTGAGTCAAAATATACAGGTATATTTTCTCCTTTAAATAAGTCCCCTAAAAGGTTTGATGATGCTCTATAGTTATTTATACAAAGTTTTATTTTATCAGTATCTTTAACTGAAACACCATTTTTAGAATATGTTAAATTCGTTATTCTTTCTCCTGGATTCTTAGATATATCTATATCATAATTTACACCAGAAAACATATCGTATAAATATCCTCTAAATTCAGGATTAAATGATACAGTTAAATCTCCATCTTTATAAGTATTAAAGTAATTAGCTGTCCATTCCATATATTTTTTTAGTTGTTTTCCTGTAACTTCAAGTCCTATTAAAGTATTATCAAATTTATATATAGATGTCATTCCGGACTTAGTTATAGGGCCTTTTTTCATATTGGCATCATTTTTAAATACTGCTGCTGCAGATACATCTGCTCCACTATATTTTAATTGAGCTTTATTTATAAGATCAATCATTGCAGTATCTTGGATTTGTGACTGTGTAATACCTTTTATTTCATTTGGAGGTACTAAATCTCCACCTTTTAATTCTCCAATAACTGTGCCTGCATCTTTTAAAGCTTTTTCATGAGAAGGTTTTAAAGCCTCTACTAATTCTTTATCTGGTTCTATGTTATTCATAGAAATAGCTTGGCCTTTAACATCTTTTAATTGATTTTCTAAAACATATTTTCCATCTTGATTTTTTGTTAAAGTAATATCAACTTTTGAAATTTCCCTAGCCCATTTATTAGGTTCTACTATTAAAACATTTCCTTCTCTTGTATTAACGGAAGTATGTGCATGGCCTGCTATTACTAAAGCAGCTTCTGGAACAGCCTTAGCTATTTCTCTTGCTGAATCTGTATTGCTATATTCTGTGTTTTCTCCCACATGACATGATATTATTATTATATCTACTTTATCTTTTATTTCATCAGCATATTTTCTTGCTTCCTTAGATACATCTCTTACTTCATAATTTTTTAGTAATGGACCATCCCATCTTTTTATATTAGGATTAGTTAAACCTATTATTCCAACTTTAACTTTCTCTTTTTCTGTTCCAATTTCCATTATTTTATAAGGATCTTTTTGTCTATTTCCATTTTTGTAAAGGTTTCCTGATAATACAGCACCTTTAAATTGACTGCTTATTTTATTAAGATTATCAATTCCATAATTAAACTCATGATTTCCTAATACCCATACATCATAGCCTATTTTATTCATAGCAAACATCATTGGATGTGGATTATCATTTATAAATAGAGCTGATGAATTATCCTGTATAGAGTCCCCATTGTCTATTAAAATTGTATTAGGATTATTTTTCCTTAATTCTTTAACTTTTGTAGCTACTTGCGCTAAACTTCCTCTTAAATCTTTTGAATCAGTTGCATAATCATATGGCATAAATCTACCATGAACATCTGATGTAGCAAGTATTTGAAGAGTAATATTATTCTCTGCCGCTAATACTTTTGTAACATCAAATGGTGTTATTAAAGAAATTACCATAATAAATGCCACTAAAAATGTCATAAATTTCTTTGCAACTTGTTTTTTCTTCAATATAAACTCCTCCCAACCATTTATTAAAATAATGTGTAATTGTTTACATGTTATTAATTATAACATCATTTATTCTTTTTTCCAACAAATTCTATCATATTCTACAAAAAAAAATACTTTCTCTAACTAAAAGTTAACTTTATTTTTAACTTTATAAATTAAAGAAAGTATGTTTCAATATTTTATTAATATTATATTATGTAAATTAAATTATTATTTATACTTATGATGTAATAATTCATGAGCCTTACCCTTACCGGCTTCTCCAAAGTAAGTTTTATACATTTTTATTAAAGCAGTATTTTCATGAGATTTTCTCTTTTTAAGGTTTCTATCCTGATTATATAATACAGATGCTCTAACCTCCCTAATATTAATATTTTCTCTTTCGCTAGATGAAATATGTGGTTGTCCACCTCCATTTACACATCCCCCTTCACAGGCCATAACCTCTATAAAATGATATTGCTTTTTGTTTAAATTATCAGAATCCATAAATTCTTTTAAATTTTTTGCTCCATTTACTACTGCAATATTATATTCTTTATTATTTAATATTACCTTTGCTTCTTTTATTCCCTTTAATCCTCTTACCATTTTATATTCAATATTTGAAAGATCTTGATTTTCTATAAAATCCTTAGCAGTTCTTAAAGCAGCTTCCATAACCCCTCCAGTGGCTCCAAATATAGCTCCTGCACCAGTGTACTCTCCCATTGCAGGGTCACATTCACTATCTTCTAAGTTTTTAAAATCTATTTTCTTCTCTTTTATAAACCTTGCTAGTTCTCTTGTTGTAATTACAGCATCTATGTCTCTATATTCTTTATATTTCATCTCTTCTCTATCAGCTTCAAATTTTTTAGCAGTACAAGGCATTATTGTTACAGTAAATACATTTTTAGGATCAATATCCTCTATATGTGGATAATAAGTTTTAGTTGCAGTACCAAAAATCTGCTGCGGTGATTTAGCTGTAGATAAATTTTCTAAATAATTAGGATAATAATTTTCAACCTGTCTTACCCATGCTGGACAACAAGATGTAAACATTGGAAAAGGACCATTATTTTTTATTCTTTCTAAAAGCTCTGTAGTCTCTTCCATTATTGTCATATCTGCACCAAAATTTATATCAAAAATTTTATCAAACCCTAAAAGTCTTAAAGCAGAATATAATTTTCCAGTAACATCTACTCCATAACCCATTCCAAAAAGTTCACCCATAGCAGTTCTTACTGATGGAGCTATAGCTACTAAAACATGTTTTTTAGGGTCTTCTAAGGCTTCCTTTACTCTTTCTATGTGTGATTTTTCATATAAAGCATCTACAGGGCATGCCATTACACATTGTCCACAAAGCAGACATTTTCCTTCATCAAAAGAAATACCATTTTTAGGTCTTATAATCTTTACATCATCTTTTTTATAAAATTCTATTGACTCTGTTCCTGTTTTAGCTTTACAAGCCGCAACGCATCTACCACATTTAACACATTTACTTCTATCTATAACTAATGATTTACTTCTATCATCTATATAATCTTTTTTATTTTCCACAATAAATGGTTTAGATGCTCTTCCTTTAGTTTTTATAACAATTTTTAAAAACTCACAATTCTCTCTCCTCTTACATGGACCACATTTAAATTCATGAGTATCTAATAATTTTGAAACTTTTTCTTTTGCATTTTCTAAAACTCTTTCTGATTTTGTATTTATTACCATTCCATCTTTAATTATAGTATTACATGCAGTAATTAGATTTTTTTCTCCCTCTACTTCTACCCCGCATATTCCACAGTTATTTCCACCATTACAGTCTTTTAAAAAACATAAATTAGGAATATCTATTTTGTTTGCTTTAGCTAATTCTAAGATTGTTATATCTTTACTTTCTTCAATTAAAACTCCATTAATAATGACTTTTTTCATAAGTTCACCTCTAAAATTTAAATAAGTATAGAAATCCTATTAAATTTTACTACAATTCAAAAGCAAAGTCACTACTAATTAATTATAATTATTACATAATATTAGATTTTTAGTCATATTAATACTATAATTGTATAATTTTCTATAAGCTTTCACTCCAATACATTACAGAACTATTAGAGTAATTTAAAGCTATTCCAAAGGTTCCACCATTACTTAAATTATTTTCATAATCTTCTTTATCTACTAAGAATATCTTGTATTTACTACTACCATTATTTAAAAATTCTTTAACTGATTTAGGAATTTCAATTTCTTCAGCAACTTCTGAGAAGTTATCTATTTCTTTATAATTTTTCTCTATTAACTTTTTATCTAAATTTTTAAATTTCTCTTCTGGAAGTTTATATTTTAAATACATCTGTGCAGATCCTTGTAAAAATTGAGGATGTTCTAAAAACTCTATATCAGAAGCATCTTTAGGAATTGATACAGGAAAATGATTTATAAGTGGATTTTCATCATAATTATAAATCCTTAATATTCTATTATAGGAACTAATATTTTTAATAGTTCCTGTAGAATCTTTAAAGGATATATAAAAAAAATTAATTATTACTATTAATAAAAAAAGTATTAAATTAAAAAAATTTGAAAATCTTGTCCATTTAATCTTCTTATTATTTTTTACTACAATATATAAAGATATACTATATAATATTAATGGTACCAAAGCTATTAAAATACTCTCATAATGTATATATCTCGTAAAAAATAAATTTTTTATTAATGTTATTAAAAAAGCAAATATAAATATAGATAATACTATTATGTTGCTTTTAAACTTTTTTATAAATTCCATAATTATAACAACCTCCTCTTTATAAATGATATTTTATCATAGTTAAGTAAACTTATTAATAATTTACAAATAAATTCCATGCATTTAAGTTAATGCTTATATACTAAAATAACAATAATAAAACCTAAGCATAAATAAAGAAATATATTTTAAGATAAGGAGTTTTTATGGCCTACGTTTATATAGTTATATGTTGTGATGATACATTATATACAGGTTGGACAACAGATATAAAAAGAAGACTTTATGAGCATAATTATTCTAAAAAGGGAGCTAAATATACTAGAGGTAGAAGACCTGTAAAATTAGTTTTTATGAAAGCCTTTTCCTCTAAAATAGATGCTCAAAAAGAAGAATACTTAATAAAAAACTTAAATAGAAGAGATAAATTAATTCTAATAAATTCTTCATTAAATGAAATAAATAAAATACTATAAAATTCAAATTAATTTTATAAAAAGCTGTATCAAAATCTAAACCATCTAAAATATATAATCGGTAAGATATTTGATACAGCTTATTAATATAAACTATATTATACTTCATTATTTTTTATTTTATTATTTATAAGTTTTACAAAATCTTGCTTTTTGTTTTCGTCTTTAAAAGCTTTAGGTGGAACTATATAAGCTGTTAGCTCTGTTAAAATTATAAATAAATATCCTTTATACTCTACTAACCCCTTAATTTTTTCCCAATCTGTTGAATTTTTACCACTTGGTGATATTTCTAATACTCTTTTGTCATCTAATTTTATAGAATAGTTTCCAAAAAGTTTCTTAGATTCATCCTTTTTAAATATCTTATTCATACTTTTTGTAACATGTCTTTTAAAATATAAAGGATAAAACCCAATCCATATTATAGCTAATAAAACAAAAGACATTATAGATATATAGTAGCTACTAGAATCCTTATTGGAAAATAAAAAACCTGCAACTATAAATATTACAGCTGGTACAAATCTTTGAAGCATTACTGCTCTTTTGATACTTTTTAATGTACTTGCTTGATACAAATTATATTGTATCAAATCCTCTTCATTTATATTAAATCTAATTTCCACTATCTTTCCCCCTATTTTAAAAATATATAATTTATAAAACTTTAAAAAAACTTTCTATTTCATTATCTTTTAATTCACATAAAAAGTCTAGTCTATCTAAAGGATTCAAAAATTCTTTTTGTATATCCATATTTATTGGACAATATTTAATTTCCTCTATCAAATCCTTTATTATTTTTTTATCTACTTTTTCATTAAATATAGTTAATATATTAACTCTAAATAATTTAAAGAAAATAGTTTTAACTTGTAGCCATTGATTATAATCTCTTACATTGTTAACTATAATATTTATAAAATTTATTATGCACTCATTTATAGATTCTATATTATTATCATATATGAATTCTATTGAATCTACTTTTTTAAAACAAATTGCTAATTCTTTTAATAATCCTTCACTTATTTCTCTTCCCTTATCTTCACCAAAGGCTTTGATTAAAGATTTAGCTCCTTCTGTTGTGTAAAATAAATCTTTAAAAAATAAGATAAAACTATAAAAATCTTCTACATTGTCTCCAGGCTCTATATGAAATAATATTTTAAAGAAAAGATTCCACTGAAAATCTTCATTTATTGATTTTAATAATGTTTGTCCTACTATTTTAGAAAAATCGTCTTCAAACTCTATTTCCCTCTCAAAAATAATTTCCTGAGAAAAATCTACATTATCATAAGATAATTCATTTAATCTTTTTAAAGTATTTAACAAAGTAGCTGTATATTCTTGTACATCTGTTACATAATTAGATCTAAAAATATATTTCATAACTGTTTCACAGGATTTTTTAAAGTCTATTACAAAACCTATAGAAGTTTTCATTCTCTCTGAAAATAAATCATATATACCTTTTGCAAGCACTCCTTGTATAAGTTCTTTTCTTATGTCTGTTTTTTCAGAATCTATTCTATTAAATTGTTCATAAATAATTAGAAGTTCATTATCTATCATTGCTAAGTTCTTTTTTAAAGAACTCATTATTTGTTTTAGAAAATTATCAGTAAGCATGTAATTAAAGTTTTTATATATTATTTTATGTTCTATTTCTCCCCAAAAGACGTTAACTAGGGATTTTATTTGAAGTTCAAATCTAACTCTTTCTTCTCCATCTATGTAAACACCATCTATTCTATAAATTTCGAAACCATTTTTTTGTAATTGAGGCTGTTTTCCAGCTAGTTCTAAAAATATTTTTTTATTAATAGGATTATAATAAAAGCCATCCCCATTAGTTTTATAAAAATAATTTTTAATTAGATGATATATTTTTTTCTCATCATTAATAAATCTACATTCAATTCTTGTACCTATTAAATCAGAAAGATTATAAAAAAGTTCTTTAGAGCTACTGAATTTTTTATAATAATTGTTTCTAAGTATTTTTTCCTTTAAACTTTCAGTAGATTTAACTCTAGAATTTATGTTTAAATACCCATCTCCATAATGACTTAATACTTCTTCAAAATAAATTTTTATTTCATTAGCTATATATTCAAATTTTTCATTAGACTCTTCTAAATCATTTACAACCTCATCTATAAACTCAAAAATCTTCAATTCCATAGCGTCCTCCATAATTGTTTAAAGTTCTTTATATTTAAATGCATAAATGCTATGTTAATAATTATATACTTATATTATGGCAAATTTGTTTCAAAAATACTATAGGTAACTATGGACTTTTCTTTTAATATACTTTTATTCATAAATTTACTAATATTATTTTATAATTTAAATAAACACTATCATAGTATTAAACTTTGATAGTGTTTATTCTTTATTATAAATAATTACCAAATAAATTTAAATTGTTTTAATATATCTTATTATAGTAATACTATATTATTTTTCTCACATTCTTTTATCATATCCTCTGTCCATATAGATGATTGAACTTCTCCTATATGTGCTTTTCTTAAAAAGAACATACAAATTCTTGATTGTCCAATTCCACCGCCTACAGTGTATGGAAGTTCTCCTTGTAAAAGTTTCTTATGAAAATCTAATTCTTTTCTATCTTCACAATTTGCTATTTTTAATTGTCTTTCTAAAGCTTCTTCATCTACTCTTATTCCCATTGATGAAAGCTCTAAAGCCATATCTAGTACTGGATAATAAAATAATATATCTCCATTTAAGTTCCAATCATCATAATCTGGTGATCTTCCATCATGCTTTTCTCCTGACTCTAACTCTCCACCAATACCTTTTATAAATACTGCTTTCTTTTCCTTACATATAGCATTTTCTCTTTCTTTAGCTGAAAGGTTTGGATACTTATTTTCTAATTCTTGGGCAGTTACAAAATAAATATCTTCTGGAAGAATTTCTTCTATGCCTTTATATTCACTGCAAATAAATTTCTCTGTTTTTTTAAATACTCCATAAATTGATTTTACAATTTCTCTTAGCTTTTCTTCTGTTCTATCTTTTTTATCTATAACCTTTTCCCAGTCCCATTGATCTACATATATAGAGTGAATATTATCTAAATCTTCATCTCTTCTTATGGCATTCATATCTGTATATAAACCTTCTTCATTTTTAAAGCCATATCTATACAAAACCATTCTTTTCCATTTAGCTAATGAATGAACTATTTCTATTTCATCATCCTTAGCTTCTTTCATGTTAAAAGCAACAGGTCTTTCTGTTCCATTTAAATTATCATTAACCCCAGTTTCTTTTTTTACAAATAAAGGTGCTGAAACTCTTGTTAAGTTTAATACCTTTGATAATTCAGCTTCAAAAAAATCTTTTAATTTTTTAATTGCTATCTCTGTATCCTTTAAGCCTAATTTTGTTTCATATTTTTCTGGTAAAATTAATCTATCTAATCCCATTTTTGCTCCTCCTATTATTTTTCATATGTTTATTTTATACTTTGCAAAGTAATTTATTTTAAATATAAAAAAACCCTTCATCCTACAAAACTAGGACGAAAGGTATATCTTCCGCGGTACCACCTAAATTAACTAAATAACAAGTTCTCCTTAACCAGTACAGAATTTAAACTTATTCGATACTGTCCATTTTCTAACAGGATGGTTCCGTCCAAGTGTACTTTTTAAAAATTAAATTTCCATTGGAAGCTCCGAGATGTTATTCATTACTAGCTTAGTATAGATCTTTCACCATCATCTACTCGCTTAAACCAGTTCTAATAATTACTTCTTCTCATCTTTGCTTTTTTCTATTAACTTGTTGCATTTATATTATCATCTTAAAATATTAATGTCAATATTAAATTAAAACTTTTTTATATATTATATTCTTTTTTTCTAATATATAAACCTATTTTATTAAAAATTTCATACTTTTTCTTAAATATTTTTATATAAATAATTTTATAATATTAATAAATTAAAGGAGATGTAGTTTTACATCTCCTTTAATTTCCCATAAACCATTTTATTTTTTCAATCCATATCCACCATATACTGTCTTAGTATCAGTAACTGAAATTACTGCTTTTATATTACTATTTTCTATTAAACTTATAATCTCATCTTTTCTTTTTCTTTTAGCATGTATTATTAAAACCTTTTTATTTTCTTTAAGCCCAGAGGCATCTAGTATTGTAACTCCAAGGCCTGCATTTCTTAAAAGATTCATCATAGCCTTTCCATCTTTTTCTGATACAATAACATTAATAGTTAATAGTCCTATTGCTAATTTTTCTTCTATAATTGATCCTATATAATTGCCACAAGCAAATCCTAAAGCATAGGCTAACATTTTCCAAGGATCATCTTGTATTCCTTCTAATACATCTCCAACTATTAATAACCAAATTACAACTTCAAAAAAGCCAATTACAGATGCTATTAGTTTTTCTCCTCTTGTTATCATTACTGTTCTAATAGTAGTTAAGGATACTTCAATTATTTTAGATATAAAAATAACAATATACATTAACATATTAAAGCCCCCATGCTATATTTTTATTAAGATATATTAAGCTAGATAAGTATTTTTTTCTCTAAACTCTTCTAACTTTCTATCTGTATACACTCTTATTATAGCCATAACCGGTGATGCTAAAATCATTCCTATAGGTCCATAAAATCCCCCACCTATTGTTACTCCTAATATTATTAAAAATGGACTTAATCCAACTTTATTTCCTATTAATTTTGGCTCTAAATACCATGCATCAAATTGTTGAAGTAAGAATAGGAAAATAAGAACTATTATAGCTTTTGTAGGATTTATAAATATGTTTATTGAAAAAGCTACTACCATTCCTAAAAATGGTCCAAAATAAGGAATCATATTTGTAAAGCCAACTACTAAAGATAATAAAAATGCATAAGGTATGCCTATTATTAGCATTCCTACTAAAGATAAAAATCCTATTATAGTAGAGTCTATTGCTTTAGTACCAATATATACTCCAATCATTTTGTGTAATGTTCTAACAAAATTTTCAAAGCTTTTTCCTTTTTTCTCTTTTAAAATCATGTAACATATAGTTTTTGCAAATTTTAAAAACTTTTCTTTATCATATAATACATATATTGAAATAATAAATCCAAATACCCATT
Organism: Clostridium fallax; assembly: GCF_900129365.1. Classification (GTDB taxonomy): domain Bacteria; phylum Bacillota; class Clostridia; order Clostridiales; family Clostridiaceae; genus Clostridium_AH; species Clostridium_AH fallax. Next base: position 17,113 of record NZ_FQVM01000011.1, read on the forward strand.
TAATAACATAACTAGTAGTAGAAACTAATCCTGTTACTGCTCCATTTAATATATTAATTGCTACGCTGCCTACTGTCTCTGGCATTACGTTTATCTTATGTAGAATTCCAGTTTGATCCATTAAAGTTTTTATTGTATCATTCTTCAATAAATTATTAAACCATTCTTGTATTTGCTTTATATAGCTTGGAATACTTCCTGTTAAATCAATAATACTATTTACAATGGAAGGTATAAAAAAGAAACATATAATAAACACTAATCCTAAGATTAAGGCATAGGTTATAAAAAGACTTAACCCTCTTTTAAGTTTACATTTCTTTTCAAATACATTCATAATAGGATTTAATATATACGCTATTATAAAAGCATATAAAAATGTACTTATTATTGAATAAGTTTTATCTAATAAAGGAATAAATACATGAAAATTATCTATTAACTTTATTATTACAAATCCTATAGCGACTAAAACTAGAATATCTAAATATTTAGATACTTTTTCAAATAATTTCATCTATATCACCTCTTTTTCCTTTCTAACTCTTATAACTCTAATTCTAACATACATAATCCTTTACAGAAAATTAATTTATTATTAATGTGCAGATATTTTTTAACATATACTTATTTTCATATAACTAACTCTTAAAAATTATCAATTTGTGGTATAATTAGAAATATAAAATTCTCATAATTTAACAAATTCACTACTAATGTATTATTCTAATTAGAATTACATTATGTTTAAATTTTACAAAATATTAAACTATATAAAGCTATACTTTTAACTTACTAATAAATAAATTCAATCTAAAGGAAGTGAACAAATTGTATAACTATTTAACTGAAGAATCTTTAAACAAATTAAAAGAAGAATTAGAATATAGAAAAACTGTTGTACGATTTAAAATAAACGAAGAGCTAAAAGAAGCTAGGGCTCATGGTGACTTAAGTGAGAACTTTGAATATAAAGCTGCAAAAAAAGAAAGAGCTCAAAATAATGGTAGAATGCATTATCTTGAAAAAATGATACGAACAGCTAATTTAATCGTAGACAATACTGCTTATGATGAAGTAGGTATAGGTAAAAAAGTAACTCTAAGATTTGAAGATGATAATGATACTGATGTATTTACTATCGTTACTACTGTAGATGCAGATCCTTTAAATAATAAAGTAAGCATTGAGTGTCCTATTGGAAAAGTTATATATAAAAAAAGAGTAGGAGATAAGGTAACTGTTGATTCTCCTCAAGGAAAATATAATGTAATTATTGAAAAGATAGAATTAGATTAAAATTAGAATTAATTCAATAAAATCTAATTTATTTAAAGTTATAATATTTTAAGTAATTTTTTATATTATTATTTAGAATATTTTCTTATGTAAATAAAAACTATGAAATGAAATATAATATCCATTAGTATAAAAGATATTATAAGAATATCCATTTCATAGTTTTTTCATTCATAATATTTCTTTCTAAATTTATATTAGATATTATTCAATTATTTTTTATATATTATATTAAAATAATTATTTTTTTAAAAGTTCAACTAATTTATCTTTTACATACTTCTCTAAAGGTACTCCCCCTATATTAGCTCCATCTTCAAAATCATTTGGTTTTACCTTAAAAAAGTTTATTATAAGAGAATTGCCCTTAATATAATAATCTTCTAAATGAAGAGGTACAAAAAATACCTTTAGTTCTTCAAATTTTCCATTTGGAACCTCTTTATTTAATTCCTCTATAATAGAATCTAAATTAAGATGTTTAACAGGGTCTGCCATAGCCTTAGTATATTCTAAATCCTCCATAACCCACATATTATAATTCCAAAATCTCTTTTCTTTTTTATCTGCTCCTGAAAGTAATTCTCTATTTTTTATAGCACTTAAAACTTTTCTTACAGATTCCTTAGTAAAATCCTTATCATAGATTAAATTAAATCCATCCATATCTGACATATCATAAAAAAAAGTTTCTGAAACATTTTCTTTTTCTGAAGCTGCTTGCCAAAAATATAGCATACCCTCGATAGTTTCTAAATCAACAATTATATTTTTTACCATATAACATTCTCCCCTTTATAAAAAAATACCATATATTTAGTATTATAATCCTATAAAACTAATATTCCAACTAATAATAATTTCTTCAATACATAGATTTTAAAATAAATATATATACTTTTAATATTTATTTTAAAATTACCTCTAACTTATATTATTTATTATGTAAAAAAAGCTGTAAAATTAATTTTACAGCTTCTCTTTATTATTTTCTTAATATATATTTTAATAATTTAAATAAATAAAATACTATAGATAATTATTTTAAGATTGTTGACCCTTATAAAATGGAGTATATTTTAAGGCTTTTTCATACATAAGATATATAACCATAGCAACTCCTATAGCAACGACTAAGTCACATACTAAAGTTAAAATAAAAGTTACTAATAATAATATTAGATCTATTTTAGAACTAAATAATAATTTTGAAAAAGCTTTAACTTCACTCATATTATAAGATACTACCAAAAGTATTGCTGCTAAAGTTGTAAGTGGTACATACTTTATAAGTGGCATAAGTATTTTCATTATTAATAATAATATTATTGCATGAACTATACCTGCTATAGGAGTTCTTCCTCCATTTTTTACATTAGCGGCAGTTCTTGCTATTGCACCAGTAGCTGGTATTCCACCAAAAATAGATGACATTATGCTTCCAATTCCTTGTCCAATTAACTCTGAATTAGAATCATGTTCACAATCAATCATTTTATCTGATACAACTGCTGAAAGTAAAGATTCAATAGCTGCCAATAATGCAATTGTAAAAGCTGGTGCTATTAATGTTTTTACAGTGTTTATATTTAAAATAGGTAGTTTAGGTGTTGGGAAACTTGATGAAATTTCTCCAAATTGACTTCCTATTGTAGATACTGGAAGCTTAAAAGCAAAAGCTAATAAAGTACCTACAATCAAAGCTATTAATGAGCCTGGAATTGTTTTATTTATTTTTGACCAAAATACTATTATTAATAATGAAATTACTCCTAGAGCCATTGACCAAAAGCTTACTAAATTTATATTGCTTAAATAAACACACCATTTAGATATAAAGCTTGATGGAACCTTATCTATACCCATTCCTAAAAAATCCTTAACTTGAGTAGAGAATAATGTTACTCCTATTCCTGCCGTAAATCCTATAGTTACTGAGCGAGGAATATATTTTATTAAATCTCCTAATTTTAAAAGTCCAAAAATTATAAGTATTACCCCTGCCATAAAGGTTGAAACTACTAATCCTTCTAATCCATACTTTTCAATTATTCCATAAATTATTATTACAAAAGCTCCAGTAGGTCCTCCTATTTGAACTCGACTTCCTCCGAAAAGTGAAATGCAAAGTCCTGCAATTATAGCTGTGATTAATCCCTTTTCTGGTGATACCCCAGAAGATATTCCAAGGGCTACAGATAAAGGTAATGCTATTATAGCTACTATAATTCCTGCAATAATATCTTTTATTATTTGTTCTTTTGTTAATTCCTTATTTTTAATAAGCTTTAATATTGTTGGTTTATACATTTTATCCTCCTTTTCTAAAAAACATTCGCCCTCCATTATACTACTAAGATTTAAGAAAAGCCTTCTATTAAGATTTTTTCAAATTATTAAAATTGTTATATTTTTTTTAATATTCTTTGAATGGATTTTTATATTTCATTTTTTAAAAAATAAAAAATATTTTTATATCAAAATCTTAATTATTACATTTTATTAAAAGTTTATTAATCATTTGTAAATAATTTTTATATAATTTAGTGATACTATGATGATGAATGCTATATTAAAAACTCTCATAACACTAAAATAAAACATATTTAAAAACTATAATAAACTTAGATTGGAGATAATAATATGGAAAAATTATTCTTAAAACAATTTTTAAAAAATATTTCTTGTGAAACTTTCATCGTAAAGTTTTGGGATGGAAAAGAAGAGCTTATAGGAGATGGAGACCCAAAGTTTAAAATTATCTTTAATAAACCTTTAAAAAAATCAGATATTCTTCATGATGCCTCATTAGCTTTTGGAGAAGCTTATATGAATGGGGATTTAGATTTTGAAGGAGATATTCAAGAAATCTTAGAATCTATATATAAAAATAAAGATAGTTTTCTTAATAGTAATAAGTTTATCGCTAAACTAGCTAAACTTTCTAGTCTTAAGGGAACTTCTTTAAAAGAACAAAAAAAAGATATATCATATCATTATGATTTAGGTAACGATTTCTATAGTTTATGGCTTGATAAAACTCTTAGTTATTCCTGTGGTTATTTTAAAGATCCTAATGATACCTTATATGATGCTCAAATGAATAAGGTTCACTACATATTAAAAAAACTTAACTTAAAAGAAGGCCAAAGTCTTCTAGATATAGGTTGTGGTTGGGGATATTTAATTATAGAAGCTGCTAAACTTTATAAAGTTCATGCTTTAGGTATAACCTTAAGTAATGAACAATATAAAAAAGTAAAAGAAAGAATAAAAGAAGAGAATTTAGAAGAGTATGTTGATGTTAAATTAATGGATTATAGAGATTTAAAAAATTCTGGCTTTACATTTAATAGAGTCGTCAGTGTTGGAATGCTTGAACATGTAGGTAGAGCAAACATTCCTGAATACTTAGAAATAGTAGATAAAATTCTTAACCCTCATGGAGTTTTCTTACTTCACTTTATCACTGGTCTAACTGAAAGTGATGGTAATGAATGGATAAAAAAATACATATTCCCCGGTGGATATATACCATCAATAAGAGAAGTTGTTGGTTATTTTCCTGAACATGATTTTAATATTGTAGATTTAGAAAGTTTGAGATTACATTATACAAAAACTCTTATGTGTTGGAAAGATAATTTTGAAAATAATTTAGATAAAGTTAGAGAGTTATTTGATGAAAAATTTATTAGAATGTGGCGAATGTATTTATGCTCTTGTGCTGCTTCATTTCATTATGGTGTAGTTGATATACATCAATTCTTGATTACTAAAGGATTAAATAATTCTTTACCAATGACTAGAGATTATTTATATAAATAAAAAAAGCCTTTGTTTTAATTTTTTATTTAAAACAAAGGCTTTTTTTTATTTTGATTCTTTTAATTATTTTTCATATACTCTAACATTATTTTTTAACTATAGTTTCTTCTAAATCTATCATCATTTTCTTAAAGAAAGGAACATTTTTACCTCTAAGAGGTAAATACATTAATATTCCCATTATTGTTCCGCCTATTGTTCCACAAATTATATCTCCCATAGTATCAAGCAAACTATTATTTTGAGCATTTGTTCCAAAAAGATGATCTGATGTAAATTCAAATATTTCCCATCCACCTGCACAAGCTATAGAAAAAAATACACCAAACAAAATACCTAATACTGGATTTATCCCTTTATAGACTTTTTTATTTATTAAATTTAAAAAAATTATATACCCCATTAAAGTAAGTATAGGTCCTGAAATTAGATGAAGGAATTTATCCCATCTAGGAAAAAACCTATAAAAATTAATTACTTTTCCTAAATACATAGACAAAAATATAAATACTAAGACTATAAAATAGACTTGTGTTGGCATTTTTATTTTTATCTTAGAAAATACAATACTAGTTAATATAACAGTAAAAAATGTAAGTATAATTGAAAATACCTTATCATACTCACTATTCATAAGTTTAAAGGGAAGAGTAATAATTAATAAAATATAAAATATAATATCCATTTTTCTTTCTACTGATAAATCTTTTGTCCAACTCATAATATCACCTCACAATTAAGCTTTTGTTTTATTAATCTTATATTTATTATTTAACTTTCTAAAATACCTTTTTATTATACATTTATAAAAAACAATTGTCTAAATTCTATTTAAAACTAATAAATTAATTCATTTATAATTAGTTAATATAAATTTTATTAGTTTATAATAACTTTATGCAATTAAAATTATTTTTATTTATATTTTATTAAAAATAAATAAATTATTTAATTATTAAAAAAATAAAAGTTTAAAAAACTAATAAAAAAGATTTTATTAGTTTTTCAGACTTTTATTTGATAATTTATTTGTAATATTATTAATTTTATTACAAATTCATATATAATTTACTTTTATCATACAAATTTGTATTAATTTCTATTAGCCATTTTTTAAATTTTAAGAATTTTCTTGAAAATATTGCATTATTGATGATAAAATTTAATCATAGATTATTTAACTAACATTTAATAAGGGGGTTTTCAATGAATTTCTTATCTACCATAAAAGAATTTAACTCGTTTTTTTGGGGGTACTTATTAATCTTTCTACTTTGCGGAACGGGTATATTTTTCACAATAAGATTAAAATTTGTACAGATTACAAAATTTAAAGATGCTTTTAAACACACTTTTGGTAATCTAACACTAAACGGTGATAAAGCTGGAAAGGATGGTATGTCTTCATTCCAATCTTTAGCAACTGCTATTGCTGCTCAAGTAGGTACTGGTAATTTAGCTGGTGCCGCTACCGCTATAGTTATGGGTGGTCCTGGAGCTATTTTTTGGATGTGGCTTAGTGCTTTCTTTGGAATGTCTACAATTTTTGCAGAAGCTACTTTAGCTCAAAAATATAAAACTGTAAAAGATGGAGAAGTAACTGGTGGACCAGCATATTATATAAAAGCTGCTTTTAAAGGAACTTTAGGTAAAATATTGGCAGGTGCTTTTGCAGTATTTATAATATTAGCTTTAGGCTTTATGGGAAACATGGTTCAAAGTAATTCCATCGGTGTAGCATTTGAAAACGCTTTAGGAATTAACCCTATAGTAATTGGTGTATTAGTTGCTATTCTAGCTGCCTTTATATTTTTCGGAGGAAGAGAGAAAATAGCATCTACCACAGAAAAATTAGTTCCAATTATGGCAGCATTTTATATAATCGGCAGCATTATAATTCTTATAATGAATTATTCTGAAATAATTCCTGCCTTTAGATCTATCTTTGTAGGAGCATTCTCACCTGAAGCTGTTTCAGGTGGATTAGTTGGTATAACCATTAGCCAAGCTATTAGATATGGTATTGCTAGAGGATTATTTTCAAACGAAGCTGGTATGGGCTCAACTCCCCATGCTCATGCTATTGCAAAAGTTAAACATCCTTGTGAGCAAGGTGTTACTGCTATGATGGGTGTATTTATAACTTTTATTATACTTACATTAACTGCTCTTGTTATATTAACATCTGGAGTTTATGATGGTACAACTACTGGTATTGTATTAACTCAAAATGCTTTTGTTGCAACCTTTGGATCCTTTGGTAATATGTTTATAGCCATATGTTTATTATTTTTCTCTTTTTCTACTATAATAGGTTGGTATTTCTTTGGGGAAATTAATATAAAATATTTATTTGGGGATAAAGCAACTAAATTTTATTCTATTATAGTACTTATTTTAATAATAGTTGGTTCTAGTTTAAAGGTTGATTTAGTTTGGGAACTTGCTGATACCTTCAATGGATTTATGGTAATTCCAAACCTTCTAGCTTTATTAGCTTTAAATAGTGTTGTAGTTAAATTGCTTAAAGACTATGAAGATAAACAAAAAGATGAATTGCTTTAATATAGGCAAAATTATTTATTTATAAATATAAATAATAAAAAAATAATTTTCAATTTATATATAGTTCATATTAAACTAAATATCTTTATATAAAAAATATATAAACTACAAAATGAATTGTATTAAATATAAAAAGTTAAATAATCATATTAAATATAAAAAGGGATTTCTTAAAACTGATTAGTAAAAAATATTTTAATTAATAATACTTAACCTATTTCAAATATTAATTATGAATTTTTAAAGAATTATGAAGCTAAGCTTTTAAGTTTAGCTTCATAACTTATTTCGTATACATTTATCTATTAATATTTACTTTAAAAAACCTTTATTTTCAAAAGTAAATATCCTATATACAATTCTCTTCTTTATTCTTAATAATATTTATTTACTTAAAATTTAGTTATATAAATTTATGTGATATATTTTAATAATATGACATTTAATGAATTTCTATGAATATAGCTTTAAAATGTAAGTTTTACCTTGAATATGACCATTTTACCAATATTTATGGGCTTTTTTAATTTTGAGAACTTTCCATTAATAATGATAAGATTTAATTAGAGATTATTTAACAAAATTTAATAAGGGGGGTTTTAAAATGGATTTATTATCCATAGTACAAAGTATTAATTCCTTTTTTTGGGGGTACTTATTAGTTTTCCTACTTTGTGGTACAGGTATATTTTTTACAATTCGATTAAAATTTGTACAAGTAAGAAAATTTAAAGAAGCCTTTAAACATACCTTTGGAGGGTTAACACTAAATGGTGCTAAAGCAGGAAAAGATGGCATGTCATCCTTTCAATCCTTAGCTACTGCTATAGCAGCTCAAGTCGGTACTGGTAACTTAGCAGGTGCAGCTACTGCTATAGTTATGGGTGGTCCCGGTGCTATTTTCTGGATGTGGCTTAGTGCTTTCTTTGGAATGTCTACAATTTTTGCAGAAGCCACTTTAGCCCAAAAATATAAAACTGTAAAGGACGGTGAAGTAACTGGTGGTCCTTCCTACTATATAAAAGGTGCTTTTAAAGGAAATTTAGGGAAAATATTAGCTGGTTCCTTTTCTATTTTTATAATAGTTGCTTTAGGATTTATGGGAAATATGGTGCAAAGTAATTCTATAGGTGTAGCCTTTGAAAACGCTTTAGGTATAAATCCTATAATAGTCGGAGTATTAGTTGCTCTTCTAGCTTCATTTATTTTCTTAGGTGGAAGACAAAGAATAGCTTCTACTACCGAGAAATTAGTTCCCATTATGGCTGCATTTTACATAATAGGTGCAATTATCATTTTAGTTATGAATGGCTCACATATTATTCCTGCTTTTAAAGCTATATTTATAGGAGCTTTTTCACCAGAAGCAGTTACCGGTGGCTTAGTTGGAATAACAATTAAACAAGCTATTAGATATGGTGTTTCTAGAGGTTTATTCTCTAATGAAGCTGGTATGGGTTCAACTCCTCATGCTCATGCTATTGCAAAGGTTAACCATCCTTTTGAACAAGGTGTAGTTGCTATGATGGGAGTATTTATAGATACTTTTATTATCCTTACATTAACTGCTCTTGTTATATTAACATCTGGAGCTTATGATGGTACAACCACTGGTATAGTATTAACTCAAAATGCTTTCGTTGCTGCCTTCGGTTCCTTTGGTAACATTTTCATAGCTATTTGTTTACTATTCTTTGCCTTTTCAACTATAATAGGTTGGTATTTCTTTGGAGAAACTAATATAAAATATTTATTTGGAGAAAAAGCAACTAAATTTTATGCTGGAATAGTTCTTATATTAATAGTAGTAGGTTCAAGTCTAAAAGTTGATTTAGTTTGGGAACTTGCTGATACTTTTAATGGATTTATGGTTATACCTAACCTTCTAGCTTTACTTGCTTTAAATGGAGTTGTATGTAAGCTCCTTAAAGATTATGAAAAGAAAAAAGAAGATGGATTACTTTAAAAATTTAAATATAAAAATAAAATTTTAAAAATACTTAAGGTTATATCATTAATTTTAATGATATAACCTTATTTTTATATTATTTATAAACCTTAAAATTACTTTAATATAAGATATTTTAATTTAATATTATTAAGAATTTAAATGATAATATTAGCATTTATTGGAAAATATATGTTAATTAATTTATTTAAATTAATATGATTTTTGAAAATAAAAGTTTTTAATAATAAAATTTTAATATACTCACAAAAATATAATGAAAAGGAGGGTCTTATGGATTTATTAACTATTGTAAAACAAATTAATAGTTTTTTTTGGAACTTTTTATTAATATTTTTACTTTGCGGTACAGGAATTTATTTTACTTTTAAATTAAAATTTATACAAGTTAGAAAATTTAAAGAAAGTTTCAAAAGAACCTTTGGAAACATTAAACTACGGGGTGATAAAGCTGGAAAAGATGGTATGTCATCTTTTCAATCCTTAGCTACAGCTATAGCAGCTCAAGTAGGTACTGGTAACTTAGCAGGTGCTGCTACTGCTATAGCCTCAGGTGGTCCTGGAGCTATTTTTTGGATGTGGCTTAGTGCGTTCTTTGGAATGTCTACAATTTTTGCAGAAGCTACTTTATCTCAAAAATATAAAACAGTTAAAAACGGTGAGGTAACTGGGGGACCTGTTTATTATATAAGTGCTGCCTTTAAAGGAAAGTTAGGTAAAATATTAGCTGGGGCTTTTGCTGTATTTATAATCTTAGCTTTAGGCTTTATGGGAAACATGGTTCAAAGTAATTCTATTGGCACAGCTTTTGAAACTGCATTTAATATAAATCCTTTAATAGTTGGAATAATAGTAGCTATCTTAGCATCATTTATATTTTTTGGTGGAAGACAAAAAATAGCTGCTTTTACTGAAAAAGTAGTTCCTGTTATGGCACTATTTTATATTTTAGGAAGTTTAATAATTATATTCTTAAACTTTTCTAATATTTTCCCAGCTTTTAAAGCTATATTCATAGGAGCATTTAACCCTACTGCTGTTGCTGGTGGAGTAATAGGTGTTACTGTAAAGGAAGCTCTAAGATATGGCGTTTCTAGAGGATTGTTCTCAAATGAAGCTGGTATGGGTTCAACTCCTCATGCTCATGCTATTGCAAAGGTTAAACATCCTTGTGATCAAGGTATAGTTGCTATGATGGGTGTATTTATAGATACTTTTGTTATACTTACATTAACTGCACTTGTTATACTTACTACTGGCGTTTTAGATGGTAATACAACTGGAATTACATTAACACAAAATGCCTTCGCAAAAGGTTTTTCAGCATTTGGAAATATTGGGAATATATTTATTGCTATATGTTTATTCTTTTTTGCTTTCTCAACTATAATAGGTTGGTATTTCTTTGGAGAAACTAATATAAAATATCTATTAGGAGAAAAAGCTAAAAAAATATATGCATTTATAGTTCTTTTATTTATAGTTGCTGGTTCTGTATTAAAGGTTGATTTAGTTTGGGAACTTGCAGATACCTTTAATGGTCTCATGGTAATTCCTAACCTATTAGGACTATTAGCCCTAAGTGGTGTAGTAATTAAATTATTAAAGGATTTTGAATCTAGAAAAGATTCTTTATAAAAAATTTTTATATAATATAAATATCTTTTTTAAAATTAAATATTAAAAGATTTACAAAAATAGGATTTAGTGATTAATATATTTAAATAATCACTAAATCCTAATTATTATTTATGAAAAAAATCATATCATAAAACATCCTTAACTAATTTTATAAAGAATTATTTTGAAAATAAAGTTTAGTAATAAAGAAATGTTAAAAAACATGCTGTACTTAAGATTAGTAGTCCCATAGCTGCAACTATTCTATTTATAAGAATAACTTTTTTACTTGACTGTTCTTTACCTACATTTACTAAACCTCCTAATGTACCATTAGGTTTTATAATTGTATATAATAAAAGACCTATAACTGGTATAATAACTATAATTGCTAATATCTTTTCTAAAGTTGTCATCATTTCACCTCTTAACTATTTTTCTTGTCTTTTATCTACTATATAATATTTTAATAATATTTTCAAATAATATTTCTTTAAAAATAGTTAATTTTATTTTAATAATCTCCATTAATTATTTACTTTTTTTCCTATATCTTTTCTAAAATATACTCCATTAAATTTTATCTTATTAATATTTTCATAACATTCTTCTCTTGCATAGTTAAAATTCTTATTTTTTACAGTAAGAGATAGCACTCTTCCTCCTGATGTAACTAGCTTATTATCCTTAAGAATAGCTCCAGATATAAATATCTTCCCAGTATCTATAGGATTAATTTCTATAATTTTCCCCTTTTTATAGCTCTTAGGATACCCTTCAGAACATAACATCACATTTATTGAAGCTTCCTTTTCCCATTCTATAGTTATATTCTCTAAGTTTTCTTCTAATGAATTTATAATAATAGTACTTAAATTAGTTCTCATAAGAGGTAAGATAGCCTCTGTTTCTGGATCTCCCATTCTAACGTTATATTCTAACAAATATACCCCTTTTTTAGTTATCATTATTCCAAAAAATATATTGCCAATAAAATTAATATTTTCTATTTTTAATCCTTTTAACGTTGGATTCATTATTTTTTCTTTAAATTCTTTCATTACCTCTTCTGTTACATAAGGATTAGGGCATATGACACCCATCCCTCCTGTATTAGGTCCTCTATCTCCATCATAAACTTGCTTATGATCCTTTGCTGAAATAAAAGGTATTATTGTTTTTCCATCAGTTACTGTTAAAATAGAAGCTTCAACTCCCTCTAAAAATTCTTCTATTACAACTTTTTTGCCTGCACCTTTAAATATATCCTTTTCCATAAAATCCCTTAATGTATCTTTTCCACTTTCTTTATCTCTGCAAATAATAACTCCCTTTCCAGCGGCAATTCCATCTGCTTTTATTACTATTGGATATTCTGTTTCTTCCAGATATTTTAATCCTTCTTTTAAATTAATAAAAGTTTTATACTTAGCTGTTTTTATTTCATATTTCTCCATAAATTCTTTTGCATAAGCTTTACTTCCTTCAAGAGCTGCTCCTTTTTTATCCGGTCCAAATATTTTTAATCCTTTACTTTTAAAATCGTCTACTATTCCATTAATTAAAGGCTCTTCTGGCCCTACTATTGTAAAATCGATTTTTTCTTTTTTAGCAAATTCTATTAGGTCTTTATTGCTATTTAAAGATATATTTTCACATTTATTTTCTAAAGCTGTTCCTCCATTTCCTGGGGATACATATATCTTTTCTATATCATCTTCCTTTGATAACTTCCATGCTATAGCGTGTTCTCTGCCACCACTACCTATAATTAAAACCTTCATAAATACATCTATCCTCCTAAAACCCTTAATAATATTTAGGTTTTATAAATTATTTTTTATTAATTTAATAATAAATCTTATAAAATATTTATTTATAGTTTTAATCCCATTTTTAATGTTTAAAATGCCTTATTCCAGTAAATATCATAGAAATACCTAATTCATCGCATTTTTTTATAGAATCCTCATCTCTTATTGATCCACCAGGTTGTATAATAGCTTTTATATTATGTTTGTAAGCTTCTTCTACCACATCATCAAAAGGGAAAAAGGCATCTGATGCCATTACTATAGCCCCTTCTCCTCTTTCTAAAGCTTCCTCTGCTGCCCAAATTCTATTAACTTGTCCACCACCTATACCTAAAGCCATATTGTTTTTAGCAACAACTATTGCATTAGATTTAACATATTTACAAACCTTCATTGCAAATTCTAAATCCTTTAATTCTTCTTTAGATGGACTTAACTTTGTTACTACTTTTAATTCTTTTATAAAAGTGTTATCCTCTTCTTGAACTAAAATTCCTCCATCTATAGAAACCATAGATTTTTTTCTTAATGGTTTTTTTAAGCATTTTATAACTCTTAAATTCTTCTTTCTTTTTAAAACTTCTAATGCATCATCATCAAAGTCTGGAGCAGCTACTACCTCTAAAAATATTTTCACCATTTCCTCTGCTGTTTCTTTATCTACTTTTCTATTTAATGTAACTATTCCACCAAAAATTGATATAGGATCACATTCATAAGCTTTTTTATAACATTTTAAAAGATTATTATCTAAAGCAACACCACAAGGAGTATTATGTTTTAAAGCACAACAAGCGGTTTCTTCAAATTCATTTACAACTTTCCATGCTATATCTAAATCTTTTAAGTTATTGTAGGATAATTCTTTTCCATTTAAAACTTTAAGATTGTTCATAGCACCTTCATTAATATTATCTATATAATACGCTGCACTTTGATGTGGATTTTCACCATATCTTAAAGCACCTGATTTTTTATAACTTAAACTTAAATAATCACTATATTCTATTTCTCCTTTTAAAATAAAGTTTGCTATAGCACTATCATAAGAAGAGGTTAAATTAAAAACCTTTCCTGCTAATATTTTTTTAGTTTTTAGAGAAACTTCATTATTATTTTCTATCTCTTCTTTTACCTTTTTATAATCTTTTTTATCTGTTATAACTACTACATCTTTAAAGTTTTTTGCTGCTGCTCTAAGCATAGTTGGGCCACCTATGTCTATAAATTCTACCTTTTTATCAAAAGATATATCCTCTTTAACTTTTTCAAAGAAAGGATATAAATTAACAATTACATAATCAATTAAGTCTATGTTTTCATTTTTTAATGTTTGAATATGTTCATTATTTTCTCTTACTGCTAATATTCCTCCATGAATTTTAGGATGTAAAGTCTTTACTCTTCCATCTAAAATTTCCGGAAAACCTGTTGTCTCCTCTACTTCTTTTACTTCTATTCCATTTTCTTTTAAATACTTAAATGTCCCCCCAGTAGATACTATTTCAACATTTTTTTCTCTTAAAAATTTTACAAAATCTAAAATTCCTTCTTTATCATAAACACTTATTAAAGCTCTTTTTTTCATAATTTCCTCCCTAAATCACTCTATTATTTTAGTTTTTCCATTAATAACTTTAACTTTGCCTTCTGAAATTAATGAAATAACCTTAGGTAATAACTTATGCTCCTCTTTTAAAACTCTTTTTTGAAGTATTTCCTTTGTGTCTTCAAAATAAACTTTCACAGCACTTTGAGCAATAATAGCTCCATGATCTACTTTTTCACTTACAAAATGTACTGTACATCCACTGATTTTAACTCCAGATTTTATCACAGCATCATGTACACAAATGCCATACATTCCTTTACCACAAAAACTAGGAATTAAGGATGGATGAATATTTATTATTTTGTTTTCAAAAATCTTTAATAAATCTCCTTTTAATATAGATAAAAAACCTGCTAATACTACTAAATCTACTTTCCCATTTATAATCTCTAAAATCTTATCAGAAATATCTCCCCTATAGATTTTTTTATCTATAATATAAGTTTTAATTTTTTCTTTTTTAGCTCTCTCTATCCCATAGGCATCAGATCTATCACTTATTACATATTCTATTTTTCCATCTATCTTATTTTCTTTTATATTATCTATTATAGATTGAAGATTGCTTCCGCTTCCAGAAATTAAAACTGCTATTCTAAGCATATTCTCTTACCTCCAGAGGTAATATATCCAATTTTATAAGCCTCTTCTCCTAAATCTTTTAAAGCTTTTAATATACTTTTTTCATCATGATTATTTATACATAAAACAAACCCTATTCCCATATTAAAAGTGTTATACATCTCTTCTTCTGAAACTCCAAGTTTCATTAAGTAATTAAATATTTCTGGCATTTTATAAGAATTCTTTTTTATAACAGCTGTCTTTCCTTCTGGAAGCATTCTTGGTATATTTTCTATAAATCCTCCTCCTGTTATATGACTCATTCCCTTTATCTTATATTTTTTCATTAGTTCTAAAATAGGCTTTACATAAATTTTTGTTGGTGTTAAAAGAATCTCTCCTATTTTTTCTCCGTTAAAGTCACAATTTAAATCCGATATAAGTTTTCTAACTAAAGAATATCCATTAGAATGAATTCCAGAGGATTTTATTCCTATTAAAACATCTCCTTCATCAATATCTTTCCCATCTATTATTTTTGATTTTTCTACTATTCCAACTGCAAAACCTGCAACATCATAATCACCATCTTTATAAAACCCTGGCATTTCCGCTGTTTCTCCACCAATTAATGATGCTCCACTTAAAATACATCCTTTAGATACCCCTTTTACTATATCTGCTGCTATATTAGCTTCTAATTTTCCGCAAGCTATATAGTCTAAAAAATATAAAGGCCTTGCCCCATGACATAAAATATCATTTACACTCATTGCTACGCAATCTATCCCTATAGTGTCATATTTATTAAGCTTTGATGCTATATCTAATTTAGTTCCTACTCCATCCGTTCCAGAGACTAAGACAGGATTTTCATATCCTTTAGGTATTTCAAACATAGCTCCAAAACTCCCTATAGAATTTAAAACTAAACTGCCTATAGTTTCCTTTGCATAATTTTTCATAAGCTTAACAGCTTCATACCCCTCTTCAATATTCACTCCTGCATTTTTATAAGTAATCATAAAATTTTCTCCCTTCACATATCATTACTCTTATTAGGTGCAGCAACAGGATACTCTCCATTAAAACATCCAAGACAAAAACCATGATTTTTATCTCCAAAGGATTCTAATAGTCCTTCTACAGATAAATAGGCTATAGAGTCCACCTCTAAAATATCTTTTATTTCATCAATAGTTTTAGTAGCTCCTATAAGTTCGCTTCTATAAGGAGTATCTATTCCAAAATAACAAGGATATTTAACTACTGGAGAAGAGATTCTAAAATGTATTTCCCTTGCTCCAGCTTTCTTTAACTGCTGAACTAATTTTTTTGAAGTAGTTCCTCTTACTATAGAATCATCAATAATTACTACTCTTTTTCCTTCTATTAAAGGCTTTAATGGATTTAATTTTATTGATACAGCTTTTTCTCTTAGATATTTAGAAGGAGCTATAAAACTTCTTCCTACATATTTATTTTTTACAAATCCTGTTTCATAAGGTATTCCAGATGCTTTAGAAAATCCAACTGCCGCAGGAAGACCAGAATCTGGAACTCCTATAACTATATCTGCATCTACCGGTGATTCCTTAAACAATATTTCTCCAGCCTTAACCCTAGATTTATAAACATTTATTCCATCTATAGTTGAATCTGGTCTTGCAAAATAAATATACTCAAAGGCACAGGTAGCAGTATTAGTTTTTTCTGAATAATTTAAAGTTTTTATTCCATTCTCGTCAATTATAACTATTTCACCTGGTTCAACATCTCTTATAAATTCTGCTCCTACACTATCTAAAGCACAGCTTTCAGAGGTTAATATATAGCTGTTATTTAATTTTCCAATACAAAGAGGTCTTATTCCATTATGATCTCTAAGTCCTATTAATTTATCTTCTGCTAATATAACCACTGCAAAAGAACCTTTTATCATTTCCATTGCACTTACTATTGCTTTTTCTAATCCTTTATTTGCATACCTTGCCATAATTCCAAGTATAACTTCTGAATCTACAGAACTTTGAAATATAAATCCTGAATCCTCTAAAAGTTCTCTTATAACCTCAGAATTAACTAAGTTTCCGTTATGAGCTATTGCCATATTACCTAGCTTTCCCTTAGTAAATAAAGGCTGTACATTTGAAGCACAACTATCACCAGTAGTAGAATATCTTACATGTCCTATAGCGGCCTTTCCTTTTAATGATTTTAATGATTTTTCATTAAACACATCTGAAACAAGGCCCATACCTTTATGGATATCAATTTTTTTATCATTTAAAACTGCAATTCCTGCACTTTCTTCTCCTCTATGCTGAAGAGCATATAAACCATAATAAGTTAAGGATGCTACATCTACCTCATCTCTTCCATAAACACCAAAAACTCCACACTCATCTTTAAACTTATCAACTGATAAATCAACTATAGACTCTCTCATATTTATAAACCCTCTCAAAAATTTAATTAACCTATTCTATTTAATATTTCTAAATAGGCTTCTTTTACATCTCCTAAATCTCTTCTGAATCTATCCTTATCTAATTTTTCATTTGTAGTTCCATCCCAAAATCTACAAGTATCTGGAGATATTTCATCTGCTAATAATATTTCTCCTTTATATCTTCCAAATTCTAATTTAAAATCTACTAACTTTATATTTTGTTTTAAAAAGAAATCTTTTAATATATCATTGACCTTTTTTGTAATTTCATAAATTTTATTTAATTCCTCAAAGGTTGTTAATCCTATAGATACAGCATGATAATCATTTATAAGAGGATCACCTAACTCATCGTTTTTGTAACATATTTCAAAAACTGTAGTATCTAAATTCATTCCTTCTTCTAATCCTAATCTTTTTGCCATGCTACCTGCTGCAATATTTCTTACAATAACTTCTAAAGGCACTATCTGAACCTTTTTACAAAGCTGTTCTCTATCATTTAATTTTTTTACAAAATGAGTTTTTATACCATTTTCCTCTAATAAATTAAATATCTTTGAAGTTATAAGATTATTAAGTTCACCTTTACTTTCTATTTGTCCTTTCTTTTCTCCATTAAAAGCAGTGGCATCATCTTTATAATAAATTATTACCTCATCATCACAATCAGTACTAAAAACCTTTTTAGCTTTTCCTTCATATAAAAATTCTTTTTTATCCATAGAACAAACCTCCTAAAAAATTATATTTATTTATAAAAAGTCATTTTAAAATTTTTAAAATACACTATAAAATTTAAAATAAAATCTAATTTTATGACTTTTAAAAGTATTAAGTTTTTAATATTAAAATTAAATCTATATAGCTTAACTTTGTATACTTAACAATAAATTGCTTTTAATTATTTTATTTAAAATTCTACTAAATCATTATCCTTAATAAATTTTTCTTTCATATTTTTTCTATATATAATTAGTTTTTCTTTAATTTCTGGATATTTAAGTGCTAATATTTCTACAGCTAACATTCCACTGTTATAACTATTATTTATACCTACAGTGGCTACTGGTATTGGCTTTGGCATTTGAACCATTGAATATAAAGAATCTAATCCATCTAATGCTCCATTAATAGGAACTCCTATTACAGGAAGAGTTGTATACGATGCTATAATTCCAGGTAGATGAGCTGCAAGACCTGCTCCTGCAATTATCACTTCATAATCTTCCTTTTCTATATCTTCTAAAACCTTAATAAGCTTTTCTGGTACTCTATGAGCAGACATTATAAAAGCTTTATACTTAATATCAAATTCTTTTAATGCATTTGCAGCACCTTTCATAATATCAATATCTGATTTACTTCCAAAAAATATAGCTACTTTCATTACTTTTCCTCCTATTTTATAAAATAATTAACTCCAGCTTTAAATATCTTTTGATCAAAACTACCATGAATATTTTTATAAAGGTTATCTCCAATTCTTTCACTATGTCCCATCTTCCCTAAAACTCTTCCACAAGGACTTGTTATTCCTTCCACTGCTAAAACTGATCCATTAGGATTAAAAGGCATTTTTTCTGCAATATTTCCATTTAAATCAACATACTGAGTAGCTATTTGTCCTTTATCTAACAAAATTTTAGTAGTTTCATTATCTGCTACAAATCTTCCTTCTCCATGAGATACAACAACATTATGAATATCTCCTAAATTAACTTCATTAAACCAAGGACTTAATGTTGAAGTTATTTTTGTTCTAACTATTGAACTTACATGTCTTCCTATTGTGTTATAGGTTAAAGTTGGACTGTTTTTATCTAATTCTCTTATTTCTCCATAAGGTAAGAGACCTAATTTAATAAGTGCTTGAAAGCCATTGCATATTCCAAGTATTAAACCATCTCTATTTTTTAGAAGATCCATAACACTTTCCCTTATCCTAGGATTTTTAAATATTGCTGTAATAAACTTTCCAGAACCTTCTGGCTCATCTCCTAAACTAAATCCACCTGGTATCATAAGAATTTGAGAACTTTTTATTTCTTTTTCAAAAATATCTAAAGACTCTAAAAGTAAATTTTCATTTAAGTTCTTAAAAATTCTTTGAGAGACTTTAGCACCTTCCTTTTCAAAAGCATATGCTGAATCCCATTCACAGTTTGTACCTGGAAAAATAGGAATAAATACTTTAGGCTTTGCAGCACTTAAATAAATAGATTTCTTTTTATCTCCCTTATATAAACTTTCTTTTATATTAGATTTATGATTATCTTTTATAGGAAAAATATTTTTTAAAGGATTTTCCCAAATATTTATTAAATAATCTAAACTTAAATTGTTATCCTTATAAATAATAGATTCTTCCTCTATTGTTTTTCCTATTATTTTGTAATCTATATCATCTAGTTCAGGAAGATTTTTTTCTTCAATTTCTAAAAGGAATTCTCCATATCCTTCTTTAAATAAATCTTCTTCTTTTATGTTTTTATCTATATTTGCTCCTATTTTATTTCCAAAGGCCATTTTACATATACCTTCTACTACTCCACCTTCTTTTAAAGAAATTACACTTAAAATCTTTTTATTTTTTATAAGATTAGTTATTTTAGATAAATTATTTTTTAAATTATCAAAATCTATTACTTCTTTATTATCTTTAGTAGAATTTATCTTCACTATAAGACTATTTACCTTCTTAAATTCTGGACTCATAACATTTTCTATTTTTTCTAAAGTTAAAGCAAAGGATATTAAAGTAGGCGGTACAGTTAAGTCTTCAAAAGTACCAGACATAGAATCCTTTCCTCCTATTGCTCCAATATTTAAATTTTTTTGTGCATATAAAGCTCCTAATAAAGCACTTAAAGGTTTTCCCCACTTTTCTTCATCCTTCTCTAATTTTTCAAAATATTCTTGAAATGTTAGGTATACTTTTGAATAATCTCCACCTAAAGCAACAATTTTACAAACACTTTCTACTACTGCATATAAGGCACCATGAAAAGGACTAAATTTACTTATTTTAGGATTATATCCAAAAGTCATTAAAGTACAATCCTTTGAATCTCCTCTATAAACCGGTACTTTTCCAGCCATTCCTTCTGGTTCTGTTAACTGATATTTCCCGCCCCAAGGCATTAATATAGTTCCTCTTCCAATAGTTGAATCAAAATTTTCGCTTAAGCCCTTTTGACTACATATATTTAAATCCTTTAATAAAATTTCTAAGCTATCCTTAAAGTCTCCATTAAAATTATTTTTCTTAAAATAATTTTCTTCCTTTTTAGGTGGTTTAATTACTGCATTGATGTAACTTTTAGCTCCATTAGTATTTAGAAAATCCCTTGAAAGATCAACTATCATATGGTTATTCCAAAACATCCTAACTCTATTTAATGATGTTATATCTGCTACCTTTGTAGCCTCTAAATTTTCCGTACTAGCTAAATTTATAAATTCATTAAAATCATTTTTATCTATAACTACTGCCATTCTTTCTTGAGATTCTGATATTGCAAGTTCTGTACCATCTAAACCTTCATACTTTTTAGGTACATTATCTAAATAAATGTCTAATCCCTCTGCTAATTCTCCTACAGCTACAGATACTCCTCCAGCTCCAAAATCATTACATCTTTTTATCATCTTAGAAACCTTAGGATTTCTAAAAAACCTTTGAAGTTTTCTCTCTGTTATTGGATTACCCTTTTGAACTTCTGCACTACAAGTTTCAATAGAATTTAAACTATGTTTTTTAGAAGACCCTGTTGCCCCCCCACAACCATCTCTTCCTGTTCTTCCTCCAAGAAGTAATACAATATCTCCTTCCTTAGGAATTTCTCTTTTTACATGACTACTAGGTACAGCTCCTACAACAGCTCCTACTTCCATTCTCTTTGCTATAAAACCTTCATCATAAAATTCTTTAACTTGTCCAGTTGCTAATCCTATTTCATTTCCATAGGAAGAATAACCCTTTGCAGAACCTTTAGTTATCACTTTTTGAGGTAACTTCCCCTTTAAAGTTTTTTCTAAAGGACTATTAGGATTTCCACTTCCAGTAACTCTCATTGCCTGATATACATAAGCTCTTCCAGACAATGGATCCCTTATGGCACCACCTAAGCAAGTAGCTGCTCCTCCAAAAGGTTCTATTTCTGTAGGATGGTTGTGGGTTTCATTTTTAAATAAAATTAAATACTCTTCTATTCCCTTATTAGTTTCTATATTAGCTTTAATAGTGCAAGCATTTATTTCTTCACTTTCGTCTATATTATTTAATATTCCTCTCCTTTTAAGTTCCTTTGCTATAATAGTAGCTAAATCCATTAATGTAATATCTTTATTTTCCCTATTTAAATATTCTCTTGATTTTTTATATTGAAGAAAAGCATTTTTAATAGGTTCTGTAAAATCTCCTTCTTCAAACTCTATGTTTTTTATAGATGTTAAAAAAGTAGTATGTCTACAATGATCTGACCAATAAGTATCTATTACTTTTATTTCAGTAATAGTAGGATTTCTATTTTCCAATTTAAAATAATCCTTACATAATTTAAAATCCTCATATGTCATAGCTAAATTTAAATCATTATAAAGTTCATAAAAATCTGTGTCATTTAATTCATAAAAATTAGGAATAATTTTTATTGTTTTTGAATAATTAAGGTTTTCTGTTTCTATAGATGTTTTAAGATAGGCTTCTTTTGAATCTACTGGATTTATATAGTATTTTTTTATTTTATCTAATTCCTTTTCTTTTAAGTCTCCTTTTATTGCAATAAACTTAGAACAATGTATATTAGGTCTCTTTCCAAGAGCTAATACTTTCATAGCTTCTTCTGCAGCATCTGCCCTTTGATCATATTGCCCTTTAAGGTACTCTACTCCAAAAATATTATATCCTTCTAAATTTATTTCATCTTCATAAAGACTATCTACTGGTTTTTCTGCAAAAATAATATATTTAGACTTTTCCAGAACTTCTTCTCTAACATTTTCGATTATATATCTATTTATAATTCTTATGTCATTTATATTAATATTTAGATTTTCTATAAAATCATTTTTAAGTTTTTCTCCCTCAACATTAAAAGATGGTTTCTTCTCTACAAATAGTATTTTTTTACTCATAATACCTCCTAAATACAATAAAGCTTTTATAATTAAACTTTCAGATAAACCGAATTATTAAATTCAGAATTGTTTTTTTATTCGTATTATTTAATATATACATTATCACTGGAAATATTTTTTGTCAACATTTATATATATTATGCAATTATTATTCGTTTATATACATATATTATATTTGTTTTATTTATATATTATTCGTTTTTATATTTTCTTTTTGTGAACTTTTATTTAAAATAAATCCTTTTAACATAATATAAATAAAATAAAAACTATGAAGTAAATTTAAGCTGTCCTTATCTACTTCATAGAAGACAGTTCAAATCATTCTTCATAGCTTTCTTTTATGCCTTAAAAATCTATTTCATTATTATTTCCGTATTAAAAAATCGTTC
Organism: Clostridium fallax; assembly: GCF_900129365.1. GTDB lineage: Bacteria > Bacillota > Clostridia > Clostridiales > Clostridiaceae > Clostridium_AH > Clostridium_AH fallax. Next base: position 40,370 of record NZ_FQVM01000011.1, read on the forward strand.
TTTAAACTCTACTAAAGCCATAATCTGCTCTTTTGTGTAAATATCTTTGTCTTTAGCTAAGACAAATTTATCTTGATTATCATATTTTCTATGGATTATAGCTATAACATATCCTTCAAATTCTCTTAAGGGAGTAAATTTCCCAAGAACATATCCATTTATTTCTTCTCCATACTCCTCTTTTATTTCCTGTATATAACCATAATTTAAAGGATAAATATATCCCATTCTTGGATGCCTAGATCCTAAAGGTCTATCTACAATAACTTTTACTTTTTCCCCTAAATACTCCTTTAAATCCTTTCTCATAATTTCCCTTCCTTCTATTCATAATAATTAAGCTATATTTAAATTATAAACCTTTACATTATCAACTACAAAAAATTACATTCTATTTTTTCATAATTTTTATTAATGTATTTTATATTATTTAATCTCTAAACAATACAATAAAAAATAATGACTTAAAGAATATTCTTCAAGTCATAACTTTCATAATTATTAATTTATATTAAATAATATTATTTATAAGAACTTAATTTTTAATATAATACTTTTTATTATCTTATTGGACAGACTCCACTTTCGCAACCTTCTGTTCCTATATCTAGCTCTTGCTCTTCTTTTTCATATTTTGAAATTAATGAAGGTACAAAAGGTTTCATTTTTATTTGTCTTCTTTCATATTCTTCTTTATCTATAGCTTCATAAGGTAATAATTCATAAAAGCTATCATCCAATGATAAAAATGATACTGCTACAACATCATCCCAGTTATTCCATATCCATTCTTCTACATCTTTCCATTCATGTTCTCTTACATGAATTGTTATTGAACAGTTATGATCCACATAATTTTCCATAAACATTTTATAATTCTCTAATTGCTCAATGGCACTAATATCATATTTTGTTTTTCCAAGAGGTGCTTTTACTGGAAACTCTACAACTTTTGTTGTACAGCTTTCCACAGTTTGTCCAACTTCTGGAAAAACTGGATATCCTAACTCTTCACATACCTTAACTAATGGATCATCAGCAGATATTCTCACTCTTCTTATAAAGTATGGTGAATGAGAATAATGGACACCACTTGAAACTGTTGGAAGTTGAGATAGAGTACCTTCTGGCTTTATAGTTGTAACTAATAAGGGCTCATTTTGTTCAAGCTCCTTTGCATATTCTGATGCTGCGTTTTTAGCTGCTTCCCTAAGTTTCTTTAAAAGAATAGCTTCTTCTTCTTTATTTAAATCTAATGCATTAACCATATCCTGCCACCCAGTTAATGAGCACCCTATAAGTTTATCTCTTTGTTGAACATTATCCCATTTAGGTAATTCAAGCTCCACACAAGTCATTCTATATCCAGCTCTTGCAGATAATCTTTGAGCTTCTAAAAGACCTTTTTCATCTAATGTACCATCTTCTTTTATAAAACCTAGAACATTAACTGTTGTTAAATTACATAATCCATTAGAATCTAACAGTATTTCACCACAAGGATTAACACCCTTCATATTAGGTCTTCTTTTTAATGCAGCTTCTGCATTAATCCAGCCTGGTTCTCCTGAATATCTCATCTTTTCTATATTCCATTTTAGCTTTTCTCTTGATGGTTTTTCTTCATAATATATTGAATTATTACTCATCTGCCTATGAATAAGCTCTTTATTAACAATCCATTTACCATCTACTTGCTTGTAAAGAGAAGATTTTGCTTCTATAGCTTCTTCATCTTTTGGATCTATTATAACCATCTCAGCTGTTCTTCTAACTCCACCAACCACTACATTTTCTCCTATAATATTTGCAATATCTAAACAGTCAATTGGTGATAGTTTAATTCTATTTTTATCTGTAAGAATGGATTTTCTTTTTATAACTTTATCTATTTTATAAAACATATTTTTTAAGCTTTCATGCCCTGAAGCCGTTCCGCCAAAGGTTTCAAGTCTTTCTCCCTTAGGTCTAACATTACCATAATCTATTATAATAGTTTTTATATTTCTATATTCACTATTACCTATTAATTTTAAGAAATGGTCTAACGCTTGAACCCATCCCTCTTTAGAGTCTCCTACAATAATTTCTACTGAATCATTATTAGAAAAAATTACAGATGTGCTATCTTGTCTCTCATCTTTTGGCACTGGTATATAGTCTTTATGGATTAACTTATAATCAGTTCTTAATTTTGGTATCTTTGCTACATCTTTTCTTAAAACTCTTACACCAACTCCTGAACCTATCATAAGTAAATAAAATAAATCTTTAAATGCTTCAAAAGAATCTATAACCTCAAAGGCACAATTATAATTACTCATAGGATATTTCTTTGATACTTCTGTATTACCTACCCAAAAAGTTCTTCCTGATAAAAATTGCCTTAGATTAAATATATTATCATATAATTTTTCTGCTTCTTCTCTAGAAGTTGGAACTATCGTTGTATTGTATTCTACTGCTCTTCTTACAGTTTCCCACCAATATTCTCTTCTTCCTTCTTCTTTTATATATCTTGAATAAGTCCTATAGTAAACAAAGTTTCCAAGTTGTTCCATAGGAGATTTACTATGTTTATATTTGCTAATAAATTCGTCACTTATCATAAAATATTTATTTTTTACCTTAGACTTTCTTCTTACCTTCTCTTTTTCACTTCTGTAAATTATATATCTTTTAGCTACATCTTTCCTTGGACTATCCATAAGCATGAATTCTACAGTATCTTGTATATCCTCTACTTCTATAAAGGATTCTTCCATTTTTCCAATTTTTTCATCTATTTTTTCCGCTATTTCTAAGCTTAAATTATGATCTATTCCAAGTTTTGTATCATCCATAGCCCTTTCTATAGCTATTATTATATTTTGAATTTTAAAATCAACTAAACTCCCATTTCTCTTACGAACCTTCATATAAACACTCCTCTTACCAAGATTAATTTATCATCATAGTATTTCTTTCCCAAAGCTATTATATACTATATATTGTACTTAATTCAATGCTTCCTTTTTCAAAACACAATATATTGTTTGGTAATTTTTTGAATAAACTATGTTGTATACGGCTCTTTTCAATACTTTAGAAAAAATTTTAAATTAAAATATTATTTTAAAAAAAATATAATACTAGCTAATATTTATGTATTTAATTATATTATTTTTTAATAAATACCATAAAGTTTTATTTAAAATCTAATATTTTTTTCCTTCATTGCGACCTATGTACACAAAAATTGAAAAGCAAAAATATATAAAAAGACTTAAAATAGAAAAACATATTGAAAAAACTAAAGTATCTTTATTTATATTATTTATAAAAAAATCTAATAATTTTTTTGGTTCAACTAACACATCCCAAGAATTAAATCTTATAAATCTTCCTATGTATAGTCCATATCCACATAAACAATTAGCTATTAAAACAAATATTAACCCAACTCCTAATCCATATTTTTCTTTAATATGCTTATGTACTACATAAAGTGAAAATACTCCTAAAGCACAAGCCAAAAAAGCTGCCATTGATATGAAAAAAAACTCACTCCAAACTGCACCTTTTAAGCTATATATAACCTTAGGTTCTGGGTTATATACTCCACTTTTAATTACATGATAAAAAGTTAATTTACTTAAATGTATGTAATCAGTAATGATATATATAGAATTAGGATAAAAAAATAACCAAAATAAAAATACAAGTATTGATAATATTTTTTTTAATATATCTTTTTTATTTTTTTGAAGTTTATAATACCACATAGCAAAAATCATAGGTATCCAGGCTAAAAACAAGTTCCATATTAAGTAAGATACATCTTCAAGCCTAAAAAATACTATGCTTATACATACCAAAACTGTAGCAAAAGTTAATGCAAGTTCTCCTCTTCTCAAAGCTAACATATGTATTCCTTCTTTCTAAACTTATTATTTTTTAAATATTATAAATTTAAAAATATAAAATTCCACTAAATGTAATTATACTATATATGTGGTAATAAATTGTAAATATTATTAAAATATAGTCTTAATATTTATATATTTTAAAACTTTTACTAAGTATTAATATACCTAATAATTATATATTAATTAAAAATATTAAGGTTAGTACTGAAACTTTAAGTTTTAGTACTAACCTTTAAAAATATACAATCTATATACTTCTTTAAATAATTATTTATGATTTTAAATAATACAATTATTTTTTCTTTAAATATTTTCTCATATCAATAGCGACTGCACTTATTATTATTAATCCCTTTACAACAAATTGAAGATATGGATTTACCCCTATAAATGCTAGACCATAGTTAATAACTTGGAATATTAAAACTCCTGTAATTATTCCAGGTACTGTACCTATTCCTCCTGAAGTCGATACTCCTCCAACAACACAAGCTGCAATGGCATCTAATTCATACATATTTCCTGTATTGTTAGTTGCACTTCCTACACGACCTGCTTCTAAAGCTCCGGCAAATCCGTATAACATTCCAGCTAACATATATATTATAAGTAAATTTTTAACTACACTAACACCTGATACAACAGCAGCCTCAGTATTTCCTCCAATAGCATACATATTTTTACCAAAGGTAGTTTTATTCCATAAAATCCATATTAAAATTGTTACAATAGCTGCATATATAATAAGATAAGGAATTTCAAAATTTCCACTTCCAAATCCACCTTGTACAAAATTAGAGAACTTAGAATCTAAACCTCCAATAGGCTGTGCTCCATAAGGAGGTCTATCAAAATATATTGAAGTTGCTCCATAAACAATAATCATCATACCCATAGTAGCTATAAAAGGTGGTACTTTAAATTTTGATACTACAAATCCATTTATTAATCCTATAAGTCCGCATATAATAATGGTTATTATAATAGGAACTATAATTGGCAATTGAGGTAAATTAGGATACATCTTATATGAATAATCTACAGCTTGAAGCATAGATGCAGATAAAACTGCTGAAAGGCCTACAACTCTACCTGCTGAAAGATCTGTTCCTTGAGAAATCAATATTCCTCCAACACCTAAAGCTATGATTATACGTGTAGATGCCTGACTTAATATATTTTTAAAATTATTTATTGATAAAAAGTCAGGTGATATAACTATTATTACTACTAATAATACCGCTAAAACAATATATATAGCATTATCCATAAACCATTGTTTTGTAATAAATTTTTTCTTATTATTTTCCATGGTATTCTTGCCCCCTATATTATAGATATAATGCAGATAATTTCATAATTTCTTCCTGAGAAGTTTTATCTGAATCTACTATTCCAGCAACTCTTCCGTTACTCATCACTAAAATTCTATCTGATACCCCTAAAAGCTCTGGCATTTCAGAAGAAACCATAATTATTCCCTTACCTTCTTTAGCTAAATTATTCATAAGCTGATAAATTTCATATTTAGCTCCTACGTCAATTCCCCTTGTAGGTTCATCTAACATAAATACCTCAGGTCTTCTTAGTAACCATCTTCCAATTACAACCTTTTGTTGGTTTCCCCCTGATAAACTTCCTATTAAAGTTTTTTGAGAAGGTGTTTTTACCTTTAAAGATTTAATTATTTTTTCAGTATCCTCTTCCATTTTCTTTTCCGATAATAATTTTATTTTATTATTGTATGCCTTTATATTAGCTATAACAGTATTAAACCTTATAGAAAGCTTATCAAAAATCCCTGTTTGCCTTCTTTCTTCTGTAACTAATGCAAAGCCATTGCTCATAGCCTTAGCTGTAGTTAGATTATTAATTTCTTTTCCATGAAGATATATCTTTCCTCCAGCCACCCTTCTAGCTCCAAAAATAGCTTCTAAAAGTTCTGTTCTTTTTGCGCCTACAAGGCCTGCTATACCTAAAATCTCACCTTTTCTAAGATAGAAACTAACCTCTTTAAAGGTAGGTTCTATTAAACCTGTAAGATTTTCTACCTTTAAAATTACATCATCTATTTTATGTTCCTTAGGCGGAAATCTATTAGTAAGTTCTCTTCCTACCATAAGTTTTATTATCTTTTCCATTGTTAAATCTTTAGAGTTTTCTGTAGATATCCATTTTCCATCTCTCATTATTGTTACTTCATCTGATATTTTAAGAATTTCCTCCATTTTATGAGAAATATAAATTATACTAATACCTTCTTTTCTAAGTTTCTTTATTATTTTAAAAAGATGCTCTACTTCTTTTTCTGTTAAGGAAGATGTAGGCTCATCCATAACTATTATTTTAGAATCATAAGATACAGCCTTTGCAATTTCAACCATTTGCATCTGTGATACAGATAAAGTGTTAACCTTTCTTTTAGGATTTAAATCTATATCTAAATTTTTAAATATTTTCTCTGTATCTTTAAACATTTTTTCTTCATCAATAAATATTCCCTTATATGGATATCTTCCAAGCCAAAGATTATCCATAATAGTTCTTTGTCTAACTTGATTTAATTCTTGATGAACCATTGATATCCCATTATCTAATGCCTGTTTTGAATTTTCAAAACTAACTTTTTTCTTATTTATAAATATATCTCCACTATCACAATGATAAATTCCAAATAAACACTTCATCAGTGTAGATTTACCTGCTCCATTTTCCCCCATAAGAGCATGTACTGTACCTTTTTTTATTTTGAGAGTTACATTATCTAAAGCCTTAACCCCAGGAAATTCCTTAGATATATTGTTCATCTCTAAAACATACTCTAAAGCACTACTGTCATGTACACTTTTTTCCACTTGTCTCCCCTCCTTATTTAATAAAGAGATACACAAAAGTGCATCTCTTTTTAATTATTATTTATAAGCATCTTCTCCTACTGTTATATTTTCTTTATTTATTCCTACATAAGGTACACGAACAGCCTTTTTATCATCTAACTTCCACTCTGTATTTTCTAATAAGTCTTTTCCACTAGCTACATTAACTGATAATTCTACTAAAGCTTTTCCTTGATTCTTAGCATCATTTAAAACTGTTCCAGCTATTTTTCCTTCTTTAATTTTATCTAAAACTTCTGGTATAGCATCAACACCATAAATAGGTACATATTTACTGTCATCTTTTAAGTATCCTGCTTTTTCTAAAGAAGCTAATGCACCTAAAGCCATACCATCATTATTACAAACTACCATTTCTATATTATCGCCATATTTTGAAATCCAAGCATCCATCTTTTCAGTAGCCTTACCAGCATCCCACATTCCTGTATCTATAGCTAACTCTTCCACTTCTATTCCTGCATTTTTTACTTCTTCTATAGAATGTTTAGTTCTAGCTTCTGCATCAGGATGTCCTGGTTCCCCTTTTATTAATACATATTGAAGTTTTCCATCTTTATTTTTGTCCCACTTCTCTTTATTTTTTTGCCAATCATCAGCCATTAGTTTTCCCTGAAGTACTCCAGATTCTTTAGATTCTGTTCCTACATACCAACATTTATCATAACTGTCCATTGCAGATTTTTCTGGCTCTTTATTAAAGAATATTACTGGAATATCTTCCTTTTTAGCCTTTTCAATAACACTTGGAGCTGCTTTAGGATTAACTAAATTAATGGCTAATACATTTACTCCCTTTGCTATCATCGTATCTATTTGTTCTAATTGTTTTGCCTGATCATTTTGAGAATCATTCATAATTAACTCAGCTTTTCCCTCTGTCTGCTTTTCTATAGCTCGTCTAACATAAGACATAAAACTATCATCATACTTATATATAGTTGCTCCTATTTTAATTTTTTGTGGTTCTCCTGATGTAGCGGTTCCCTCATCATTTTTATTTCCACATCCAACTAATGTTCCTAATGCTAACATTCCTGTAAGCATTAATATAATACCCCTCTTTTTCATAATTTCCTCCTTATAATAAAAAAATATTTTTCATTTTAAGTTATATTAAAACGTATTCATGAATAAATTACTTTTTATGGTATTTATTTCAATAATATTATACCATTTTTTGGAATTTATTTAATATTTTTTTATTCTTTTTTAAAAAAATATTTTATTTTTATTTTTATTTATATTAATTTATTAAATTATTAAAAATTTTCTTTATTTTTATCATTTTTTTAATAAATTGTATAGTTATTTACAATTTAAAATTATATTTTTAAATTATAATTTATTTATTTTTATATTTTTATCATAAATAAATTAAAAAACTGCCTTTGAATAATTAAATCAATTACTCAAAGGCAGTTTATAATTATTTTTTATTTATTTTTGCTTTTTCCATTAATTTTCTTAACTTCTTTATTGCCATTTCCTTCAAATGCATTTATATACATTTGTTTTATTTCACTCATTAATGGATATCTTGGATTAGCTCCTGTACATTGATCATCAAAAGCTTGCTCTACCATATCATCTAGTGTTGCATAGAATTTCTCTTTAGTTACTCCACACTCTTCTATTGTCTTTGGCATTTTTACTTTCTCTTGAAGTTCTTTTATAGCTTTTATTAAAAGTTCAACTTTTTCGCTATCACTATTTCCACCAAGTCCTAAGTAATCAGCAATTCTTGCATATCTAAATGTAGCATTTGGATATTTGTATTGAGGAAATGCTGTTTGCTTTCTTGGTGCATCTGCTGCATTAAATCTTATAACTTCATTTATAAGTAATGAGTTTGCAACTCCATGTGGCACATGATGTGCTGCTCCTAATTTATGAGCCATTGAGTGACATACTCCTAAAAATGCATTTGCAAAAGCCATACCTGCCATTGATGATGCATGCGCCATCTTTTCTCTTGCCTTTACGTTAGTAGTTCCTTCTTCATATGCAAATGGTAAATATTTAAATATAAGTCTGATTGACTCTAAAGCTAATCCATTACTATATTCTGAAGCTAAAACTGATACATATGCTTCTATTGCATGAGTTAAAGCATCTATACCTGATGCTGCTGTTAGTCCCTTTGGCATACTCATCATAAGTTCTGCATCTACTATCGCCATATCTGGAGTTAATTCATAGTCAGCTAAAGGATATTTAACACCTGTTTGTTCATCTGTTATAACTGCAAATGGTGTAACCTCTGATCCTGTTCCTGATGATGTAGGTATTGATATCATCATAGCTTTTGTACCCATAGTTGGGAACTTATAAACTCTTTTTCTTATATCCATAAATCTCATAGCTAAATCTTCAAACCTTACTTCTGGATGCTCATACATAACCCACATAATTTTAGCTGCATCCATTGGTGATCCGCCACCTAATGAGATAATAGCATCTGGCTCAAAGCTCATCATTTCTGCTGCACCTTGTTTAGCTGTTTTTAATGTTGGATCCGGTTCAACATCTGAGAAAATTTTATAGTCTATCTTACATTCATCTAATACTCTAGTTATAGTATCTGTATATCCTAAATTATATAAAACCTTATCTGTTACTATAAATACTCTTTTCTTACCAAGATCTTTTAATTCTCTTAAGGCTACTGGTAAACATCCATATTTAAAGTACACTTTTTCAGGAACTCTAAACCAAAGCATATTTTCTCTCCTCTCAGCTACACTCTTTATGTTAATTAAATGCTTAGGACCAACGTTTTCTGAAACTGAGTTTCCTCCCCAAGTACCACAACCTAATGTTAATGATGGAGCTAATTTAAAGTTATATATATCTCCTATAGCCCCTTGGGATGCTGGCATATTTATAATTGTTCTACAAGTTTTCATTGCAGCTCCAAACTTTTCTATTCTATCCCTTGATTTAATCTGATCAGTATAAAGTACTGATGTATGACCAAATCCTCCAAGTTCTATTAATCTACAAGCCTTCTTTAATGCTTCATCAAAACTTTTAGCTTTATACATAGCTAAAATTGGTGATAATTTTTCATGTGAGAATGGCTCTTCAAGGTCAACAGATTCTACTTCTCCTATTAATACCTTAGCTGTTTCTGGAACAGTTACTCCTGCCATTTCTGCTATTTTGCCAGCACTTTGACCAACTATATTAGCATTTAAGGCTCCTTTTTCATTTAAAATTGTTTTTCTTACTTTATTTATTTCATCGCCCTTTAATATATAAGCCCCTCTTTCTGAAAGTTCTTTTTTAACTTCATCATAAACTTTATCCATAACAATTATACTTTGCTCTGATGCACATATTACCCCATTATCAAAAGTTTTTGATAAAAGAATTGAGTTTACAGCCATTTTTATATGAGCTGTTTCATCAATTATAGCTGGAGTATTTCCTGCTCCAACTCCTAAAGCTGGCTTTCCTGATGAATAAGCAGCCTTAACCATTCCAGGGCCACCTGTTGCAAGGATTATATCTGACTCTGCCATAACGTTTTGAGAAAGTTCTACTGAAGGTTCATCTATCCATCCTATTATTCCCTCTGGAGCTCCTGCCTTAACAGCTGCATCTAAAACTATTTTAGCTGCTTCTATAGTAGCCTTTTTAGCTCTTGGATGAGGTGATATTATTATCGCATTTCTAGTTTTTAATGATATTAAAGTTTTAAATATAGCAGTTGATGTTGGATTTGTTGTTGGAACTATTGCAGCTATAACCCCTATTGGTTCCGCAACCTTAGTTATTCCAAATGCTTCATCCTTAGCAATTACTCCACAAGTTTTTTCATCTTTATATTGATTATAGATATATTCTGCTGCAAAATGGTTTTTTATAACTTTATCTTCAACTATTCCCATACCACTTTCTTCTACAGCCATTTTTGCTAATTTTATTCTTGCATTATTTGCTGCCATAGCTGCTTGTCTAAATATCTCATCTACTTGCTCTTGAGTATAAGTTGCAAATATTTTTTGAGCCTCTCTAAGGGCTTGAATTTTTGCTGTTAATTCTTTAGCATTTGTTACTGCCATGTTATTATTCCTCCTAAGAATTTATATAAATTAGTATTTTTCTTATTTATTAATATTATTTTCTTTGTTGATTACAATATAATTTTATATTATTGTTTATTTTTTATCAATCTCTCCAAAGCTTTTCTAGTTAAATTTATAACTATATTAAATGTTTTCACTATTATTTTCAATGTTTTTCACTACATTTTAAATTTATTTATTGTTATTTAAAATACACAATTAACTTTTTTCTAAAATTTACATATAGTAGTTTGTTAATTAACAGATTAATCCTTTTTTCTTATAAATAAAAAAACTATGTTAAGAATATATTTAACTTAACATAGTAATTTTATTCATTAATATATATTTTATACTCCCTTTAACCCTAATAATTGAAAATATGTCTTAAAACCTTTGTTATCCCATTTTATATAACTTTCAATAACTCCAAGCAAATCTCCATAATTTATTCCTAATAATTTTTGAAAAGATAATAGATTATATATATTATCATTACACTGATTTAAAGGAATTAAAGAATTTAAGGATGATACATTAACTTCCATTGGATTTTTTAGTTTTTCTCCTTCATAAATTAAGTTTAAATAATCTTTTTCTTTATTACTTATATCTAATGAATATTTTTCCTTTAATATATTGCTTACAAGTTCTACTTTATAAGAATCTTTAAACTTTCCATTATAATCTTCTTTTTTAAAATAGTTTTCACTATCAAATACTATTTTATACTGGTTTTCTATAAAAGAAACTATATATGCAAATAAATAATCTCCACTTCCTCCAGATGTTATTCTAACTAAAATATCTTTTTCTTTTAAATTTCTAAAATTAGCTAAAAATAAACAACTATTATATCCTTCATTATTTGGAAAATTAATAGTTGTTTTTTTATTTGTAGCACCATCTATTATTTCTAAATAAATATTAGTTTTATAGTTACTTTCTCCCCCAGTATAATCTTTTCCTAAGAGAATTATTTTATCAGGAATGCCATCTCCATTTGTATCATCTTCTATAGTATCAATTACATAATTAAGCTCTTGTCTTCTATTTTTCAATATAAGTTCTTTAATATTGATTGGATGAATATTTTTCTTTTCTAAAATTTTAAACTCTTCAAAACTTTTCAATATAGATATCCTCTTAAATTTATATCAAATTATTATATGTAAAACCTTACTTTAAGGTTTTAACTTTCTCTCTAAAATCCTCTATAAATTTATATACTTCTTTTTTGCCAAAGTCATCAATTTCTCCTCTTCCTAATCTATCTGCAAGCGAAATCAAAGCGACCTCTTCTACATCTCCTCTTGAAAGCAAACCTTTTATATCACTAAAAGGAAGATTTTTATTAATAAAAAATGTATGCATATGATATCTAACTAAATATAAAACCTTATTTTTAAAATCTTCATCTACCTTTAGCTTTTCTAATATATCTTCTACTATTTTTTCTCCTTCAATATCATGATTATATGAAGTTATTCTTCCATCTCTTAATTTCGTAGTAGTTATTTTCCCTAAATCATGAAATAAAGCTGCCCACATAAAAGCCTTAGAATCCTTACTTAATTTTTTTATTTTTGCTGCCTCATCAACTACCATCAATGTATGTTCTAAAACATTACCTTCAGGATGATATTTTTTATTTTGAGGAATATCCTCTAATTTACTTATAAAATTAAAAGGTTCTTCCCTTAATAATCCTTTATTTATCATACTTCTTATATATTTAGATGGTTTTTCATCTTCTAATAAGTGATCATTTATTTCTTTAAAAATTTTTTCTTCTTCCAAAATAAACCCTCCTTATTTTTTATTTTATATTTATTATATCAACAATTATAAAATTTAATTATTTTTTGTTAATGAAAGTATTTTTATAAAAACTTTTGTTAATAATAATAATGGCTGTAAAATCAACCTCTTGAAATTTAAACTCCTATAATTATTAAAAGAGCATCTATTTATGAATTTTTCATTTTTAGATGCTCATTTTTTTCATTATATAATATAAAAATACTAATAAATTATATTTATTTTCTAATTATTTTTATACTTATTTAAAAATATTACTTTTTATTTTATTTAACCTTTCTCTATTACCTAAAATATCTTCATAATAAACTCTAAGAATCTCTCCAACACTCCACGCTTGAGAATAACATCCCCTTGGTGTATTTGGAAAATCTCCATCAAATATTTCGGCAATAGTTCCTAAACAATGATTTTTTAAATGATCTTCCATATCCTTCATTAAAGAATCTACAAAATCTATTGCCTCCTTAGAATAATCATTGACTTTACAATATGCAGTAAAAAATGCACCTAAAGGGAATGCCCAAACTGTTCCTTGGTGATAAGCCATATCCCTTTTTAATAATTCACCACAATAATATGGTTTATAATCTTTATTATCTCTACTTAAACTTCTTAATCCATAAGAAGTATATAATTCTTTAAAAACTTTATCTACTATCTTCTTCTCTTTCTCCCTATCAAGCATAGTAAACCAAAGAGAAACAGCCCATATTTGATTACATCTTATGCTATCATCCTTTTCATTATCATTTACCACATCATAAAGACATTTTTTATCTTCATTCCAAAATACTTTATAGAAGGATTTCTTTACTTTTTCCGCTAAGCTAAAATACTCATTTTCTTTTTTCTCTTCAAATTTACTACATAAAAGTCCTGCAATATTTAAGGCATTATACCATAAAGCATTAATTTCTACAGGCTTTCCATGCCTTGGAGTTACAACTATTCCATTTACCCTAACATCCATCCAAGTAACTTGATCTAATCCAGATCCTGCTGAAATAAGACCATCTTCCTCCATATGAATAGAAAATTTTGTCCCTTTTTTATAAAATTTAATTATATTTTTTATAGTAGGATATATTTCTTCCTTTATAAACTCTAAGGTTTTAGAATCGTTACCATAAAGCAATAAGCTATAAGCTGCATTTATAAACCACAAAGATCCATCTACAGTATTATATATAGGTTCTCTACCTTTTCCAGGAAACATATTAGGTATTAGTCCATCTTTTTCATATAAACTAAAACTTTTAAGTATTTCTTTGCAATCATCTAATCTATTAGTAGCTAAAGTTAATCCATTAATAGCTATCATAGCATCTCTTCCCCAGTCTAAAAACCATGGATATCCTGCTAGTATTGTTTTACAATTAGTTGAATTTCTTTCTACAATAAACTGATCCGCTGCTAAAGGTAAATATTTTGCTAAATCCCTTTTATCATTAAAAGTATTTTTTAATTTATTTATTCTTCCTATCTCCTCTTTAAAGATTTTCTCTCCACTAGGTTTATTAAAATAATTTAAAGTACATATTATATACCCTACTTTTCTTTCATAAGGCTTTAGTTTAAATTTAACTGTATTAGGTATATAAAATCTTTCATAAGGCTTTTTATCTCCAGTTGTCTTATCTATGTCGTAATAAACTTCTTCTGTTATTAAATCTAAATCTTTGGAATCGATTCCATTTTCCACCCAAAGATTTATTACAGCATCTTTTTTAATATGTGGTATTAATTTTAATCCATTTTCTATTTTCTCTTTATTAAAAACTAAATTTTCTTTATTATTATATATACTTAAATCCCTAAAGCACATAAGAGGATTAACTTCTAAAGATATATTATTTGATCCATTTTTTATATCATACTTAATAGCTACAAGGTTCTCTCTATATTTCATTACTATAGATTTATCTATTATAACATCCTCTACTACATATCTATAGTGAGGAATTCCATCATACTCAAAAGATTGCTGATTTTTGTATCCTTCTATAATAAAATCTTTGTATTTTGTTGTGAATAAAGGATATTTATTTTCATTTATATAGATATATTCCTCTAATTTTGATAGTATCATATATCTCTCCTCTGGAGAATTTATAGCTCCAACTAATAATCCATTATGTTTTCTTCCATTAGATCCTACAATACTACATCCTCCAAATCCACTTATACCATTTGCAATGATCCATTCCCTTTCTAATGATTTCTCATAAGTTATCCAGCTTTCTTTTCCAAATCTCAAAAATCTCACTCCTTTTTTTATCAAATCTATCTTATTATGTATTTTATCATTTTAATTTCTCCTTAACTATAAATATTTTTTAAAAATTTATAAAAATTTATATTTTCTTTATAATATATTTTAATTATAACTTTAGTTATTATATAATATAAGGATATAAAGTTAATCTTAAACTTTATTATACAAGATTTTTAAATTTACTACCTTTTATAGGAGGGGCAAAACAATTGAAAAAAGAAAATAAAAAAGAGAAAAAACCATTTTTTAAATCTTTTAATAACAGAAAAAAAAGATTAGTTTTAGCATCTGTAGGAATTACCTTTGTTTTCTTTTTACTTACGCTAAGATTGCTTTATCTAATGGTTTTTGACCATAAAGAATTAGCTGCTAAAGCCCAAGAACAATGGACAAACGAAGTAAAAATTGATGCTAAAAGAGGTAAAATTTTAGATACTAATGGATTAGAATTGGCAGTTAGCGCTAATGTATATAGAGTAGATTTAGATTTAAAATCTATTAGAGAATATATAGATTTAAAAAATAAAAAAAGTTCTGAAAAAATATCTAATGAAACTTTATCTAAAGATATTGGAAAAGCATTAAATATGGATGAAAATGAAGTTTTAAACAAACTAGAATACAAATTACCTAGCGGATTGCCTGCAAATTCTGTAACCTTAATAAGAAGAATAGAAAAAGAACAAGCAGACAATGTTAAAGCCTTAAAAATTAGAGGTATAATAGTATCCCCTGATACTAAAAGATATTATGTAAATAATAACTTACTATCTCATGTAATAGGAGTTACAGATACTGACTCTAATGGTCTTTCTGGAATAGAACTAGAGTACAATAAAGAACTCTCCGGTATTCCTGGAATGGTAATAGGAGAAGTTGATAGGCAAGATACTGCTCTTCCTTATTCTGAATCTACTTTTATACATCCAGTTAACGGAAAAGACGTAACATTAACTATAGATGAAAGACTTCAAAATATTGCAGATAAGGCTGCAACTAAAGCTATGACAGAACATAAAGCAAAGGCTGCTTCAATTATAATTATGAATCCTAAAAATGGTGAAGTTTTAGCTTTAGCAAATAAACCAGACTTTAATCCTAATAATCCTTATGCAGGAGCTGAAAAATTTGATGGGAAAACTAACTCAGATAAACTTCAAAAGATGTGGAGAAATATGGCTGTTAGTGACGCCTTTGAACCTGGATCAATCTTTAAAATAATAACAGCTATGGCTGCTTTAGAGGAGGGAGTTGCTGGAGGTAATGAAACTTACTACTGTCCTGGTTTTCTAAAATTTCCTGGAATGAGTTCACCTATTCATTGTTGGAAAAAAGAGGGGCATGGTACAGAAACTTTTTCTCAAATAATGCAAAATTCATGTAATGTAGCATTTATGGAAATAGGTGCAAAATTAGGTAAGGAAAGATTAAATGAATATATTAAAAAGTTTGGATTAGGTCAGCTTTCAGGAATAGATTTACCTGGAGAAACTCCTGGAATAGTAAAACCTATCGATGAAATAAGTCCAATAGATCTTGCTACAATATCTTTTGGACAAACTGATACTGTAAATCCTATTCAATTTATGGCTGCAGTTAATGCTGTTGCTAATAATGGAGTTTGGATTCAACCTCATGTTATGAAAGAAATTTCTCATATTGATAATAATGGAGAAAGAGTTATTGATAAAAAATTTGAGCCGAAAACAAAAGAGGTAGCTAGTGCTGAAAGCTGTGAAAAGTTAAGAAAAGTTCTTGAAGATACTGTTTCTAAAGGTTCTGGAGAACATGCCTATATAGAAGGCGCTCATATAGGTGGTAAAACAGGAACTGCCGAAAAAGTTTATAACGGAGTTTATATGCCTGGTAAATATTTATCATCCTTTGTTGGTATGGCTCCTTGTAACGACCCTAAGGTTACAGTTATGGTTGTAATAGATGAACCTAAGGGAGAATATTTTGGTGGACTTATCTCTGCTCCTATTGCTCAAACAGTATTTGAAGATTTAATTGGATATTTAAATTTAAATTAGAGTTTTTAGATTAATATTTATTTAAAATAATAATTTATAACATAAAAATAGTATCTTAAGTAATTTATCTTAAGATACTATTTTTATATATTTAATAAATATTTTTTTATTTAAAAATTGTAACCTATAATTAAATAATTTATTTTATTTCTTTGATTATATATTTTAATTTATCATAAATAATAAACATAAAACTTCATTAAATAAAATTATACTGCTTCATCTATATTATTTACAAATTGACTATTATAAAGGTCAGAATAGAAACCACCTTTATTTAAAAGTTCTTCATGAGTTCCCTTTTCTATAATATGCCCATGATTCATAACTAAAATTAAATCTGCATTTTTTATAGTTGAAAGTCTATGAGCTATTACAAAACTTGTTTTTCCTTCCATCATTTTATTCATAGCCTTTTGTATATATAATTCTGTTCTTGTATCTACACTACTTGTTGCTTCATCTAAGATTAATATAGATGGATTTGCAATTATTGCTCTTGCTATAGTTAAAAGTTGTCTTTGACCTTGAGATATATTAGAAGCTTCTTCATTTAAAACTGTATCGTATCCCTTAGGAAGAGTTCTAATGAAATGATCTGCATGAGCTGCTTTAGCTGCACTAATCACCTCTTCTTCTGTAGCATTTTCTTTTCCGTAAGCTATATTATCTTTTATAGTTCCATTAAATAACCAGGTATCTTGAAGAACCATTCCAAATAAACTTCTTAAATCTCCACGCTTTATATCTCTTGTATCTATTCCTTCAATTTTTATAGATCCACTATTTATTTCATAAAATCTCATAAGAAGATTTATTATAGTTGTTTTTCCTGCTCCTGTTGGACCAACGATTGCTATTGTTTGTCCTTTCTTAGCACTAATATTCATATCTGAAATTAAAATTGAATCTTCTTTATATCCAAAGTTAACATTATGAAAATCTACATCACCATTAACTTTTAAAAGATCATTTTTATCTTCATAAAGTTTAAACATAATACCATTCTCTTCTTTTATTACAGAAACAGCTTCCTTTTTATCTGGAATTTCTTCTAACTCATCTAATAATTCAAAAACTCTCTCTGCAGATGCCACTGTTGATTGAAGTATATTTGCAATACTTGCAGTTTGATTTATTGGTTGAGTAAATTGTCTTGAATATTGAATAAAGGCTTGAATATCTCCTATTTGAAGAGTTCTTTTAGTAACCATTACCCCTCCAACAACACACACAATAACATATCCTATATTATTTATGAAAGTCATTATAGGCATTACTACTCCAGATATAAATTGTGCCTTCCATCCAGCTTCATAAAGATTATTATTTATTTCTTTAAATTCCTCTATTGAAGTTTCCTCATGACCAAAAGCTTTTACAATTTTATGTCCTGTATACATTTCTTCTACATGACCATTTAAATCTCCCAATACTTTTTGTTGCTTTACAAAGTATTGTTGTGATTTTTTGATTATAGTTTTAGTTGCTATTATACATAATGGAATTGTTATAATTGTAACTAAAGTTAAAAGAGGACTTATAGTAAGCATCATAATAATTACTCCCACTAAAGTAACCACTGCTGTAACAAGTTGTGTTATACTTTGTTGAAGAGTTGAACTTACATTATCTATATCATTAGTAACACGACTTAAAATTTCTCCTACAGTTTTGGAATCATAATATTTTAAAGGTAACTTAGATAACTTTTCATCAACATCTTTACGCATTTTTAAAACTGTACTTTGAGCTACTCCTGCCATAATATATTGTTGAAAATAACTGAATATAGCACTAAATACATAAAATCCTGCTAATATTATAAGTAGTTTACCTATATATTTATAATCTATAGTTGCAGTTGGTATTTTCATTCTAATCATTATGCCTTCAAATAATTTAGTAGTAGCTTTACCCATTATAGTTGGACTTACAATTGAAAAGAGGGTACTCAATATAGCCATAATAAATATTATAAATAATTGAACTTTCTTAGGACTTAAATATTTAAGTATTCTTTTCATTGTACCTTTAAAATCCCTAGGCTTTTCAACACTCATTGCAAATCCTGCATGAGGGCCTCTTCTTATAGGTAAATCTTTTTGTTTTTTATCTCCACTCATGCTATCTCCTCCTTTGAAAGCTGTGATTCTACTATTTCACAATATACCTTACAATTCTTTAAAAGTTCTTTATGAGTTCCAATACCTTTTACTTTTCCATCATCAAGAACTATTATTCTATCTGCATCCATAACAGTACTAACTCTTTGAGCTACTATAATAACTGTTGATTCCTTTGTTTCATCTTTAAGAGCATGACGAAGTTTAGCATCTGTTTTAAAATCTAAAGCAGAAAAACTATCATCAAAAACATAAATTTCTGGTTTTCTAACTAAAGCACGGGCAATAGATAAACGTTGTTTTTGTCCTCCAGAAACATTATTACCTCCTTGGGCAATAATTGAATCGAAACCATCTTTCATTTCTGAAATAAACTCAAAAGCTTGAGCTGTTTTAGCAGCATTTTTTATTTCCTCTAAAGAAGCATCTTCTTTTCCATATCTTATATTGTCTTCAATAGTTCCACTAAACAACACTGCTTTTTGAGGAACTAGACCTATTTTTTGTCTTAAACTCTTTTGATCTACATTTCTTATATCTACACCATCAACCAAAATACTTCCCTCTTTAACATCATAAAATCTTGGTATCAAGTTAACTATTGTAGATTTACCAGAACCTGTTCCACCAATTATTGCAGTAACTTCTCCAGGTTTTGCACTAAAAGATATATTTTCTATAGCTGGTGTTTCAGCTCCTTCATATCTGTAAGTTACATTTTTAAATTCTATATAACCTTTTTTGTCATTAAAATTTTCTTCCTTATCTAAATCCTTTATAGATGTTTCTTGATCTAACACTTCATTTATCCTAGTTGCAGATGCTGAAGCACGAGGTATTAAAACAAACATCATAGAAACCATAATAAGTGAAAACATTATTTGCATAACATATTGAACAAAAGCCATTAAGTTACCAACTTCCATGTTCCCATCGCCAACTCTAATAGATCCAAACCACAATATAAGAACTGTTGTAAGATTTAATATTATCATCATAGAAGGCATTAAAGCTGCCATTATTTTATTAACCTTTATAGCTGTATCAGTTAAATCCTTATTAGCTTTATTAAATCTTTTATTTTCATAGTCATCTCTATTAAAGGCTCTAATTACTCTAACACCTGTAAGTTTTTCTCTAAGTACTAAGTTTAATTTATCTAATTTTTTTTGCATTGCATTAAATAAAGGAATCCCCTGTCTTGTAATGCCAAATATAGTTAATGCCAAAATAGGAATAACTATTAATATAATTAATGATAATTTAGCATCCTTTGATACCGCCATTATTATTCCACCAATACACATCATTGGTGCTGTTACTATCATTCTTAACATAATAATTATCACTTGTTGAACTTGATTTATATCATTTGTAGTTCTTGTTATCAATGATGCTGTTCCAAATTTATTAAATTCATTTAAAGAATAACTTTGTACTCTTTCAAATACAATATCTCTAAGGTCTTTTCCATATCCAACTGATATTTTAGCTGATAATAAGCTTGCTCCTATAGTACATATAGCGCCTAAAGCTGCAACAATAAGCATTACTCCACCAATTTTTAAAATATAATTAGTATCACCACTTACAATACCAGTATCAACAATATCTGCCATTAAGGTAGGTAGATATAATTGAGATATTGATTGGAAAAATAATAAAATTAAAACTATAATTAATGGATTTTTATATTTTTTTAAGTATTTAAATAGCTTTAACAATTTAATCATCTCCTAATATCATTTATTATTTTTCTCATATTCTATAATTTCTTTAAGATTATTTGTCATCTGGATAAGTAATCTTCTAAATATTATTTTTTCTTCTTGAGTAAAGTCCTTAAAATATTCTTTTTCTAGATCTTTTTCTAATTCTTTAATTTCTTTACAAATTTTAATTCCCCTATCAGTTAAATAAACTCTAGAAATTCTTTGATCTTCTTTATCTGATTTTCTATAGATTAAATTAGCCTTTTCCATTCTTCCTAAAACTATTGTTAAAGTAGATGGTTTTACAGATATTCTATCAGAAAGCTCCTTTTGACTTTGGCCATCTTTACTTTCCAAAGCTAAAAGCACATAAGGTTGCCCTGGGTATAACCCAAGCTTTTCCAAAGCCATATGAATCCTTTGGTAGTGAGCTTTTATATTTTGTAGATATGCATAGTATATAGTTTCAATTCTTTCTTCCATAAAATCACCTCATTAATTTAGACGTCAAAATATATTAGAATATTATCATAATGATTTTTTTATGTCAATAATGTTTATTTATTAAAATTTAACATATTTACTGATTTAATATTTATTTAATTATTATTTAAAAATATTTATACTGTTAACATTTATGTAATAAAGTAAATAACTCCCTATTCTGTATTGATTTTTAATTTATTAATTAGCCATCTAATGATTTATTACTTGTATTTTTATTAAAAATTTCTTATATTTGTCAATATAATATAAAAATTTTATACTTTTTATTTTCTTTAAATAGTTGTAAAATAATAGTAAATCATATACGGAGGTATAATTATGACTTTTGTTACTGAAAAGGAAAAAATGATTAACGGAGAAAATTACGATGCATCTGATGAAACTTTAGTTAAATCTAGACTAAGAACAAGAAAACTAACTCGTTTATATAATGAATCATCTGATGAAGATTTTAATAATAGAACAGAAATATTAAAAAATTTATTAGGTTCTTTTAAGGATGCCCCTTTTATAGAACCACCTTTTAGATGTGATTATGGTTTTAATATTCATTTAGGAAAAAACTTTTATTCTAATTTTGATCTTGTAATTTTAGATATATGCCCTGTAACTATCGGAGATAACTGTTTTATAGCTCCTGGAGTTCATATATACACTGCAGCTCATCCTATAGATCCTTTAGAAAGATTAAAATATGAATTTGGAAAACCTGTAACTATTGGAGATAATGTATGGATTGGAGGTCATGCTACTATAAACCCCGGTGTAACTATTGGAAATAATGTAGTTGTAGCCTCCGGATCAGTTGTAGTTAAAGATGTCCCTAATAATGTTGTAGTAGGAGGAAACCCTGCTAAAATAATAAAAACAATAGAGATTTCTAAATCCTAAACTATTTAATTATAATATTATTTTTATAGTTTTCTTTTTTAATTTTATTCAATATTGTATTAAAGACTGCTGATAAATTATCAGCAGTCTTTATAAATAAATATTTAATATTTTTAATTTTTAAACCCTATATAGAAAACCATAATAATAAATTTAATCTATATCATTATTATCTATATTTTGTTTTACTGGTATTGTTATAGTAAACTCACTACCTTCTCCTAGTTTACTTTTTAACTTAATATCTCCTTTATGAAGTTTTACTAACTGATTTACAAGAGTTAATCCTAAACCACTTCCACCATGCTCTTCTGTTATAGAGTTATAAGCTTGTCCAAATCTATTAAATATAGCTTTATGATATTTTTCATCTATTCCTATTCCTGTATCTCTAACTATTATATCTACAGTATCTATATTATCTTTAATTACAACCTCTATAGTTCCACCTTCTTTTGTAAATTTAACAGCATTTCCTATTAAATTAACAACACATCTTTCTATTTCCCCTCTATCACATTCAATAGCTTTTTCTTCAATTTCAGGATCTATTATAAGCTCTATCCCCTTACTTTCTATGTAATTTTTCATAGATAAAGCTACCTCTTCTACAAGGTACACAATATCTACCTCTGTTATATGTAATCTATATGTACCAGACTCTATCTTAGAAGTATCTATTATATTGTTTATAAGTCTTAATAATCTATCAGAATTTCCTTTAAGAGCATCCATATAATAAGCTAATTTATCCTTTGTTATCTTTTTACCTTTAGAATTAAATTCATTTATAAGTTGCACTGTAGCTAATATTACGTTTAAAGGTGTTCTAAGTTCATGAGATAAATTTACAAAATAATTATTTTTATATCTTTCTATTTTTATTAATTTATTATAAAGTTCTTCATTTTCATCTAATTTGTTATTAAGTTCTAAGGTTCTTTGTCTTACTAAGCCTTCTAATATATTCATTCTATTCCAAATAAATATAACAATTATTATTATTATTATTATATACAAAGTATAAGCCATTGGAGTTTGCCATGGTGGATTTTTTATCATAACATCTATAACTGTAGGATCACTCCATTCCCCTGTAGCATTTCTTGCTTTAACTAAAAACCTATACTTTCCTGGTCTTACATTTGTATAGTTGGCATAATTCCTATTATTAGAATATATCCAGCTTTTATCAACACCATCTAATTTATAAGCATAATTAGTTTTAGTTACATTTCTATAATCCGGCAGAAAAAATTCAAAAGAAAAGAAGTTTTGATTATAATTTAATATTATGTTTTCTCTAATATCTTTATGATTACCACTAATTAAGAAGTCCTTTATAACCACTTTTGGTAAAAACGTTTCTTCCTGTAACTTGCCAGGATAAAAACTATTGAATCCATTTATTCCACCAAAAAACATTTCTCCACTTTTACTTTTATGAAATGAATATGCATTAAATTCATTATTTTGAAGTCCATCAGTTATATTAAATGAAATAAATTTATTTTTTACAATATCTAATTTACATATTCCTCCATTTGTACTTACCCAAGGATTTCCTTCATTATCTATTAAAACTCCATAAACAAAATTATTAGCTAATCCAAGTTTTTCAGTATATCTACTAAACCCTTTAGTTTTTCTATCAAATTTATTTAATCCATAATTAGTAGCAATCCATAAGTTGCCTAATTTATCTCCTGTTATTGCTTTAATAGAATTTATACTTAAGCTATCATCACTTTCTTCACTTTTGTAATTTTTAACTTGTCCTGTACTTTTATTATAACTAGTAACCCCTCCATTTATAGCACTTCCAAACCACATAACTCCAGAATCATCTTCATATATAGATGTTATAAATTTATCTATTATTCCATTATTATCAAAAATAAAATTATAACTTTTAAAGCTATCCTTCCTATCAAAAGTACATAATCCATTTCTAGTTCCTATCCATAAAATTCCTTCTCTATCTATATATAAAGATTTAACTTCATTCCAAATTAAGGATTTATCTGTACCATCATTATAATAATTAGTAAATGTATTAGTCTTTTTATTTAACTTATTAAGACCATAAGAAGTAGCTATCCATATTTCATCATCTTTTCCTGTAACAGTCCATACAGTATCATCACTTATACTATTCTGATCTTCATCATGTTTATAAATTTTTATATTATTGTTTTTTCTATTAAATCTATTTAGTCCTCCACTATTAGTACCAATCCAAAGTTCTCCATCCTTATCTTCATATATACCTTGGATCATATTGTCGCTAAAACTATTTTTTCCTTGCGTTCTTTTATAATGTTTAAAAATTGTTTTAGGATTAAAGGTACTTATTCCATTATTAGTACCAACCCAAACAATACCAGATTTATCTTCAAAAATAGTGTTAATCTGGTCATTTGTTAAGCTTTGAGGATTATATAAACTATTTTTATAAGTTATGAATTTATTATTTCCTAAATATTTAGCAAGCCCTCTATCAGTACCTATCCAAATATTCCCTATTTCATCTTCATAAACTGCCCTAATTGTATTAGATGGAATTCCAAAAGGATTTTCTTCTTCTTTTTGAAATCTATTTATTTTATTTCCTTCCTCATCTAATTCAAATAATCCATTATCCTTTGTTCCTATCCAAAGATGATTGTTTTTATCCTTATAAATCTTACTTACATATTGAAGATTAATATTGCTTAAGTTTCCCAAGTCTACTCTAAGAAACTTATTATTTTTTTCGTCATACTTTTCTAAACCATCTTTAGTTCCTACCCATATATTGCCTTTTCCATCCTCTTCTATGGATGTCACGAAATTATTAGGGTCACCATTAAGATTTGTTTCCTTTATGTATATTCTTTTAAAAGTTCCTTTTTCTTTAAAAAATATGTTTAATCCATTTTCTGTTCCTACCCAAATTCTATTTTTAGAATCTATAAATATATCCCATATATTATAATGAGACAAACTATTATTATTTTTTTCATCATAAGTATAGCTTACTATTTTACCTGTTTTATTATCTATCTTACTTAATCCCTTTGAAGTTGCTATTAATAAATCACCATCTTTATCTTGTAAAACATCACTTACTATGTTAGATATAATTCCATTAATATTATTTTTTTTGCTTCCTTCGTATTTAAAAACATCAAAATTATGTCCATCATATCTATTTAATCCGTCTTCTGTTCCGAACCACATGTATCCATAATTATCTTGAAAAATAGATTCTACAGATGCCTGAGATAATCCATCTTCTATATTAATTCTTTTAAAGTTTATATCTTCTTCTTCAGCTTTTACTATTATGGGAGTAAAAAAATAAATACAATCAAAAAAACCCATATACTTATATAGCATCTTTTTAAGTTCTTTTTCACAAGTTCACCTCCAAAATATTTTGTATTTATGGCGCTTATTTAATTATACTAATTTATTTATTAAATTTGTATATATCTTTGATAAATTGTTAACTTTTTTAATGTTATAAAACAAAATACGAGTGAATTTTTAAAAATAACACTCGCATTTTATATAAGTTTAAAAACTTAAAGAATTTTTTAATTCTAATTCTATTTCCTCATCTTGCCTAACTTTTTTATTATTTTCTTTTTCTTTATCAAAGGCCACACTTAGCATAAGTTTAATTCTATTTAATTGATTAACTTCACTAGTTCCTGGATCATAGTCTACTGCGACTATATTAGCTTCTTTATATCTATCCTTTAAAGCTTTAATAACACCTTTACCAGTAACATGATTAGGAAGACATGCAAAAGGTTGCATACAAATTATATTATTTGCACCTTCTTCTATAAGCTCTATCATTTCTGCAGTTAAAAACCATCCTTCGCCAGTTTGATTTCCTATAGATATTATTTCACTAGCTTTTTCTGCTAAGTGATATATACTTTTAGGAGGATTAAATCTCTTACTATTTTTTAAAGCATCAACTACAGGCTTTCTATAATGTTCTATAAGTTTTATCCCTAAATCTCCTGCAATTTGTCTAAACTTAGAACCTGAAAGCTTTTTATATTTAAAGTCTCCATCATAAGAACAGTATAGGAAAAAGTCAAGTAGCCCTGGCATTACAGCTTCTGCTCCCTCTCCTTCTACAATATCTACAACATTATTATTTGCAAGTGGATGGAACTTAACAAGAATTTCACCAACTAGTCCAACTCTTGGTTTCTTTATATCTCTTAACGGAATATTATCAAAGTCATTAACAATCTCATAAACATCCCTTTTAAATTGGCTAAAACCACTATTTAAAAGGGTATCTGTAGCCTTACTTTGCCATTTTTCATATAAGCTATTACAGCTTCCTTCTATTTCTTCATAAGGTCTTGTTCTATATAAACATTTCATTAATAAATCACCATAGCATAACGCTAACACTAATCTTCTTGCTAATAATGGTGTTATTTTAAATCCCGGATTTTTTTCAAGACCATTAGCATTTAATGATATTACTGGTATGTCTCCATATCCTGCATCCTTTAACGCCTTTCTTAGAAGTCCTATATAATTTGTAGCTCTACATCCTCCCCCTGTTTGAGAAATTATAAGAGCTGTTTTCTTAGGATCATATTTTCCAGATAAAATCCCACTTAATAAAGATCCTATTACTATTATTGAAGGATAACAAACATCATTATTTACATACTTAAGTCCAATTTCTATAGCCTTTTTATCATCATAAGGCAGTACTTCTAAGTTATAGCCATGCTTTTTAAATATATTACTCATAAATCCAAAATGTATAGGAGACATATCTGGAGCTAATATTGTATAATCCTTTTTCATATCTTCTGTAAATATAGGTCTCTTTTCTACATTCTTTTCCGGCTTTTTAGAAACATAATTATTTCTTGCTCTTTCTTCAAGGGCCGCTTTTAAAGAACGAATTCTTATTTTTACTGCCCCTAAATTTGTTCCCTCATCTATTTTAAGTATTGTATATATTTTCCCACTTTTATGTAAGATTTCTTCTACCTGATCACTAGTTATAGCATCTAATCCACATCCAAAAGAATTAAGTTGAATAAGTTCTAGATTTTCATTTTCTCCAACTACTGTAGCAGCTCCATAAAGTCTTGAATGATAAACCCATTGATCCACTACTCTTAAAGGTCTATCTATCTTTGCTAAATGGCTTATACTATCTTCTGAAAGAACAGCTATACCAAAAGAAGTAATTATATTAGGAATTCCATGATTTATTTCAGGGTCTACATGATAAGGCCTTCCACTTAAAACAACACCTATCTTGTTATTTTCTTTTAACCACTTTAATGTTTCTTCACCTTTTCTTCTAATATCATCCTTAAAGTTTATTTGTTCTTCCCATGCATTTTCTACTGCTTTATTTATTTCACTCTTAGAAATATTAAATTCACTAAATTCATCATATAATCTCTTTTTTAGCTTATTTTTATTTTGAAGAGAGAAGAAAGGATTTTTAAATTTAATATTCTTTTCTTTCAATATATCCATATTATTTTTTATAACCTCTGGATAAGAAGTTACTATAGGACAATTGTAATGATTATTACTTTCCTTATATTCTTGTTTTTCATAAGCTATACAAGGGTAAAAAATAAAATCTACATTTTTATCTACTAAATCCATTATATGCCCATGAGTTAATTTTGCTGGATAACATACTGATTCTGACGGAATAGTTTCTATACCCATCTCATAGACTTCCTTAGAACTTCTTCTTGAAAGCACTACTTTAAATCCTAAATCTTTAAAAAATGTTGCCCAAAAAGGATAATTTTCATAAATATTTAAAACTCTAGGTATTCCTACAGTTCCCCTTTTAGCTTCTTCTTTCTTTAAAGGAGCATAAGAAAAAGTTCTTTTATATTTATAATCATAAAGATTTATAGCTTCATCTTTTTTCTTTTCTATTCCTGCTCCTCTTTCACATCTATTTCCTGATATAAATTTATTATTTTCACCAAAACTATTAATTGTTAATAAACAATTATTATTACACTTACCGCATCTTCTTATTTCAGTATCAATTTTAAAGTTATTTAATTCATCTAATTTCTTTATAGATGAAACTTTTCCTTCATTCCATCTCTCTTTAGATATAATAGCAGCACCAAAGGCCCCCATAAGTCCTGCAATATCAGGCCTTATAACTTCTCTACCAGAAATTAATTCAAAAGCACGAAGTACTCCATCATTATAGAATGTACCTCCTTGAACTATAATATTTTTCCCCATTTCCTTTGGATCTCTTATTTTTATAACCTTAAATATTGCATTTTTAATTACAGAATAACATAATCCTGCTGATATATCCCCTAAAGTAGCTCCTTCTTTTTGAGCTTGTTTTACTCTAGAGTTCATAAATACAGTACATCTAGATCCTAAATCTACAGGATGCTTAGAGAAAAGTGCTTCTTTTGCAAAATCTTGCACAGGTAAATTTAAAGATTTACCAAAACCTTCTATAAAAGAACCACATCCTGAAGAACAAGCTTCATTTAATAAGATGCTATCTATTACTTTATCTTTTATTCTTAAGCATTTCATGTCTTGACCACCTATATCAAGTATGAAATCAACCTTATCTAAAAAGTGTTCTGCTCCTTTAAAGTGAGCAATAGTTTCAACTTCTCCTACATCTACTGAAAGTGCCTGTTTTATAAGCCCTTCCCCGTAACCAGTTACTGTTGCATTAGCTATAAATGCATCCTTAGGTAATTTACTATATAAGTCATTTAAAATTTCTATAGTCTTTTTTAAAGGTTTCCCATCATTATTTCCATAATGAGAATAAATTAAATTGCAATCTTTATCTATTAATGCAACTTTAGTAGTTGTAGATCCTGCATCAATACCTAAAAAGCACTGTCCCTCTATTTCACTTATATCTTTTCTCTTTATTTTATTTCCTTTATGTCTATTATTAAACTCTTCATATTCCCCTTCATCTTTAAATAAAGGTCTAAGTCTATCTATCTTTTCTGTATTTAATGTTTCAAGTTTTTCCACTCTTTTAACTAAATCAGAAAACTCTATTATTTCTCCATCCCTTGAACTTAAAGCCGCTCCTTCTGCAACAAAAAGCTGAGAATTCTCTGGAAAAATAATTTGATCATTCTTTAGATTTAACGTTTCTATAAATCTATTTCTAAGTTCAGACAAAAAGTATAATGGACCTCCTAAAAAAGCAATATTTCCTCTTATAGGTTTTCCGCAAGCTAATCCACTTATTGTTTGATTAACAACTGCTTGAAGAATTGAAACTGCAATATCCTCTTTTCTAGCTCCCTCATTAATTAAAGGCTGTACATCTGTTTTTGCAAAAACTCCACATCTCGCTGCTATTGGATATATATTATTATAATTTTTTGCAAGTGCATTTAATCCTTCGGCATCAGTTTCTAAAAGTGTTGCCATTTGATCAATAAAAGCTCCTGTTCCACCAGCACAGGTTCCGTTCATTCTTTGATCTATTCCACCTTTAAAATAAGTTATTTTTGCATCTTCTCCTCCTAATTCTATAGCTACATCTGTTTTCGGTATAAATGTTTCTATAGTTTTAGTACATGCAATAACCTCCTGAACAAAGGGAATTTTAAGCCATTCAGAAACAGATAATCCACCAGAACCTGTTACATTAACTGTTATTTCCCCTTGAAAAACACCAAAAGCTTCTTTCATTAATGATATTATTGTACTTCTTATATCTGAAAAGTGTCTTTTATATTTACTATAAACCACATTATTATCTATATCTAATAAAACTATTTTAACAGTAGTAGATCCTACATCTAATCCTAAATTAAGTACCTTATTCACTCTATCATCACCTTTCAAATTCACAAATTTAAAATATCTTATGAATTTCAAACCATTTTTAACATTCCCCACTATATAAACTTTTTCTTATATTTTATCATAATAATGAATAGCTTTTTTATTATTAAATTATATTTATATTTAATAATTAACATAAAACCAAAATATAAATATTAGATTATATTAGTTCATATTTCTTTACAAACCCCTATAAAATCTATCTTTTAATTTATCTCAAAGATAATCTACTATTTTCTACTGTTTTTTAATATTTTCGTATAATTTCATATATATTTTTTAAATCCCTGTTAATATATGAATGAAAACTTTTTCTTATTTTTTATTAAATAATATTATTTAATAAAATAATATATGAAAATTTTTCTAAAAAAACTAGGTACCTAATAGAAAATTATTAGGTACCTAGTAATATAAGTCTTATTAATTTTATGCCATATATTTTAATTATTATCTCTACTTACTAGTTTAGTTAATAAATCTAGTACCCTAATATATATCCATATTAATGTTATCATAATTCCAAAAGCTGAATACCACTCCATATATTTAGGAGCACCATATTGAATTTCCTCAGATATAAAGTCTAAATCCACTATTAAATTTAATGATGCTACTATTAGAATAAATATCGAAAAACCTATACCTATAATACCATTTCCATAAATATAAGGTATGTTTATATTAAATAATCCTAATAAAAAAGTAAATATATAAAGTAATCCAATAGCTAAAGTCATTCCTATTACAGCTTTCCTTATTCTATGACCAATTGATGGATTAAACATATAAACTAAAATCATTGAGAAAGATATAATAATTGTTACAATAATAGCATTCATAGCAATTCCTTGATAATATTGATTTATAAAAAATGATAAATTAGCTAATAATACCCCTTCAAACGCCGCATAAAATACACTTGTTATTGGTGCTATTTTAGGTAAAAACGAAGTAACAAATCCTAAAATAATAGTTCCTATAGCTGCCACTATTAAATAACTAGAGTTAAAAAATCCTATCTGCTCTAATTTTAAATATGAAACTAATGTAGAACATAAAACTACTATTAAAAGTAAAATTGTTTTAATTACAGTTCCACCTAAAGTCATAGTATTTTCTGACTTATATCCTTTTACTTCTTCAAAGCCTTTTCTTAGTGCTGGATTGGCATTTTCCATATTATCAATCCTCTCTTTATGAAAAATTATTAATTATTTAATTATACCATGTTTATTAATTACAAATTAAAAACGTATTTATTTTAACTAAATATTATTTAAGTTTAATGTTTTTTTACATTTTTATTTAATTTGTAACATAAATAAAAATAAAGCTTTGAAGATTTATAATCTAAAAAGCTAGTAAAATTATATAAGTAGTATATTAATTTTTAATAAAGTTTAAAATTAATATAGCTATTATAAAAAAAATTATCATTAAAATTAAATTTTTTAAATCTTTTTTATTTTTATATTTAAGATATTTAGGTAAATAATTTATTATTAAAATTAAATCTACGGATATCAAAATTATTAAAACTAAAACCATATAAACACCTCAATAATATATAATAGGAAATTTTACAAATTATTTACTATTATATATTATCCTAATTGATATAATCAACAACTTCTTAGTTTTATTTTAATATTTAAATTTATAGTATATATAATCTATCTCTTCTTTAGTTAATACTATACTTTTATCTACTTCTAAAATCTCTATATCTTTTACTAAAGAATTAATCTTTGTCAGTTTAATATGACTATTATTTTTTACTATTATATTTTTTATGTTACTCTTTCTTCCGAAAACAATAAAAATTTTTATGTATTTATTATACCCTGGTAAAGCTCTATCTAATGATATCAGCTCTCTTCTAGCCTCTATAATCGGATTATCAATTTGAGACTTTAAATTTCTCTTATCTATAGCTCCCCAATATTTATAATCTTCATTTCCAATAACTTTTTTATTTATATTTTTATATTTTATTATAAAGATTCCTTTTTTATGAAGAACTATAAAATCTAAAGTTAAAATATCTTTTTCATTTAATGGTAATTTAACATTTGCTAATATTCTCTTATGACCTTTAATTCTCTCTAATACTTCATATATTTTAAAATTATTTTTAATTGTTTTACTAAATATTATCTTAAATATATTTATATTAGACTTAACACTATATCTTTTAATTCTATATCTCGCCATAGAAAGTATTATACATATTACTACCATAAAAGAAAAAATAATAGAATATAAAACAAAATCTTTGTACATCATAATATTCATATGATTGAAGCCCCCTTAAATTTTGTTTTAAAATAGTATTATATAATGGATACTATTAACTATGGTATTAACTTAATTGTACTACTAATTTAAAAGGACTTCATTCTTATTAGCATGTAAAAATAAATAACATTAAAATATAATATTATACAAAAGCATTGCTTTTATTAGCATATTAATAAGAATTTCTTTAAATACTATTTATATTATCAATATAAGTTTTTGTTTTTATATTTATATGAAATTTACTAACATTTAATTTTATATACCTATATAAAATAATATAAAACCTAATCCTAATATTATAAATGCTAATATTATCTTTAATATCCTACCTATATTATTGTATCTTTCAGAGCTAATTATATTATTTAATAACCCTTGTGAAACTCCTGCTAATATTATAATTAATGAATGCCCTAAACTAAAAGATACTAAAAGTATTATCCCTATAAAAACGTCTCTACTAGATGCTATTACTGCTAAAACTGATGCTAAAACTGGAGTTGCACAAGGCGTTGCAACTAATCCTGAAAATAATCCTAAAGAAAATATTTTTAATAGTGATAAATTTTCTGGCTTTTTAGGAACCTCACAGGTATTATTATTTTTTTTTAAGTTTATTACACCTAATAAATTAAGTCCACTTATTATTAAAATTATACTTAAAATAACATAAACATATTTATTTATTGCTATAAATATCATTCCTAAATAAGATGTAGCTATACCTATTATTACAAAAGTAATAGTCATACCTAAAACAAAAACTAAACTATATATTAAAGATTTTTTCTTTGTTTTTATATTGCTATTCCCCATATATCCAATAATTACAGGCAAAGTAGTCATAATACATGGTCCAAAAGATGCCACTATACCAGCTAAAAAAACTATTGGAATAGCTAAATATATATTAGAGCTAATAAAATTTCCATCTATCATTTTATTTTACTCCTATCTCTTTTAAATATTTAGCAATCTCACTATGAGAAATAGCTCCCTCACTTTTAGTTACATATTCTTTTTCCTCGTTTAAATATACTAAAGTAGGAGTAACCCTTACATTATAGAGATTAGCTATAAAATAATTATTAGGATCATCTAAACTTATAGATACTATATTTAATTTATTTTTATATTCTTTTTGTATATCTACCAAAGTTGGTTTTATTATTTTACAAGCAAAACAACTATCACTAGTAAAATATAAAACCATTGGTTCTTTCATTTCTTTTGCTTCCTCATAAGTTATTTTTGAAAGTTCTTTATTTGAATCTTTATTTCCAATATTAACTTTAACTATATAAAGCCCTAAAAGTATTATAATAACTAAAAATAATATTAAATATTTTTTCCTTATACTCATAAATTCTCTCCTCTAATAAATTAATCAAAGAATTATATCATATAACTTATAAATATATCAATTATTTTGCGTAAATTTTAAAAATTTTCAATTTATTTTATTGAATATACTAAATTTTATTTATTAAAGCAAATAAACTAATTATTTATAAAAAAATGGTAATAATATTTAATAAATAAATTAAAGAGGTGAGTTTAATGAGAAGAGTTTTCTTGTTTTCTTCAATTTTTATATTATTATTTTCAAATTTTCAATTTAATTATAAAGATACATATTCCAACTTAATATATAATTCAGAACTCTCAAAAAATACCCATCATGAAAATAAATTTCTTTTAAGTAATAATAACTTAAAATCAAAAAATATTAATTATATTTCTGGAGAATGGATTGTTACTGATGATATTATTAGTACCTTTATGTCCTCTGAAAATAAAGAAGATTCATTAAGGTATTCAGGAAAATATCTTAATATAAATAACAGATTATTTAATTATAATAATAAAACTTATAAGGATATATCTTATGACATATATGATATATCAGAAGAAGAATTTTTTTCTCAGTGGAGAGTTTCATTAAAATCATTAGGTATATATGCCCCTAAAGCTAAAAAAATAACTATAAAAAATACACCATTTAGCAATGAATTTAATTACATATTAGTAAAAAATAGATCTACTATTTATTTAATCTATAATGGTACCTTTTTTAGGCTTAATAAAGTTAATTAAAATTTCTTTAATTTAATTAATAAAAATATTATCCTATATAAATTTTAATATATATTAAATCATATAAAATATTTATTATATTTTTATTAACTAAAAGACATTAATGTTAAAATATATAATATAAGGTAATAATTTGTTTTATGTGTTTATAGGTGTATAATATTATTAACAATAATATTATATAGGAGGGATTTTAATGAGCAAAAAGAAACATGGATTCCCTACAGCATTTACAGTACTATTCATAGTTTTAATTATTGCCGCAATATTAACCTACATAATTCCAGCTGGTTCATATTCTAAATTAAAATACAATATGAATAATGGAGTTTTTATTGTTACTACTCCTACTGGTGAAGTTTCTGAGCTTCCTGGGAACCAAAAAACTTTAGATGATTTAAATATAAAAGTTCAATTAGGAAAGTTTACAGATGGAAGTATTACTAAACCTGTTGCTATTCCTGGTACATATGAAAAAGTTGAACAAAACCCTCAAGGCATAGTTCAAATAATTGAAGCACCTATTAAAGGTGTATACGATACAGTTGATATTATAATGTTTGTATTTGTTATAGGTGGAGTTATTGGTGTGTTAAATGCTACAGGCGCCTTTGATGCAGGAATTTCTAGTCTTTCTAAGGCTACAAGGGGCAAAGAATTTTTATTAATAGTTTTAGTTACATCTTTAATTTCCCTTGGTGGAACTACCTTTGGCCTAGCAGAAGAAACTATAGCACTTTATCCTATTTTAATACCCGTTTTTATGGCTGCTGGATATGACGCCATAGTTTGTATAGCAGCCTTATATATGGGTTCTTCTATAGGCACAATGTTTGCTACAGTAAACCCTTTTTCTTCTGTAATAGCTTCTAATGCTGCAGGAGTAAACTTTACAGAGGGTCTAGGTTTTAGAACTATAGGCCTTATTATAGCTACAATAATCACTATTATTTACATAATAAAATATGGTAACAAAGTAAAAAAAGATCCTACAAAATCACTTATATATGATCAAAGGGAAGAAATATCTAAAAGATTCTGCTCTGACACTGGAGAAGTTCCAAAATTCACCTTAAGACTTAAATTAATGCTTATAATCTTTGCCTTTGCTTTTGTGATCTTAGTCTGGGGTGTATCTAGCCAAGATTGGTGGTTTACAGAAATGACTGCATTATTCTTGATTGTAGGGATAATACTTGGAATAATATCTGGAATGGGAGAAAAGAAATTTGTAGATAGATTTGTTTCTGGTGCTGCTGATTTAATGGGAGTTGGATTAGTTATAGGTGTAGCAAGATCTATTAATCTAGTTTTAGAAAATGGACAAATTTCAGATTCTATCCTTAACTTTTTCTCAAATGCAGTTCAAGGAATGGATAAAAATATATTTATAATTTTAATGCTAATTATATTTATAATTTTAGGATTCTTTATCCCTTCATCTTCTGGTCTTGCAGTTTTATCCATACCAATTATGGCACCACTTGCAGATACTGTAGGATTACCTAGAGATGTTATAGTTAGTGCTTATCAATACGGCCAAGGCTTAATTGCATTCATAACCCCTACAGGGCTTATCCTTGCAACCTTAGCCATGGTTAATGTAACCTATGATAAATGGTTAAAATTTATAATGAAACTGATGGGATATATAGCTCTATTCGCTGCAATTTTACTTTTAATTCAAGTTCATGTATAAATCAAATATATAATTAACTTTTAAAAACAACTTAAAATTAAAATCTATGTTATAAAATTTATATTTCTTAATGTTACTATACAATTTATAAAAAATATAAAAAAGACTGTATCTTAATGATTTATC
Source organism: Clostridium fallax (assembly GCF_900129365.1). GTDB lineage: Bacteria > Bacillota > Clostridia > Clostridiales > Clostridiaceae > Clostridium_AH > Clostridium_AH fallax. The sequence continues at coordinate 76,711 of NZ_FQVM01000011.1, forward strand.
AATTAAAATATATAGTTCTATTCTTAAACTTATTCCTATACTATATATCTTATATTGTTTAAACTTTGATACAGCCTTATTTTATAATATCTTAAATATTTATTTTTATAATTTCACTATATAATATTTTATGAAACTATAAAGCCAAAAGCTTACTAAGCTTTAAATTAAGTTTTAATATTCTAATATAAAGATTTAGTATAATTCTTTATATATATTTATCATGTCATCTTTACTCATAGCTACATAGTTATTATTTAAAAGCCTTTGCTGAGTAGATAATACTAAGCCTGAAAATATATCTATTTCTTCTTCTAACATTCCATAATCTTTTAGTGGTTTTCTATTTATTAAATTATTTAAAAGATTATCTAATTCTTTATAAACATTATCCTTTGAAACCTTTAATATTTCTGATAAAATATCATTTAATTTAGAGATTTTTCCTTCTGGATTCTTCTTATTATAAAAATTCAAAACTGATATTAAAAATTCATAATTGGCCTCTCCATGAGGAACATGATATTTACCTCCTAATGGATAAGATAATGCATGAACTGCTCCAACTCCAGTATTTCCAAAAGCAATACCAGCATAGTTACTAGCAATTAGAAATTTCTCCATTATATTTTTTCTATACTCTTCTCCATTTTTTATTATATCTTTATATCCCTCTATTATGATTTTTATTGCTTCTAAGCTATACATTTCTGTATATAAATTACTTTTAGGAGATATATAAGATTCTATACTATGAATTAAAGCATCTATTGAACTATAAACAAAGAATCTATATGGCATACTTATACAAAGTTCTGGAATTAAAACTGCATAATCAGGATAAAGCTCATCTACTGCTAGTCCCATCTTTGTTTTATCACTTTTTATTTCTGTTATAGAAATATTAGTAACTTCACTTCCAGTACCACAAGTAGTTGGTATAACAATTAATTCTTTATCCTTTATAATTGGAATTTGCTTTTTAAAAAGTTTTTCTGTATTTTCTACATTCTTTAAAACTAATAACTTACCAACATCAACTATAGATCCTCCGCCAATAGCAATAACTCTTTTGTAGCTAATATTTTTAATATCCTTTAATATAGAATCTATAGCATAATCATTAGGCTCATTAAAATTATATTTATCCTTTAAAATAAAATTACAATTAAGATTTAATTCTTTCAAAAAATCCTCATATAATCTATTATTAGTAAAAATTAAATCTCCCTCTCCTATATTAAATTCTTTTAAAAATTCATTAATTTTATTGAACTTAAATATAGTAGGTTTTATTTGTAAAAGTTTCATAAAAATTCACCTGCTTACTTTATATTTATTATTCTTTTATTTTATCATAATAAATATTAAAGTAATTACTTATTATTAAAATTCTAATTTTTTATAAACTAAAAAATTATCAATCTTTATTCCTAGTTTGTTTTACTATTTGATTTGTAAAGACAGCCATTCCAGCTACAATAATTCCTTGTATTATTGCCAAAAAAGAAAATCCTTCTATGACAATAGATCCTAAAATCCCAAGCACCATTAAAATCCAAGGAATTGTCCAATTTTTTATTTTAGGAGAATTTCTTAAAAATATTCCTAATATATAAATAGCCGGTATTAATATCATAATATTTTGTGGTACAAACTGTAAAATATCTAATTCCAATTAAATCATTCCTTTTATATTAATTTTTGTCTTCTACAATTAATATATGATTAAAAATAAATTTATTTCATATTTTTTCTATAAAATGTAAACAGTTTAACTATTTAATAATTTATTGTTAATCCCTTTAAAAATCTATATTTATAACGAAACTTATATTATTGAAAGTTTAAATTTAAATTGATATAATAAAGTTTGTTTTTAATAATATGAATAGATATTTACATAAATATGGGGGTTTAAAAATGCCAATTAGAATAGCAATTCTTGGTGGGCCAAGATGCGGAAAGACTACATTAATTCAACAACTATATGTAGAACTAAAGATTAAAGGACTTAATGTAGGAGCCGCTACAGAATATAGCACTGATTATTTAAAAGAAAAAGGAATGATTGAATCAATTTCAGAACAATATGGTATTTATTTAGGACAACTTCAATTAGAAGAAGGATTAAATGAGTTTGATTATGCCTTAACAGATTATGCGACTTTTGTACCATACATATATGGAAGATTTATGTTAGGAGACAGAAAAAGAACTTCTAAAGAAATCGAAATATTAAAAGATCTTTACCATTTAGCACTTAAAGATTTACAAAAATATGACTATATCTTCTTTGTTCCAAGAGAATTTGGATATAAAAAAGATGGAATTAGATGGCAAGATGAAGATACTGCATCATCTATAGACAAAGCTATAAAACAATTTTTAGACAGTGAAAATGTAAAGTATTCTGTTATTGAAGGTTCTACAAAAGATAGATCTAAAAAAATATTATCTATATTAAATATAAAAGATGATGAAATTATAGAGCCTATCACAAAAATAAATAGAAAAGATAAATAAATTTTACTTATCTTAAGTTTAATTAACTAAATAGGTTATCTTAAAAATATTAAGTGTCTAAGAATTTAAATTGTACTAAATGAATTCATTATATAAGTACAAATTAAAATAAAACCAGTAGAAATATTAAATTCTACTGGTTATTTTTTTATTCACAGCTATTAAATATAAGTTATAAAATTATAGTTTTACACAGCTCCCTATATTTATAAAAACTTTATTTTACTAATATAAAATTTATATAGTCAATTCTTTTCCTGTATAATTTTTAAAGAATCCATCACAATTTTTTTCAAATATATTTACAGCTTTTTCTCCTGTACAGTGTGAAGCCCCAACTAACTTTATATTTAATTTTTTAATTTCATCAATAGTTTTTTCTATTCTATCCTCATCTGCCTCTATTAAATGAGTTCCTCCAATTACTGCATATATTGGCTTTTTAATTTGTTTATTTATTGATGTTATCATGTTTAGTATTCCAGGATGAGAACATCCTAAAAGGATTATAAGGCCCTTTTCTGTATCTAAAACTAAGGCTATTTCTTCGTTGAAATTATCTATTTCGTAATGATCATCCTTTTTTATAAGCATATTAGGATTTAATGTTTCAAAATCATATTTTCTTTCAAAGGAAGAAAATAAATAAACATTATCACAAATTTTTTTAAAATCTTCAACAAAATTTATATTGATATTCTTATCCTCTAAATATTTTTTATCAAAATCTATTCCTATATATTTATATTCATTATCACTAGAAATAAAATCTATTGATTGATTTTTAGATGCATTTTCTAAACTACAGTAATGATATTTATCTTTATTATCAAAAAAACTTTTTCCAACATAAAGTTCTGGTTTAATTGAGAATTTATCTAGTAATCCTCTAACTCCACCACAGTGGTCATAGTGAGCATGACTTAAAACTAAATAATCTATATTTTTAAAATCTATTGCAAGATTATTAGCATTAGATATAAATTCTCCCGACTTTCCTGTATCAAACAGTATATTTTTATCTTCTGCTTCTATAAAAAAGCTTAAACCGTGTTCATTTATTAATTCTTTATTTTCTCCTAGAGAATTCTCTATAACAGTTGTAATTTTCATTTATAATCCTTCTTTCAAAATAATATTTATATAGATTTATATTTTTTTCTTTATAAGTAAAATCCCCCTTTTACACCTATATATAACTATTATTTATGATATCCTATATGGTTTTATAAATTAAACTCTATATTCTAACTTAAAGCCTTAATAATAAACTTTAACCTTTTAAAGCTCTATATAATTTTAAAATTCTATCTTTTCCATATATATCTAATATAATATTTTTATTTTTTATTTAGTTTTTTATTAATTTTATAAATAATTATATCTTTTTAATAATAGCTTATATTCTCCTTGATTAATTTTTTCTTCCGCTTAAATTTATACATTGTATTTTTTTAATTTAAATATATATTTTCACTTTAAATTTTAAATAAAAAAATATTAGAATTTATAAATTCTAATATTTTTTTTATTTTTATTAATTAACAAAAGTTTTTATATTATTATTTGTATTTAATTATTCTTTAAATTTACTATTATATATACTTTCCATTGAAAATTTAATATATTTTATATATTAAATTTATCTATTTTTTCTTTTAATTCCTTTGATAATCCGTAAAAGCTTTTTACATTATTATCTAAGTTTTCCATCATAGCTATAGTCTCCTCTACACTAGCTGAAATTTCTTCTGTTGTACTTGATGTATTATCAATTGAAGAGGTTATATTATCAATAAATTTCTCTACATCATGCTTTCCTTCTATAACTAAATTATTGTAATTATTTACCTCTATTGTTTCTTCATATATAGATTTAACCCCTTTAGAAATTCTTTCAAAAGCTTCTTCAGTTTCATCTACCATTTTTACATATTCTTTAAAAATGCTATTATTATTATTTATCTCATTAACTGAGTTATTAGATTTATCTTCTATATCTTTAATTATTTTTTTAATCATACTAGTTGATTTAGCACTTTCTTCTGATAATTTTCTAACCTCATCTGCAACTACAGTAAATCCCTTTCCTGCCTCTCCTGCCCTTGCAGCTTCTATAGATGCATTTAATGCTAAAAGATTTGTTTGCTCTGCAATATTCTCAATTGCTATTAATATACTACTTATCTCTTTAACACTACTATTTACTTCCATTATAGAATCCATTAATGTACTGTTGTTTTGTATTATTATAGAAGTGTTTTCTGTTAACTCTTTAATAGTTTCCATTCCCTTTTGACTAGATGCTTCTGTAATCTTTACTGATTCATCTGTATTTTTTATAGACTTTGTTATATCTTCTAAGTTTAAAGAGAAATCATCCATTCTTTCTTTACCTTTTTGTGCACTAAAGGCTTGATTTGAACTTTCTTCTGATATATTAATTATAGCTCTTCCAACTTCTGTAGAACTTATTTTTGTTTGTTCTCCTATTCGTTCTAAATCCTTAGAATTTTCTAATATAACTTGTGAAATTTTTGCTACTTCTTTAAATGATTCATTAATGTCTTTTATCATTTTATTAAATGATAAAGCTATTCTACCAAATTCATCTTCCGATTTTACTTCTAATTGTACTGTTAAATCTCCATTAGCAGCCTTCTTAAATGAATTATCTAATTCATTTAATCTTTTTACTATATTTCTACTTACTAAAAGACTTATAATAACTCCTATGGCTATAAATAATAATGTTAGTATTAAAGTGAAGATTTTAATAGCTGCTGATTTACTATTTATCTTAGCCTTTGGAACTGAAAGCATAATTGTCCATTTAGTATATTCACTTTTAATTAAAGTACTTACAATATCTTTATCTTCATACTTTGTTAAATCATTATTATTTTTAATTACAGATTCTAAATCCTTATTCTCTATTTCTTTAGAAAGTAATGATGAATCTGAATTAAATATATATTTATTATTACTACTTAATATGTAAATATCTCCTTCATCTCCAACTTTTAATGTTCCTATTTTATCCATAAGTTTGTTTAACTTAATATCTAAAGCTAATACTCCATATATTTGTCCATTATTTTCTATTGCTTTAGATGCTGTAATTAACAAAATATTCTTTTCTCTATCTAAATAAGGTTCACTCCATACAACATTTCCTTTTGCTTTTATAGCTTCTTTATACCAATCCCTTTCCGTTGGATCAAAAGTATCTTTTTCAGTTTTGTTAAAAATATATTGTGTTTTACCAGAAATCATATTTTTATTTGGCATAGTCATATAACAAGTGCTAATATTAGGATCTTCTGTTAAAGAGAACATAGTTTCTCTTATATCTTTTATTTGCTGATTTTTTATAGGATCTACTACATTATAAGCATCTTCAATTTGTCTTGCTCTATCTAAAAATCCATTTTCATAAGTGGTTTCTGCTACAGTTATAAGACCAGTATTTTTCGATAAAGATTGAAGCTTATATATATTACTGGCTAAAAATTCATCTATTGATGTATCAATTTCCTTTGTTAATGATTCCATAGAGCTAACTTTTTCATTAAATAAAGTGTTTTTTGATTTATTATAAGTTAACTCTCCTAATAGAATCATAGGTACAATAATAATTGATATAAAGATTCCTACTAATTTTACCTCAAAAGATTTTTTAAAACTCTTCATAAATATTACCCCACTATTTATTATATTTTTAAAATGAAATAAATCTTATATAAAAAATTACCTC
>NZ_FQVM01000055.1 GCF_900129365.1 Clostridium fallax
ACTAATCTTTAGCATCTAAAAAATCTAAGTTTGTATTTAGATTATAGTTTTTAATTCTTATATTTATTTTATTTATATTTTAAAGAATTTGCACATATATTCATATAAATTAAAATATTATTGCATAATTTATATGTTGTATTTTCCAGTAGTAAATATTATTTTAAAATAATATGTATAAGTATCCTTAATATTAAAATTACTCTTCTATATACCAATCTTCAACATTTAAAAAGTTTAAACTTGTATTTGGATTATAATTTTTTAATTTAGCATTAGTAGCTTGTATAGTATTTGGAGCAAAGAAGCAAACCCAAGGTACATCTCTATTCATAATTTTTGCATATTCCCCATAGATTTCTTTTCTCTTTTCCTTATCATTAGTACTTAATCCTTCTTCCATAAGCTTATCTGCCTCTGGATTTTTATAAGATGATATATTCCAAGCAAAGGTGTTTTTCTCATCTGATGCTGCTTTAGAACTCCAATATGCTGTTGGATCTGGATCTATTGGCAAATTATTAAGCATCAAATACATATCAAAATCATGATTTCCCACTACTTGTTGCATAAGAGTACTAAACTCCATAGTTGATATATCTACTCCTATTCCAACATCTTTTAAATTTGATTGAACTAATAAAGCTCTTTGTTCTTGATCTTTTCTTCCAGATGGACAATGTAATTTAACTTGGAATTTCTCATTATTTGAGTTTTCTATTATTCCATCTCCATCTCTATCTTCCCATCCAGCCTCTTTTAAAAGTTCTTTAGCTTTATCTACATTATATTCATAATCATTTAATTCTCCATCTTTAGGATATGCCCAGCTAGTTGGTAGCATTGGTACACTTACTGCAGTACCAGTTCCTTCTGCAAGCTTTTCTAAAGCTTCTTTTTTATTAATTGCATAATCTATAGCTTGTCTAACTTTTACATCTTTAAATTTATCTTTTCTTAAATTCATACCCATATAAAGTATTCCTGATTGAGGATATGAGACTATATTAAATCCTTGTGATTTTATATCATCTTGTTCTGATTTTTTTAAAGTTGAGATATCTGCAATATCAACTGTTCCATTTTCAAGTTCTCCTTGAACTGTATCTGGATTTGTTACCTTAAATATAAATCTTTCTGTTTTAGGCTTGTTTCCATAATAGTTATCATTTTTTTCAAACTCTACACTTTGACCGCTATCAAATTTAGTTAGTTTATATGGTCCTGATCCTATAGGATTTAATAATAAATCACTACTTTCTTTCCAATTTGCTGGAGATATATCTCCCCAAATATGTTCTGGAATTATTGGAGTTGTTCCAATATCTCCTAAAGCTACTGAGTAAGGCTTTTCAAAAGTAAATTGTATAGTATCATCATCTAAAACCTTAATTCCTTCTACATCCTTTATCTTACCATCAGCAAAATCCTTTACTCCTTTGATTCTTTCAACAGCAGATTTTAAGCTTCCGTCATAATCTTTATTTGCTAAAGCTTTAAAAGTATATTCAACATCCTTAACAGTTAAAGGTTTTCCATCTTGCCATTTTAAATCTTTTTTAAGATTAAAAGTATATGTTAATCCATCATCTGAAACATTATAATCTTCTGCAAGTTCTGGCTGAAAATTATAATCTTTATCATATCCTAAAAGGCCAGTATAAATTAAACTATTAACCGCCCCATCGTATGTAGTATTAGAAATTAGAGGATTGAATACACCAGTTGGTGACGTATTTAATGCATATACTATTTTATCCTTTACAGTTCCACTAGCCTCCTCACTTTTATTTGAATCCTTTCCACATCCAACTAAAAGCGTAGAAGTTATAAGTACAGATGCTGTTAATAAAGTAAATATCTTTTTTATTTTCATTTTGAACCCTCCTATATTTTTCTTTGCCAATTAATTATATAAAACCCCATTTTTTTATTCAAAGTTTATTAATAAATTCTATCATTGCTTAATTTAATATTGTTTTTATCAATAATGTTAACAGTTTATTAATCATCATCATTAAAATCATTTTTTTATATTTATTTAATACTAAAAATATCTAAATATGTATTTTATAGTTTAGATATAAAAAACTTAATATATCTATATATTTATCAAGTAAATTTTTTATATTTTATAACTCTAAAAAAACAAATAAATTTAATTACTACTAAAAATTATTTAATGAAATCTTATTAAAATTTCAATATTATGTTTAATATTTTAATATAGACTATAAGTAATAAATAATTAATTATTTATAAAAATTTTATTATAAGGAGACAATAAAATGAGTGGTATAAAAGTATTACTTCATATTACAGATGATAACAAATGGCAAACACTTCTTGGAAATGTACATAATATGATTAAATCAGGAGAAAACTTTAAAATCGAAGTTTTAGCTAATGGAGTATCTGCTGTAACCTTACAAAAAGCTGTAAGTGATTTTAAAAACCTTTCAGAACCTTTCCAAAATCTCTCAAAAAAAGATGTAACATTTTGTGTTTGCAATCAATCACTAAAAAGATTTAATATTAAAGAAGATTCCTTATTACCATTTGTAAAAATAGTTCCTTTTGGAATTGTAGAAGTTGTAAAAAGAGAAAATGAAGGTTACTGTTATGTAAAACCTTGATTTAAAATAATAAAAAATTAAAAGCATCCTTAAATTTTTTATTATCTAAG
>NZ_FQVM01000047.1 GCF_900129365.1 Clostridium fallax
AATATATTTATAATATTTAAAGGAATACTTTTCTATTTAAATATAAAGATAGAAATATATTTTTCTATTGCAGTATGGTTTATTTATTTTTATGGAAGATATATATATGTAAAAAATTTACATATAAGATTAAATAATAAAGGATTAGTTAATATAAATTATTAAAATAGTTTATATATTATATAAAAATAAAGAAAAAATTATAGGTGAATTTATATTTATAGTATATTAATAGGTAAAATGAATGATTTATTACATAAATGTAGAAAAATATTTTTAATTAAAATATAATAGGGGGTATAGGTATGCAGGAGGAGATTTATAATGGATGATATGAATGAAAAACTTAGAAAAGATATACTTATAAGACTTAGAAGGATAGAAGGACAAGTAAAAGGTATTCAAGGAATGGTTGAAAAAAAGGTTTGTTGTAAAGATGTTTTAGTACAAATAGCGGCTATTAGAGCAGCTACTAATAAAGTAGGATCAATGCTTATAGAGAATTATGCTAGAAATTGTATTGGAATAGAAGAAGGAACACTTCAATCAGAAGGCTTAGAAGAGCTTATAAAGACGATTAATACCTTTATGAAGTAGATTAAAAGACTATTATAAGAGTTTAAACTTTTTATAATAGTCTTTTAATTTATAAAATTTTATAAAATATAATCATAAAAATAGCACTAAAATAATATATTATTTTAGTGCTATTTTTTATATAAATTACATTATTTTTTTTGTTTAAGCCTTGCTTTTTTAAAGGAAAGCTTTTTTAAATAATTATGTTTACCAGTAGTTACAAGTCTTGTAATAGTAGATACAAAAATTACTCCTAAAGCTAAAGAACCTGCACTAGCTAAGGTACTTAGAGTTAAACTTAAAGTTTTTTCCGCATCTCCAGTTACTGCTGCATACATTGTATAATACATGCCACTTCCAGGAACAAGAGGTATAAGAGCACAAACTATTAAAGTGGTTACAGGAGTCTTTAATAATCTAGCGCAAATTTCAGAATATGTACTAAAAACTATTGAAGATATAAAGAAAGCTTGAACTGTTGGCATATTAGTATTTAAACATAATTCATATACCACCCAACCAATAACTCCACCAATAGCAGCAAAAAAAAGATTTTTTCCTCTTATATTAAAAATAATACCAAAGCCTAAAGTAGCAATAAAAGAAACAGCTATATCTTTAAACATTTTTATATACCTCCAAAATACTTAAACCAAAAGCTTAATACAGTACCAGTACCTATAGCTATAGATATTGCAACTAAAAATGATTCAGCAGCTCTTGTTAGGCCTGAAACTAAATCTCCAGCTATAGTATCTCTTATGGCATTTGTAATAGCGAGTCCAGGAACTAGAAGCATTATAGCTCCAATTATTATCATATCCAAATTCTCACCAAATCCTAAGGATACAAATATAAGTGCTAAAGCAGCAGATATTGCTCCTCCTAAACAGTTTATAAAAAATTCATTAATTGAAAATTCAGCAGCAATATTACAAACAACTTTTACTGCAAGACCAACAAAAAATGCACAAATGCCATCTATTATATTTCCACCAAACATAATAGAAAAAGCTCCAGCTGCAATTGCTGCAAAAATTACAGTTATTTTTTCACTATATCTTTCACAACTTTCTATTTCACGTAATTTTATGTAAAATTCATCTATAGATAATTTATCAGTAGCAACAATTCTTGAAAGTTCATTCACTTGTGCTATTTTTTCTAAATTTACAGTACGATTTTTAACTCTTTTTACCGTAGAGGAAGTTCGTCCATATTTATCTGTAACAGAAACCATTATTCCAGTTGGAGTTACAAAACCATCAGCTTCTGTAAAACCATAGGCTGCACATATTCTACATATAGTTTCCTCTACCCTATAAGTTTCACCGCCGTTTTCAAGTATTATTCTTCCAGCATAGCTAGAAACTCTTAAAATTTTATTTATATCCATAGCAAAACTCCTTATAAATACTAAATCTCAATACCACCTTTGTATTATAACATAATTGAATTTTTTCAGGTATATTTTAAATTTATATTTATTTGTGGTATAGTATAATAAATATATCAATATATACTTATAATTGTTATCAAATTGTTAATTTTTAAAATAAAAAATTGAGGTGATTTAATGGATTTTAAAAATCTAGAAAAAATTGATAATGAAATTTATCAATTAGTACAAAAAGAGCTTCACAGAGAAGAAAATGGAATAGAACTTATAGCATCAGAGAATTTCACAAGTAAAGCTGTTATGGAAGCTATGGGATCATATTTAACTAATAAGTATGCAGAAGGATATCCTAATAAAAGATATTATGGAGGATGTTATGTAGTAGATGATGTTGAGGAATTAGCAAGAGAAAGAGCTAAAAAGCTTTTTAGTGCAGAGCATGCCAATGTGCAGCCACACTCAGGATCACAAGCTAATATGGCAGTTTATTTTTCAGTACTTAAACCAGGAGATACAGTTTTAGGTATGGATTTAAGTCATGGAGGTCATCTAACTCATGGTTCTTCAGTAAATTTTTCAGGAAAGTTATTTAACTTTGTTTCTTATGGAGTAAATGAAGATACAGAAAGGATAGACTATGAAGAAGTTAGAAGAATAGCTTTAGAAAGTAAGCCAAAATTAATTGTAGCTGGAGCTAGTGCATACTCAAGAGAAATAGACTTTAAAAAGTTTAGAGAAATTGCAGATGAAGTTTCAGCATTACTTATGGTTGATATGGCTCATATTGCAGGACTTGTAGCAGCTGGATTACATCAATCACCAGTACCTTATGCAGATTTTGTAACATCAACAACACATAAAACTTTAAGAGGTCCAAGAGGTGGATTAATTCTTTGCAAAGAAAAATATGCAAAGGATATAGATAAAAGTATATTCCCAGGTATGCAAGGCGGACCATTAATGCATGTAATAGCAGGAAAGGCAGTATGCTTTAAAGAGGCATTAGAGAAAGATTTTAAAGATTATATGTTAAATGTTTTAGAAAATTCAAAAGCATTAGGAAATTATCTTATAGAAAAAGGATTTAAACTGGTATCTGATGGTACAGATAATCATTTAATTTTAGTTGATTTAAATAATAAAGATATAACAGGAAAAGATGCAGAAATAATTTTGGATTCAGTAGGAATAACAGTAAACAAAAATACAGTTCCAAAGGAAGCAAGAAGTCCTTTTATAACTAGTGGTATAAGAATAGGTACAGCAGCAGTAACTACAAGAGGATTTGATAAGAAAGATATGAAGGAAATCGCAGAAATAATATCTCTTGTAATAGACAAAAAAGAAGAGGCAATAGAAGAGGCTAAAGACAGAGTAAAAATATTATGTGGTAAACATCCTTTATATAAATAATTTTTGTAAAGCTTAGTATTAAAATACAACTAAAGTTCTTTTAAATTTTTAAATAATTATTATATAATTATTTATTTAATATTGAAAGCTATAAATTTTAATAAATAAATTTATAGCTTCTTTATTTTGTTAAATTAATTTTATCAATAATAAATTTTATGATATTATATTGTAATAAATACTTAAAATGATGTAATATTAATTATTATAAAGAATAACTTAAAACCCTTTAAAGTTATAATATAAGTAAATTATAGTTATAGAAAAAAATATTAAATAAAAATAATTTTATTATATAGTGAGGTGGATTTATGAAAAAGAATCACTTAAATAATTGTAATTTATTTAATATATATATTGTAATTTATTTAATATATATAAAGATATAAAAAATAAATTTATAAATAAAAAAGACTATTATATTCCTGTACAAGAAAATATTGATTTAAGTGTTATAAATAATCCTAGGGATAAAACACAAATAACATGGCTTGGACATAATACATTTCTTATTCAGGTTGATAAAATAAATATTATTGTAGATCCATTATTCTCTAAGTATTTAGAAAATGTTAAAAGGGTAAATACAAGTAAAAATTTCCCAGAAAAGTTACCTAAAATAGATTATGTTATTATTTCCCATAATCATTTTGACCATTTAAGTTTTACATCTATAAAAGAACTAAAGGGACAACCTAAATTTATAGTTCCAGAAGGATTAAAACAGCTTTTTATTGAAAATGGTTATAAAGATAATTGTATTAAAGAGTTAAGTTGGTTTGAAACTACATATTTAAATAAAATAAAAATAACTTTTGTGCCATCTAAACATATATCAAATAGAGGTTTTTTTAATAAGTATAAATCTTTATGGGGAGGATATATAATAGAGGATATAGGTAGTGATAATTCTATATATTTTGCTGGGGATTCAGCTTATTTTAATGGATTTAAAACTATAGGAGAAAAGTTTAAGATTAAATATGCTTTAATGCCAATAGATTGCTATGAACCTGAATGGTATAAAGAGGAACAAGAAAATAATGTACAAAATTCTGTAAAAGCTTTTAAAGAATTAAAAGCAGAATATTTTATTCCTATGCATTATGGATCTTATATTATGAAGAATAATATGCCTAAAAAATCTTTAGAAAAATTAAAGGAAATTTGGATAAAAGAGAGATTAGAAAAAGAAAAACTTATAATCCTTAAAATCGATGAAACATTAATTTGTAAATAAAAACAAAAAAGCTCTACTTAGCTAATTTTATAACTAAGTAAAGCTTTTAAAATTACTAATTAGAAATTATATTAGAATCCACCAGCGCCACCACCGGAGCAACCTCCGCCATAATATCCGCCACTACTACCATTGGTGGAATTTATATTATTACTGGAATAGTCAGACATATCAGCAGAAGATATTGAAGAAAAAAATATTATTGAATTTAAAGAAGTAAATTCAGAAATATTTAAGTCTAAAAATTCTGGTATAGATGAATCAAATTCAGAAAGATTAAAGGATATAAAATAAGGTAAATAAATTTCTATAGGATATTTTTTGAAAAAATTTTCTTTATTTGATGGCTTATACCAGTATTTTATCATTCTGGTAATATTTTGTCTTTGCAGTTTAGCTTTAGGAGTATCAAGGGTTTTTAAGCTAATTCCTAAATAAACTTCTATAAATCCTATTATAATTAAATGTATAGAAATAAGTGAACTAGATCCTGTAATACAAAACCCTCCAAATAAAATAGAGAGTATTCCAAGAATAATGAGTCTTGAAGCTAATTTTCTATGAGAATTACTTAAGTAATTCTCCTTTAAAAGATCATTTTTTACAACTATTTTCCATTCTTCAAAGCCTTGGTTTAAATCTCCTTTTTTGCCTTTATTTTTTAACGTTTTTAAAGTTAAAACACTTTTTTTTGTTGCCATATTTTTTAACCAAATTAAAAAATATTTTTCACTATCTCTTAGGCTATCCAAAATCTTTATAGGAAAAGTTATGTAATTTTCTTTGAAATTTATATCCACATATCCATTTTTATAAAGATTCATAAGCTCTCCAGAAAAAGCTTTTTCATCTAAATGTTTATAAAGAATATAATTAGCCATAGCAGGAGATATAGAAGATAAGTCTTCAGCTTTTACGTCCTCTTTATTGTAAGATTTTTTGAATTTTAAATATATAAAAAGATAAATAAAAAATAATATAGTACCTATAACTAAAATAATTATAGAAATTATTTTAAATATTTCTTTTCTTTTATTAGCTTCTTGAATATTTTTATTTTTTAAATCATTTTGTGCTTTAAAGTAATCATCTAATGTACTATTTATTGATTTAGGAGAAGATTCTACAGTGCCATTTGGAAGTCTTAATATTATAGAAATATTAGGATTATCTTTATCTTTATTTATAAAATCATAGAATATATAATTATCTTTTAAATCATAATTTATATTACTATCTTCATTTAGAATTTTTACATTGTTTTTATTATAATTAGAAAAATATATATTGCCAGAAACATACTCTAATGGTGTTTTAAAATTTTTACTCCAAATATTAAAATTTAAAAGACTTCCATCATTAAATTTAGTAATAACTCCATTTAATATGTAACTTAATTTAAATACTCTTTCTTGATTTTTTGAAGGAATATAAAGCTTAATTTTATTCATATCTTTATCTTTTTCTAAAGTGTATTTAAAAGAATCTCCATTTGAAGCATCAGAAACTTTAGTAAATTCTTTTAAAGAACCATCTTCTAAAAGATAGATTTTTAAATCTGAAAGACCAGAAGTATCTAAATCACTAATATCCCTAAAGGCACCATTAAATTTACCGTTAAAATTCATTGTCAAAGTCTCGTCTATTTTTAAAGAACCATCTTTTAGTATAGTTATATCACTATTTAAATGATTTATATTTACTTCCTTCCCTTGAACTTTAAGGTTTGGTGTTATAATAATTAAAAGAAAAAATGTTAAAATAAAAATTAATTTACTTTTAATTGTCAAAAAAAGTCCCCCCTTTTTTTATTAAGTCTATAACGTAATATATAATTTAACTTTACTATATAATACAAAAATATAATAATTATAGTAATAGAAGTCAGGTAAATTATACATTTAATTATCTTATATGTCGTTATAGATTATTTAAAGTTTTAATTATTATCTTTAAAATTTATTTTTTTCTTTATAATCTATAATATATGTAGTTTTATAATCTTCATTTTCCATTTCCTTATGAACTATAAGTTCAATTAATCCATCC
>NZ_FQVM01000040.1 GCF_900129365.1 Clostridium fallax
TTGCTTTCATGTACGGTAACAGCATCAGCTCCGCAAGCTGCCTCTACCATATCTTCAATGTCTTTAAAGGAAGGTAATATAATAAAAGATGGTTTTAATGAAACTATAGATGAATTAAGAAAAGCTAAGCTTCATGGTAAAGAATGGATTGCATCCTTAGAAAATAAAGAAAGAGAATTTACTGGTATAAAATCTCTTAAAGTAGGATTTAATAAAGTCTTTGGATATTATATAGAAATAAGTAGAGCTAATTATAATTCTATTCCAGAAGGCAGATATATAAGAAAGCAAACTTTAGCAAATGCAGAGAGATTTATTACTGATGAGCTAAAGCAAATGGAAAATAAGATTCTAGGAGCAGAAGAAAAATTATTTAGTTTAGAATATGAAATTTTCACTGAAATTCGTGATAATGTAGAAAAATCAATTTCTAGAATACAAAAAACTGCAAAAATAATATCAAATCTAGATTGTTTATCCACTTTAGCTCTTATAGCCTTAGAAAATAATTATGTTAAGCCTATAATAGATGAAGAGGGAGAAATAATTATTAAAGATGGTCGTCACCCAGTAGTTGAAAAAGTAATAAATACAGGGGAATTTGTATCTAATGACACAAAACTTAATAAAAGTGATAACCAACTTCTTATAATAACAGGGCCTAATATGGCTGGTAAATCCACATATATGAGGCAAGTGGCTCTTATTACATTAATGGCTCAGATTGGTTCATTTGTACCAGCATCATATGCTAAAATTGGAATATGTGATAAGATATTTACAAGAATAGGAGCTTCAGATGATTTAGCCGGTGGAAAAAGTACATTTATGGTAGAGATGTGGGAAGTATCTAACATTTTAAATAATGCAACTCCAAAAAGTTTAGTTATTTTAGATGAAGTAGGTAGGGGAACCAGCACCTATGATGGATTAAGTATTGCTTGGTCTGTAATAGAATATATATCAAAAAAACCTTCTCTTCGTTGTAAAACTCTTTTTGCAACTCATTATCATGAATTAACAATGCTTGAAAATGAACTAGAAGGTATTAAAAACTATTCTGTTGCTGTAAAAGAAATTGATAACTCAATAGTATTTTTAAGAAAGATTATTGAAGGTGGTGCAGATCAATCCTATGGAATTGAAGTTGCAAAGCTTGCAGGTCTTCCAAAGGAAGTTATAAATCGTGCTAAAGAAATATTATCTAATCTTGAAGAAGAGAAAAATGAAGTGAATTCTGTAATGTCTAAGGTATCATCTAATGGGTATGATGAAATAATAAAAGAAGAGAATATATACTTAAATTCTTATATTAAAGAAAAAGAATGCAAAAATAGTGATTTAAATATAAATAATGAAGAAAATACTATAAAAGAAAATATAACTCTTAAAGATGATAGTTCCTTAAAAAATGAAGATTTACTTCAATTAGACTTTACTTCTATAGAAAAAGATAATTTAATAGAAAATATAAAAAATATAGATATTCTATCTATGACTCCTTTAGAAACTATGAATAAACTTTATGATATTGTAAAAAAGGCAAAGGAGTTAAACTAGGTGGTGAAACTTTTTGAAAAGAATTAATTTATTAGATGAAGTTACATCAAATAAAATTGCAGCAGGGGAAGTTGTTGAAAGACCTTCCTCTGTAGTTAAAGAACTTATAGAAAATAGTATTGATGCTGGTAGCAAAAATATAATAATAGAAATAGAAGAGGGAGGAAAAGATCTTATAAGAATCATTGACGATGGTTACGGAATTCATCCTGATGATATTGAAAAAGCTTTTCTTCCTCATGCTACTAGTAAAATTAAAGATATTAAAGATATTTATGCAATAAACACCTTAGGTTTTAGAGGTGAAGCTTTAGCAAGTATTGCATCTGTCGCTAAGGTTTCTTTAAAAAGTAAGATGGAAGGTATAGATTTTGGAAAAGAAATATATATAGAAGGTGGACTTAAAAAACATATAAAAGAAATTGGAATGAACAAAGGAACCACTATAGAAGTTAAAGAGTTGTTTTTTAATGTTCCTGCAAGGCAAAAGTTTTTAAAATCTACTTCAAGAGAAAGTTCTATTATAAATGATATAGTTACTAGAATAGCTTTATGTAATCCAAATGTTTCTTTTATATTATATAATAGGGGAAAGAAAGTATTACATACCTTTGGAAATGGTAGCCTTGAAGATACTATAAGAAATATCTACGGTAAAACTATATCTAATGATATTATATATTTTGAAAACCATACTGATACAACTTCTATTTATGGATATATAGGAAGAGAATCTATAGCTAAAGGAAATAAAAATAACCAATCAATTTTTGTTAATAAAAGGTATATAAAAAATCAATTAATAACCGTTGCAATGGAAAATGCTTTTAAATCCTTTAGCACAATAAATAAGCATCCTTTCTTTATAATTTTTATAGATATATATCCAGAGCTTGTAGATGTTAATATTCATCCTGCTAAAGCAGAGGTTAAGTTTACTGAAGATAGAGCCTTATTTAAAATAATCTTTGATACTGTTCATAATAAAGTAAAAGAAGATGTTATGGAATCTTTTTCTTTGCCAGAAGAAGATAGAGAAGAAAAAATAAAAGAACCTTTAGTAGAAGAAATCTCCTTTGACTTTAAAGATATAGTAAAAAACAAATTTTCTTCTTTAGAAGAAAAAAGTAAAGAAGACTTAGATAAAGTTTTTATAAATAATAATCGTTTTAAAGAAACTTTATCAGAAAATCACTTAGAAAATAAAATAAGTGAAAATACTTCTTCTGTAAATTATATAAATAAAGCTGATGTTTCCAATTGTAAAGAAACTATTAGTTTGCCAGTAGATTTAAAAAGCACTGTTATATGTAAAGAAGAAGCTTTAAATATAACAAAAGATAATTCAGAGGAAATTAAAAAAATATCTCCTAAAGATTATAATAAATTTCCCTACATTAAAATAATAGGTCAATTTGATAAAACTTATATAATAGGAGAATATGAAAAAGAGCTATATTTTATAGATCAACATGCAGCTCATGAAAAAATTCTATTTGAAAAATACATGAAAGAAATAGAAAGTAAAGAAGTTATAATTCAACCTCTATTAGTGCCAGAAGTTATAGAGCTTTCTCTTTCTGATTATTGTTACTTTGAAGAAAATAAAGATGTTTTTAAAAGTGCTGGTTTTTTAGTTGAAGATTTTGGGGGAAACTCTATTATGATAAAAGAAGTTCCGTATTTTCTACAAAGCATAAATGCTAAATTATTATTTATAGATATCTTAGAAAATCTAAAAAATCTAGGTTCAGGAAAAACTACAGAAGTAAAATACAATAAAATTGCAACTATGGCTTGTAAATCAGCTGTAAAAGCTCATGATGAATTAAATTTAAAAGAAATGGAAAGACTTTTAGAGGACTTAAGATATTTAGATAATCCTTTCCATTGTCCTCATGGAAGACCTACAATAATAAAAATAACTTTAAATGAGCTTGAAAAAAGATTTAGACGAATACAGTAAATTTACGGGGGATATACTAAATGAAAGATAAACTATTGATAATTGGTGGACCAACTGCTGTAGGTAAAACAGCTATATCCATAGAACTTGCTAAAAGATTAAATGGAGAAATAATTTCAGCAGATTCTATGCAAATATATAGGTATATGGATATAGGTTCAGCAAAGGTTACAAAAGAAGAAATGGATGGAATTACTCACTATCTTATTGATGTAGTTCATCCTAAAGATGAATTTAGCGTTTCAGATTTTAAAGAACTTGCAGAAAAAGCCATTAAAGAAATAAAGTCTAAAGGAAAACTTCCTATAATAGCAGGTGGTACCGGACTTTATATAGATTCTATAGCTTGTAATCTATCTTTTACTGAAAGTGCAAAAGACGAAAAGTATAGAGAAGAACTTTGGAATTTAGCAGAAGATAAAGGAAATGAATTTCTTCATAATATGCTAAAGGATATAGATATAGAGAGCTATAATTCCATTCATTTTAATAATAGAAAAAGAGTAATTAGAGCTCTTGAAGTATACAAAACCACAGGAAAGCCTTTTAGTTCCTTTAAAGCAAAGGAAAATCTTTATGATGTTCCCTTTGATATTAATTATTATGTCCTTACTATGGATAGAGAAAAACTTTATAATCGTATTAATAAAAGAGTAGATATAATGATAGAAAAAGGTTTAATAGAAGAAGTTAAATCTCTTAAAGAATTAGGACTTAATAAAGATATGCAATCTATGAAGGGCATTGGATATAAAGAAATTTTAAGCTATTTAGATAATGAATTAACCTTAAATGAAGCAATAGAAGTTATAAAACAAGGTAGCAGAAACTATGCTAAAAGGCAGCTAACATGGTTTAGAAAAGACCCTAGAGTTAACTTTATAAATAAAGATGATTTCTTAAGTGAAGAGGAAATTATTAATAAAATTGTAGATGACATAGATAGGGTATAGGTTTATAATATAAGCATATAAGTTAGAGAATATTGGAGGTTTAAGTATGAATAAGTCAATAAATAATTTACAAGATATATTTTTAAATGGTGCAAGAAAAAATAGAATTCAAGTTATAATATATTTAACTAATGGATTTCAATTAAAGGGTTTTGTAAAGGGATTTGATAGTTTTACAGTTATATTAGATTCAGATGGAAAACAAATGTTAATATATAAACACTCAATAACTACTATAACACCTGCAAGACCAATATTATTTACAAATAACCCAGAAGATGAACAATAATATATAGTAGTACATAGGCAAACTCTATTGGTTTGCCTTATTTTTATGTTTGTGATAATATATGTGATGTATTTACACTAGGAGGAATAAAGCTAATGTTAGATAAAACAAAAAATTTTTTAAAGGAAAATTATAAAATAAATGATCAATCAATAGAACTTTTAGAAAAAGCTACAAAAGACTTAAAAGATCAATTTAAATATTATGATGAAATAAGAGAATATAATCAATTAAAGGTTCTTAATGCTCTTCAAGAGGAGAGAATAAGTGAAAGTCATTTTACAAACTCTGCTGGATATGGTTATGGAGACATAGGAAGAGATTCTTTAGATAAAGTTTATGCTAGAATATTTAATGCAGAAAGTGCAATTGTTAGACCTCATTTTGTAAACGGAACTCATGCAATAGGTTCTGCTTTATTTGGAAATTTAAGACCTAATGATACACTTTTAGCAGTTACAGGAACTCCTTATGATACCCTACAAAGTATAATAGGAATTGGAATAGAAGAAAACATAGGTTCTTTAAAAGACTATGGAGTAAACTATACTCAAATAGATCTAACAAAAGAAGGTAAAATAGATTTAGATAAAGTAAAGAATGCTTTAATTAATGATAAATCTATAAAAGTTATACATATGCAAAGATCTACAGGATATGGATGGAGAAAATCTTTCTTAGTTGAAGAATTAGGTGAAGCTATATCTTTTATTAAGTCTATTAGAGAAGATGTTATAATCTTTGTTGATAACTGTTATGGAGAATTTATTCAAGAAATAGAACCAACAGATGTTGGAGCAGATTTAGTTGCAGGATCACTTATAAAAAATATCGGTGGTGGAATTGCACCAACTGGTGGTTATATAGCAGGTAAAGCAAAATATGTTGAACAAGCTTCCTTTAGATTAACTATCCCTGGAATAGGAGGGGAGTGCGGATCAACTTTTGGAGTTGTACGTCAATTATATCAAGGATTATTTATGGCACCACATGTTTCTATGGAAGCTCTTAAAGTTGCATTGTTATCGGCAAGAATTATGGAAATTGCAGGTTTTGAAGTAATGCCAAAATCTATAGATAGAAGAAGCGATATAATTCAAGCAATTAAATTTAATGATAAAGAAAAGCTAATTAAGTTCTGTAAGGGAATACAAAAAGGTTCTCCAATTGATTCTTTTGTAGAATGTGAACCATGGGATATGCCAGGATATAAAGATCAAGTAATAATGGCTGCTGGAGCATTTGTTCAAGGTTCTTCAATAGAATTATCAGCAGATGCTCCAATAAGAGAACCTTATATAGCATATTTACAAGGTGGATTAACCTTTGATCATGGTAAAATAGGATTATTAATAGCATTATCAAATATTTTAAAATAATAATAGGCTTATTTTAATTTAAACTAACAATAATAAAAAAATCTCATTTAAGTATTTTTTATAAATATTAAATGAGATTTTTTTAAGATAATATTCTTAATAGTTTTAAGTAGAATTTTAGATTAATAACGAAGTTAATTATAAATAAGAAATAAAAAAACGTAACATATTAATATTCAAACTTAAAATTATTATATGGTATTATAGCATTTATTTTTATTCTGCAATTTTTTCTTTTAAAGCTTATAAAACTTCATAAATAATTTAAAAATTTTATTTATATGAGAAAAAAGCGGATTAATACCGCTTTTAATATGATCTAAATATACCTACTAATTTACCTAAAACCTTACAGTCTTCTACAATGATTGGTTTCATAGTTTTATTTTCTGGCTGTAATCTAATAAAATCTTTTTCTTTATAAAAAGTTTTGATTGTAGCTTCGTTATCTATTAAAGCAACTACTATATCTCCATTATTAGCAGTTTCACCTTGTTCTATAATAGCAAGATCTTCATTTTGGATACCTACATCAATCATACTTTCTCCTGAAACCTTTAAAATAAATAAATCTCTATCATGCTTTATATAGTCTATTGGAATAGGAAAGGTATCCTCTATGTTTTCAGTAGCTAATATAGGAAGGCCAGCTGTAACCTTTCCTATTATAGGAATATTAATCATTTCTTTTTTAGGTTGTGAAAGCTCTAATATTTCAAGTGCTCTAGGTTTTGTTGCATCTCTTCTTATAAGACCTTTTTTCTCAAGTCTTTTAAGATGACCATGCACTGTAGAAGTAGACTTTAAAGAAACTGCTGAACAAATTTCTCTAACTGAAGGTGGATAGCCTTTAGATTCAGTATACTCCTTTAAAAAATCATATATTTCTGTTTGTTTGTCTTTATTGTGTTCAATCATAATTGTACACCTCATATCTTTGATAAGAAAATTATAACATATATTATTAAAAAAAGAAACAGGTGTTCTTTATTATTTGTTGAATAACTATAGGTTTTTTGTTATAATTTACTGAGATTTTAAAAGGTGGTGTTTTAATGGAAAGTAAGTATACAGAAGACGATTACTGCGATTTATATCCTAAAAAGATTTGTGATAATTGTGGTAAATGTCTTGAAGAGCAAGGTATTGATACTAAAGCCATAAATATAGAAGATATATCTGTAAATGTTAAAGAAAATGAAGAAGCATTAAAAAAATATAAAAAAACTTTAGAAAATAAAAATAAAGACTATGATAAAAAAGATTTATCTGATTTAGAAAAAATTGAAGAGTCAGATTTTATAGATAATTCTTTAGAAGAAGTATCTGATTTTAAAGATGAAAATCTAGAAAAGTTGTATGAAGATTATAATGATGTATTGTCTTCAGTAGATGGTTTAGCTAAGGATGATGAATACGAAGATGCTTTTGATCATATCGAATACGTAGAAGATTTAGAATTAGATGATTTAAATATGGAAGAGCTAACAGAAGAAGTTTTTCCTGGAGTTAGAAAATTGAAAAATAGTAAATAGTAATATTTAAATAAGTTTACTTTTAACTAAATGAGAAAATAATAAAAGTATTATACTAATAAAACCCCTAAACTTTAACTTGTCCACTTTAAATAAGGATAAGAAAGGAGTAGGGGTTTTATACTAATTAAATTATATTAAAATCTTATAATTAATTTTAAAGTTACCTTTTATACATAATGTTTTGTACTAATTAAACTATATTAAATTTAATGTTTATCTAAATATTTACTTAATATAAATTTTAAAATTTAATTTGTGTATGTAGACTAATTTGTGTAATCTAATATTCTATATTCATTATATAACTTAATGTAAATTATTACACAACTTAGTATGCAGTTTAATATATAAAATTATATATTTTATAAAATCAATTTAAAAATCATTTTATATTTCCAAGGGGATTAGATTTAACTGCCTCTCTTAAGCTTTCATCATCTACATGGGTATAAATCTGAGTAGTAGAAATATTTTCATGACCTAATATCTGCTGCAAACTTCTTATATCCACATTTCCGTACTTATACATCAAAGTTGCAGCTGTATGTCTAAGCTTATGGGGAGTATACTTAGCTTCTGTAAGACCTGCAGATTTTGTATACTTTTTAACTAAAAGTTCTATACTCCTTTTGTTTATTCTTCTCTTTTTAGAACTTATAAATAGAGCATCTAAATCTTCTATATTTACTCTCTCTATTTTATTCCTATCTTTTAAATATTCTTTAATTGATTTTAAACAGGCATTATTTAAATAAACAGTTCTTTCTTTATTACCTTTACCTATAATAGTTAATGTATCACCTTTAATTTTAGACATATTTATATTGCATAACTCTGATACTCTAAGTCCACAATTTAAAAATAAAGTTAGTATACAATAATCTCTTTTATAAAACTTAGAGTTTTTATCCATAGAATTTAAAAGTTTTATAGACTCATCTAAGGTTAAATAAATAGGGTGTCTTTTGCTGATTTTTGGAGATTCTAGTTCTAAAGCTGGGTTATCTTCAATTATACTAGCTTTTCCTGATAAAAATTTAAAAAAAGATTTTAAGGAAGCTACCTTTCTAGCTCTTGCATAAGTACCATTTTCTCTATATTTTTCCGTGAAAGATAAAAAAGCATATAAATCAGAAAGTCTAATTTTTTTTAAAAAATCATCATCTATATCATTGATTGATATTTCATTAAAATCTAAATTATTATCACATTGTCTTTTATATAATTTTAAAAACCTAAAAAACATCACCAAGTCAAATTTATAAGCTTTAATTGTATTATTAGATTTACCTTTTATTGTTTCTAAATAATTAAAAAAATCTATAAGGCAAAGTGGGAGAGTAGAATCTTCAAATACATCCATATTAAATTTCATTATAAAGTTCCTCCTAATATAAATTATATTATTGTAATCATTAGTTTATTATAAATTAACATAAGTTTTTTAAAAATAATATAGTTAAGAAACTCATACTTTAATTTTACTAGATTAAATAAGATTTTCACAGATATAAAAGATCAAAAGATATATTATTATATATAGAATCTATAATAATATATCTTTTGATCTTTTGCATTGATCCTTAAATTTTTCCGGCATAATATAATTTTAATAGCTATTCTAAGATTATTATAATATAGAATACTTTTATATTAAAAGGCAACAATAAGTATTACATATGTATTTCATGTAATTGTATTTGTAATACATATGTAATTTTAAAAGTATCATCTGCTTAAAATAAACAATAAAATCAAAGCTATATGCAAATCTAAAATATATGGTTCTTTGATTTAGTTGATTTTCAATGGTTTTATAAGAATTACAAAGGTTTTAAAGAGTTTAAAATACAATTAAATAGACCGAAGTCAGTAAAATTTCAAAATGATAATTTAAATTATCATTTATCATAAAGACAGATAAACATAGTAAGAGATTTAAAAGAAAAATAGTCCAAATAACAAAGAGTAAAATTGTATTTTAGCTAATTTAAAAAAGTTTCAATTAAAATCTTTTAAAATTACTACTTAATAACTTCGCGAAATGTATATTTCGCGAAGTTATATTGTGAATTTTAATTAAATTTACCCAAAATCAAGATTTTGCATACCTTTATTTCTATTAATGTATTATTGCACATTGTAATTTGGCATTTTATTAATTCTTTGCAATTTCATAAGTTATTTTTATAAAAGTTTTATGTTTCTATTTCTACTTTGTCTTCCAAAAACTTTTTGTAAAATATTTTTAATATCCTTTTGATAAATTTAAACCTTTTACCAGTATGGATTTATATATTTTTTTAAATTTTATTTTAACAAATACATAATTTTATATATTTTAACCTACATTCAAAATTTACTTTTTATACAAAACCAAGTGATTGTTTTAAAAAGTTATAATTTATTTTATAACTCTTCTATGTTATAATAATAATGTAATACTATAATATGTCTTGTAATACATGTGTATTTCATTGATGAATTAAAAAAATTAAGAAAGGATTTTAATTATGGGTGAAATTAAAACAACAACTATGAGGTTATCAGAGGAAACTATTAAATCCTTTAGAGAAATAGCAGAAAAGGAAGGATTTACTCATGAGCAATGTCTTTCCTCATTAATTGATATTTTTTCCATGCAAAATGCCAAAGGTTTATTAAAAGATAGAAAAAAAGAGATTGAAACCTTTGAGGAATATGTATCAAGACTTCAAAATCTTTATTTAGCATCCTTAGAAACTAATATAACTGCTGAAGAATCTATAAGGGATGACTTTAAAAAAGAGATAATTTCAAAAGAAAATATAATAATAGATTTAAATAATGAGATAAAAAACTTAAAAATTCTTATTAAAGAAAAAGATGATAAGATTAAAAATTTATCATCAGATTTAGATGAAAAATCTAAAAGCTTAAAAAGTTATGATGAGCTATATGCTCAAAATAAATTCTTCTTAAATCAAATTACAAGGGAAAAGGATGAACTTTCTGACAAACTAGAAGAGCTAAATAATTTGACTTTAGAAAATAAAGATTTAAATAAAGAAATAAGTATTCTTAAAGATAATGAATTTAATTTAAAACAACAAATAAGTGAAAAAGAAATTCAGATATCAACATTAAAAGAAAAGGAGATTTTTAATTCTGAAACTATCATTAATTTAAAAAATGAAATAAAATCAATGAAGGAAGATTTTAAAAAGGATTTAAAGGAACTTAAAGAGGAGTTTCAGGAAGAAAAAACCAATTCCCTCTCCTCCTTAAAAAAGACTTTAGAGGAAAATTACTTTTCTCAATTAGAATTTGAAAAAAGATCTATTTCTTTTAATAAAGATCAAGAGATTATTTCTTTAAAGTCTCAATTAGAAGATTTAAAAAAGAATATTCAGTCAAAAAATTAGTTATACATATAATAAGTTATTAAAAACTCAAATTATAAAAATCAATAAAAACTACTTTAAGCCTCATAAGTTAAGTAGCTCTCTAAAATATTTAAAATATTTTAGAGAGCTACTATTTTACTTATATACTTAATCTAAAATTTATATTTACATTATACTTTAAACTTTAGTACCATCTCATTAAGAACTTGTGCAACTTCTGCTTGATTTTGTGCTGTATTTGCAACCTGTTCCATAGCTTCTGTAGATTCATTTATACTTTCCTTTATCTCTAAAGAGTTCTCAGAAGCTTTTTGAGCTATTTTAGCTACATTTTGTACTGCTTCACTAACTTGATCAATTGTAGCTGATATTTCCTCTGTCATAGATGCTAATTCTTCTGACATGTTATTTATGAAAAGACCATCATCTTGATACTGTTCTCCCATTTTATTGAAAATAACAAATTGAGGAGAAACTTTATCATTCATAAATTTTAATAAAGCATTGCTGTGTTCTGATAAACTGCTAAATGCTCTTTGAACTTTTTCTATTGTTGTCTTTACATTAGAAACTGCTACAGAAGATTGTTCTGCAAGCTTTCTAACTTCATCGGCAACTACTGCGAAGCCTTTACCTTGCTCCCCTGCCCTAGCTGCTTCAATAGCTGCATTTAAGGCTAAAAGATTTGTTTGTTCTGCTATAGCTGCTATTGTATCTGCCATTATCTTAATTTCTCCAACAACTTTTCCTTCTTCAATGTTCTTTAAAATTTCCTTTTCCATCTCAGAATAAAGTGTATTTGTAGTTTCTAGAGCTTCCTTACTATCTTTTTGAACTTTATTAGCTCTTTCTTTTACCATTATGGCATTATCACTTCCATCAGATGCTTTATCTGATAAAACTTCTATACTTGAATCAACCTCTTGAATTGATGCTGATAACTCTTCTGCTGTAGAGCTTGTCTCCTCTACTTCATAACTAATCTCTACTGTTGATTTATTTATATCTTCAAGTCTTGATGTCATTTCTTCAACAGTTGCTAAAAGTTCTTCACTTGCAGCACTCATATCTTGAGAACTTCCAATAACATTTTTTATTAAACTCTTAACATTTTCTTGTGCTATATTTAAATCAGCAGAAACTTTTCCAAATTCATCATTTGAATTAACTTCAACAGCTTCTGAGAAGTCATATTGTGATAATCTATTTGCAAAATCTTTAATTTTCTTTAATGGGTTTAC
Source organism: Clostridium fallax (assembly GCF_900129365.1). Taxonomy (GTDB): domain Bacteria; phylum Bacillota; class Clostridia; order Clostridiales; family Clostridiaceae; genus Clostridium_AH; species Clostridium_AH fallax. The sequence continues at coordinate 12,313 of NZ_FQVM01000040.1, forward strand.
TATAGATTTAGTGATTAAGAATGAGAATATCACTAGTAATACTAAAGATATAAAACTAATAAAGAAAATTAACTTTGAACAAGTGCTATAAGTAGTTTTATTTTTATCTCTAGCCTCTTTTGCCCATTTATTATTTAGTTCCATTAACTGATCTAATTTTTTAATAGTGTTATCTTTATTAATGGTAACCTCTTGGAATAATTTTAAGGCTTCATCTCTTTTACCACTTAAAATTAAGCTTATGTATGCTTTTCTTGAATCTCTATATTTTGAAACTATAGTTTCAAATTCTGACATTAGCTTTCTATCTTCTTCTTTAGTGATAGCTTCCTTATATATTTCTATATTGTTCTTGTTAGCCTCTGTAAGTTTTTCATCTTCTTTTATCAATTCACTTATTTTATTAGCATCATCAATATACATTAATAAATTACAATTAGAATAAACTACTAAAAAGTTTTTATTGATATTATTAATAGAAATGATTCCAATAACATTATCATCATACATCTTTTTATCATTCTCATTAAGAGATTTCATGCTAAATATAGATGCAATGCTGATGATTATCATAAATAATCCTATTATGCAAAAACTTAATATAAGTTTTGCTGATATTTTCATATCTTTTAGAAAACTCATTATATACCGCCTTTCATTTTTAAATATAATATTTTAATTTAATATCTACATACTTTATTAAAAGTTCAATACTATATATAAGTATTCGTTTATATAAAATATAGATAGATTATTATATATTACTTAATAATTTATATTAATTATTAATTTAACATAAGTTTAATGATTTTAAAATAACTAACTTTTTTGTTAGTAAAGGTACCGTAATAATAAGTTGTTTTTTATTGTATTTTGTCGCTTTATGTAAACGTTAGTAATTTATTCATATATATAAATAATTTTAAATTTAATTCGATATATTTAATGAAGAAATTTTAATTTATCTTTTAAATAAGAAAGGAACCTAGATATGAAAATACGAGAAGAATTTACCTCTCCACTAGAGCTTTGTTTTGATAGAATAAAAGGAAAATGGAAACCAATTATATTATGGCAATTAAAATCAGGACCTATGCAACCATCTTCTCTTCAAAGAAATATAAAGGGTATAAATCAAAAAATGTTATTAGAACAACTTAGAGAATTAAAAGAATCAAAAATTATAGATAAGATATCTTATGATGGATATCCAGTAAAGGTTGAATATTTTCTAACTGATATTGGAAAGGAAATAATAAGAGGTCTTGAAGTTTTTCAAAATGTTGGGGAAAAATATTTAAAGATATCAAAAGCAGTATAAACAGCTTTTGATATCTTATTTATTTAAATTTAATTAGCTAATCTAACTCTTAAAATTATCACTATAAAAACTATTTTAAATACTACTCTATAATAGTACCTTTAACTTTAACTCTTCCCATATTATTAACTCTGTTATAATAATGACTCTCACTTTCTCCGTGACGTCTAGGTACAAATACATCTAACCTATTAGAACTATTAAAGTCAGCTCCTCCTCTATCAGAAACTACTACTTCTCCAATATTTTCTAACTGGATTTTTGTACCTAAAGGTAAAACATTATTTGCAACTATTCCATCTTGAAGTTTTTGCCCTCTACAAGTGATAGCACCATATCCATTCTCACAATCTAGTGATGTATAGAAAGTTAATATAAAAGTCTTTTCTTTTTCTGTTCTTTCTTTTTCAGCTTTTTGTTTTTCTAATTCTTCCCTCTTACGGTTTTCTTCTTCCTGTCTTATTTTTTCTTTTTCAATTTCTTTTCCTTCTTCAACTAACTTATCGTATCTAGCTTTTTCATCTGCATTATGGAAAGAAGGTTGCTCCTCTTGAATAAGTTCACATTTTAGCTCCTTGTGATTATTAGGTGTAGCACCTATACCTAAAACACTTAATCCAAAAAACACTGAACTTGTAAGGGCAATAATCTTTCTATTCGCCAAAAAACCACTCCTCTAATTTAATTTCTTACTGATAGTTGTCTATTTTATAATAGTATTTAAAATTTGTCAAATAAATAAACATATTTAAACTTATATTCTTAGTTTAATTTATATTAAACTAATTACTTCTAATAGTTTTAATAAAACTTTATATTTTAATAGGAGTAGCTTTATAGTAAAGAAATTTTTAGAGATTTTTTTTAAATTAAAATTAATTTTTTTATACAATATATTAACTTAAAATTTATAAGAAACCACAAGATTTAATTATATAAATCTAAAAATGATTCTTAAATTATTAAGAATCATTTT
>NZ_FQVM01000035.1 GCF_900129365.1 Clostridium fallax
AAGCACGCCGCCAGCGTTCGTCCTGAGCCAGGATCAAACTCTCAATTTAAAAAGTTTAATCTTTACTCATATAAAAGAATTGCTGGTTTAAAAAATCTTAAAAGATTTTGTAAGTTTCTCTCTGTTTAATTTTCAAAGACCAAGTTTTTGTTTTCTTGTCACATCTTGGCGACTTCTTTATCTTATCACCAATCTGTTTCTTTGTCAACACCTTTTAACTTGTTAAAGTTTTTTGTGTTTTCAAAGTTTGTTTCGCTTTAGTGTTTCGCACCTCAGCGACGTGTTTTATCTTATCATGGTATGATAAATATATTTTATCATTAAATGTTATTTTATATATCATTTAAACTTAATACTCTAAAATACTTTATTTATCGTAATATATCTTATATAGATACGCCTGGAAAAGTTTTCGCTATTTTTTATAATCTATTTAAAAATATCTCCACAATAAAAACTAATTTTCATATAAAAATATAACCTTCAATATTTTTTTATACTAACTATTATTTATTTTGCATAATAAATTACTTAGTTTTTATTTATTTAAATGAAAGTATCTTAATAATTTAATATAGAATGATATATTTCACAAATACCTTATTACTTTTAGTTTATATTTCTTATTATATAATTTTAAATACTCACTTTTCTTTCTATTAATAATTATATTTAGTACTAGATATAATTAATATCCTCTTTTAACCATAATCACATTCCTTATATTAATATATTGATAATTTAGTTTTTAATTTCTTACATTGGTTTATACTTAAAGAGTAAATAATTAGATTTATTTATCTTTATAAAATAAATTTACTAAAAACTATTTCTCTTTATAATTATTTTTCTAAATTAATAAATAAAAAACTATCCTTATATATGATTTTATAAATCAATCATTAAAGGATAGTTTCTGATTTTAGTTATATTAATTTTTATTTAAATTATGACATAAACTTTAATATATATTTTTTACCTATCATAAATATTAATAATAGTTTTTTAAGTTCATTTTCTTATTACAAATATTAAATCTAAAGAGTTATACAATTTATAGTTCTCTTCTTGCTTTAAAATGTACCAAAATAAATTCTTTTTATTTTATCTTATAACATCTTTATAAATATTATAAATTTTTAAAAGTATTATTATAACCAGCTAATGATTTTTAGATGTATATAAATCTAAATTTAATAATACCTATACAGTTATTCCAACTCCTGGTCCAAGAGGTAGTCCTAAAACATACCATATAATTAAAAGTACCGCCCATCCAATTAAGAAGGCTATAGTATAAGGAAGCATTGTTGATATCAATGTCCCCATTCCTGAATCTTCATCATATTTTTGTGTGAAACATACAATTAATGCAAAATAACTCATAAGTGGAGAAATTATATTTGTAACTGAATCTCCTATTCTATATGCCATTTGAGTAAACTCTGGAGTATAAGCTCCCACTCTTAAAAACATTGGTACAAATATAGGCGCCATTATAGCCCATTTTGCTGAAGCTGATCCCATAAATAAATTTATAAATGCTGCAACTAATATAAATGCAATTATTAATGGAATACCTGTAAGTCCTGTGGTTTCTAAAAAGTCCGCTCCTTTTACCGCTATAACTGTTCCTAAGTTTGTGTATGAAAAATATTCAACAAACTGTGCCGCAAAAAACACTAAAACTATATATGACCCCATAGAAGACATACTCTTACCCATTAAACTTATTACATCTTTATCATTTTTAACTTTTCTAGATCCTATACCATAAGCTACTCCTGGTACTAAGAAAAATAAAGCTATAACTACTACTATTGACTTCATGAAAGGCGAATTTAATATTTCACCAGTTTCAGGATTTCTAAGTATTCCTGTCTTAGGTACTATAAACGCACCTATAAATATTAAAAATAATATCATTGCAATTCCTGCAAACTTTAAACCTCTTTTTTCTTCTGGAGTTATAGTTTGCATTTCTTCTTTATATTTACCTTTATATTTTCCAAGTCTTGGTTCTATTATTTTTTCTGTAACTAAAGTTCCTATTATAGTTATTAAAACAGTTGAAACTATTAAGAAAAACCAGTTTCCTGTAATTGAAACATTATAACTTGCATCTACCATTTTAACTCCCTCTTGAGTTAATCCTGCTAATAATGCATCTGTAGGTCCTGGTACTATATTTGCACTAAATCCACCAGACACTCCTGCAAAAGCTGCTGCTATACCAGCTATAGGATGTCTACCAAAGCTCATGAAAATTACTGCTCCTAAAGGTATTAACACTACATATCCTGCATCTGATGCTATATTTGAAACTACTCCCGCTAATACAACAATAATTGTTATAAATCTTTTTGGGGTACTCATAACTACTTTTCTTAATACAGCTGCAATAAGGCCTGTCCCCTCAGCTACACCTACACCTAATAAAGCAACTAAAACAGTTCCTAAAGGTGCAAAATTAGTAAAATTCTTAACAGCTGATGTAAACATATATCTAATGCCTTCTGGTTCTAAAAGACTCTTAACACTTACACTCATTTCCTTTAATTCATTAGTAGCTCTATCTATACCTTCATATATAACCCCTACTCCCATCTTAGAAAAGAGATGTGAGCATATTGTTACTATTACACATAATATTACAAATATTGTTGCTGGATGTGGAAGTTTATTTCCTACTTTTTCAATTCCATCTAAAAACCTTTGAATACCTTTTCTCTTTTTATTGTTTTCCATCATTACCTCCTCATTTATTATTAATATTTTATTTAAAATATTTTCAATTTATTAACAATATTTTCATTATATATTTATTGTTCTTAATTTATTATTATTTAATTATATAGGGATTTTTATAAAAAAACAATAAAAAGTTTTTATTTTCTAAAAATTCTATTTATTTACACAAATTATTAGTCTTTGTTTCTTTTTATTTAAATAGTGTATAATATAAATATCTTTTATAAGGAGGTGTTTTTTTGAGCGATTTTTTTATGTATTTGCTTTATATAATAATAGCTATAAATATAATGTTAGGTATAACCATTGTTGTATTAGAGAGAAAGCAACCAGAAAAAACAATTGCTTGGCTATTAATATTATTGCTTGTTCCACCAATAGGATTAATCCTTTATATATTTTTAGGCAGAAATTGGAAAATACATACCCTTAATGATGAAAACTTTTCAGATGATGTAAAAGAACTTATTTGCCCTATAATAAAAGCTAAAGGTGGGGGTCAAGAAGCGTCATTAATAGAATTATTGGCAAATAATAGCGACTCTCCTGTATTTATAAATAACGAAGTTGAAGTATTTATAAATGGTGAAGAAAAGTTTAAAGCATTAAAAGAAGAACTTAAAAACGCAAAACACCATATTCATTTGGAATATTATATCTTTAAAAGCGATAATATAGGTAAAGAAATAATAGATTTGCTTATATTAAAAGCTTCCGAGGGAGTTAAAGTAAGATTAATAATAGATAAAGTAGGCTCTTCTAAAATGAAAAGAAAATATCTAAAAAAATTAAAAGATTCCGGAGTAGATGTAGTAATATATTCATATTTCTTAGCTCCTATCTTAAAACTTATCAATACACAAATAAATTATAGAAATCATAGAAAAATAGCTATTATTGACGGAAAAGTAGGATTTTTAGGTGGAATTAATGTAGGTGATGAATACTTAGGTAGAAATAAAAAATTTGGCTACTGGAGAGATACTCATATAATGGTTAAGGGTGATTTTGTAATGGGATTGCAAGCAGTATTTCTAGATGATTTTTTAACTATTCAACAGGCTAATAATTACTATACATTTTTTGATCAAGAATTTGATAAATACTTTCCTACTACTAGTGTATGTAAAAGCACCCTTATGCAATTAGTAAAGAGCGGACCTGATTCTGAATTTCCTGCTATAATGCAAGGAATATTAAAAATGATTTCTATGGCAACTACAAGTATTTATATAACTACTCCTTACTTTGTACCATCTAAAAGTATAATGGATGCATTAACCATAGCAGCTTTAGGTGGAGTTGATGTTAAAATTATATTCCCTGAAAAAGCCGATCATTTTACTGTAAATACAGCATCAAAAACTTATTTAGCAGAACTTATGAGATGTGGAGTAAAGGTATATCTTTATGATAAGAATTCCTTTGTTCATGCTAAAACTATGACAATAGATAGTAAACTATGTACCTTAGGAACTGCCAATATGGATATAAGAAGCTTTGAATTAAATTATGAAATTAATGGGGTTATTTATGATGAAGAAATAACTAAAAACTTAGAGAAAATTTTTATAGAAGATTTAAAAAAATGTCGTGAGTTTACTCTAGAGGAATATGAGAATAGTAGTAAAATTCACAAATTCTTAGAGGGATTAACAAGAATTTTCTCTTCTATCCTATAATATATATTATTTATTAAGTATTTAGGTTATAAATTTTATATATTAATTTTTATATAAAATTTATAAATTAAAAAAAGAGCTGTTTAAATTAGATATTTGATATCTAATTTAAGCAGCTCTCTTTTAAAAATAAAATTATGCATAGTAATTATTTATTATACATAATTTTATTTATTATTATATAAACATATATTTCTTATAAAATATTAAATGAAAATCCTTAAAAGAATTTTAAAAAAACTTGTATCGGTTAAATATTAAAATATCCTATTTATTTTTCTTAAATTTACTTATAGCTAAAGTAATTAATGCTCCAAAAGCACCTCCAAAAGTATCTATTAAAACATCTTTAAACTGACCTGATCTACCCTCTATAAATAATTGATGAAACTCATCTGTGCAAGCATATAAAAATACTATAATCACACCTAAAATTCTAGCCTTAGAATTATTTATATAAAACCTTAGTGCATTATATACTAAAAATAATAAAATCATATACTCTGAAAAATGAGCTCCCTTTCTTACAATAAATGTAGCTAAATCTCCTAACTTATCACTTAAATTCAAACCTAATGCATTAAATACATATATAACAAAATTGCTTTGCTTACTAGAAACCTCTCCTGGTTGATGAGACATAATAAATATAAATGCCATCCATCCAATTAATAAAATCCAACTTATCTTTTGCTTATTTTTTAAATTCATCTATTTCACCTAATTTTTTAATAATTTTTATTTAATATAAAAATAAAAAGAGTAATAATATGAAAGAGATATTTTTAAAAGAAAGATTCTTAACCCTAATACTCTTTATTTTTACTACTCTTTAAAATTTTAAATTTATAAAAAAAGTTCATTTTAACTAAAACCTCTCAGTTTTAAATTCTATTTATTATTTCTTTTTTTTATTTTTACTTTACCTTCTTTTATCCCTGTAATTCTGTCTATTAATAGGTATGTAATCCCCAAGGATATAAATCCTGCTCCTAAAAACCTAGTAGAGTTTTGTATAACAACTACTAATAATATTCCTAGCATTAAAACTAGAATATCAAATGAAATATCTCTTTTCATTCTTACCCCTCCAATTTATTTGTATACTTCCATTATAATATTTATTTCTTAAAATTCCATTAAGTTTATCTTAACTATTTTTATAAATTTAGATATTTACTTTATTTAATAAAATTAATTAAATGAAATATATGCTACTTATACCATTTTAACAGGATAAGTAGCATATATTAATAAATAAATTAGCTTTTTATAACCAATTCTCTATTATAGAGTAAAAAATATTAAATTTAAATTTAATACTTTATTAAAATCTTGAATGTCTTTCTATAACTAAAGGAAAGTTCTTGCTACCTCTAAGCTCATCCCCTTTTGTTATATTAGCATGCTTGTCTGCAATAACATTAATAATTTTAGCATTATTACTAATAATACAATTAGGTAGTATTATACAATTATTTAAATAGGCACCTTTTTCTATATGAACTCTTCTACAAATTATACTATTTTCTACTACTCCCTCTATTATACACCCATTAGATATTATAGAATTTAAAACTTTACAATCCTTGGTATACTTCGTAGGGCATTCTCCCTTAGGTTTAGTATATATAGGTCTATTCTCATTAAATAGCTCAGTATTAATTCTGGAATTAAATAAATCCATATTAGCTTTAAAATATGCATTTAAGGAATTTATACAAGCCAAATATCCTTTAAACTCATAAGCCTTAACTTTAAGTTTATCTAATGAATTATAAATACATTTTTTCACCTTTTTATATCTTCCAGTTTTTATACACTCAAATACTATATCCATAAATAAATCTTTTTTCATAACAAACATTTCCATGGATATATTAGCTTCTTTTTCACAGCCTATGTTTTCTCCAACACTTATTAAATTGTTTTCCTTATCTATATTTATAGATTCACAATTCAAAAAATTTTCTTTTGCATTGTTAACCTTTTTATATACAATTGTTATTTCATTTTTATGCTCTTCATGATATTTAACTACTTCATTAAAATCAATATTACATATCATATAAGATGGAGTCAAAATAATATATTCTTGTCTACTAAACTTAAAAAATTCTAGGTTATCTCCAAAAGTATTAACATCATTATATACATTATCTTCATCACTAAAATTAAAAACTCTAAGACCATCTCTATCTCTATATAAATCCCATGGTCTTCCATTGTTTAAATGATCTATTAATGATCTTGCTTTATTTTTTGCAAATATTCCAATATTCGCTATACCAGAATTAGCCATATTAGATAAAATAAAATCTATAATTCTATACCTACCTGCAAAAGGCACTGATGCTAACGGTCGACTTCTTGTTAATTCCATTATTCTATCTTGATTCTCATCTAAATTTACTATTCCAATATAATTTTTCATATTACTTCACCTCCTCAAAATCAGTAATTTGAGTTCCCCTTTTTAGTTCATCTTTAGCAGGAACTACTGTAATATTAACACCATTTCCAACTTTACAATCTCTTCTTATTGCTACATCACTTCCTATAATAGCTTTATCTATAATTACATTTTCTCCAATTTTAGTATTAGGCATAATTACAGAATTTTTAACTATAGAGTTTTTCCCAACTACTACACCTTGAAATAAAACCGAATTTTCAACATCTCCTTGAATTACACAGCCTTCAACTACTAAAGAAGACTTAACAGATGCTTGACTCCCTATATATTGAGCTGGTCTAACTGGATTTACAGAATATACTCTCCACTCATTATCCGTTGAGCTTAATTCATTATTATCTTTTAATAAATCCATATTAGCTTCCCAAAGACTTTCTATAGTTCCAACATCCTTCCAATAACCCTTAAAAGGATAAGCCACCAATTTCTGTCCGCCCTCTAGCATTTTAGGTATTATATTTTTTCCAAAATCATTTGAAGAAGTTTTATCATTTTCATCTTCTTTTAAATATTTCTTTAATAATTTCCAATTAAAAATATATATCCCCATAGAAGCTTTAGTGCTTTTTGGCTTTTTAGGTTTCTCTTCAAATTCATATATTGAGAAGTCTTCTTTAGTATTCATAATTCCAAATCTAGATGCTTCACTTAAAGGTACATCTATAACAGCTATTGTGGCATCAGCTTTTTTGCTTTTATGAAATTCTAACATTTTTTCATAATCCATCTTATATATGTGATCTCCTGATAATATAAGTACATATTCTGGATCATGATTATCAACAAAGGCTATATTTCTATAAATAGCATTTGCAGTCCCTTTATACCAATTACCACCTTTCTCTTCTTGATAAGGAGGTAAAATAGAAACTCCTCCATCCCTTCTATCTAGTTCCCAAGGACTTCCTATCCCTATATGAGAATTTAACTCTAACGGTTGATATTGCGTAAGAACACCTACTGTATATATTCCTGAATTAGAACAATTACTTAGAGTATAATCTATTATTCTATATTTTCCTCCAAAAGGTACTGCTGGCTTTGCTAGCTTTTTAGTAAGAACTCCTAATCTAGAGCCTTGTCCACCCGCTAGTATCATAGCTACAGTTTCTTTCTTTGTCATAAAACCCACATCCCCTTTTATATTAATCCATTCCTCACATATAATTATACATATGGTATTTTTTTCCTTCAACATTATTATTAACAGTTTTTTCCTTATTTATTTGTTAAATTCTACATATTAATTTATTTTTTTCATTAAAATAGCCACGGATTATAAAAATCTTATAATCCATGGCTCGTTCTAAGAGTGATCAGATAAAAACCTGTTTAAATATGCAATAGATTCCTCCAAAAGTTCTTGACCTCCTCTTAGACCATCTACTTTAGACTCTATTGTGCAAGTTCTTTGTTCTAGTAAATATATTATTTCTTTTATGTCACTTAATTTTTTTGCTTCATAAGAAACTTGATTTCCATCTGAATCTATATATATTTTTTCTGGTGGATTTCCACACTTAATACATTTTGCAAAGACACCTTCCTTTTCAGTATCCTTGAAAAGCTTAAATGTATCATTATTGCAATGAGAACAGCTTGATAATATAGTATATTCGTAAGAACTTATATCAAATTCATACATTTCCCCGCATTCATTACATTTCCCATAAAGTATTCTATCTTCTGTTTTTATGCTAAAACTATTACCATTGCAACCATCTCTAGCGCATACCACCGTTCTAATCATAAAATAAACCTCCTAATAGAAATAATACGAGTTTTTAACTTACTAACCTTTAGTTTAAGTTAATAGGATAACTCATATAAAATTAATATGTGCCTAAAATATTAAATATTCCCTTATGGAAAGTTAAAATATATTTTATTGTTATTATTAAGATTCCAACTATTTTTTCTTAAATTCTCTTTAGCTCTCTTTTAATATAAAAAATAAATTTAAATATAATTAATCCTAAAACAATATAAATGACTTTAATACTATATATATATAATGAATTATACATTCTAAAAAACTCTCCAATAATTATAAAAAATAAACCTAATACAAAAATCTTATTGTATAAATCAATATATCTAAATCTACTTTTGATGTTTTTTAAAGTTAAAATTTTATCTGCAAAAAGAATAAGCATATCCCACAGTATTTTAAAGAAAATAAAATACCATATTATCCTATCAATAGAATCTAATCTATTATCATAATAAAAACTACAATAAATTCTAATAATTATACCTATGGTAAAAAAAAGATATATAATAAACTTTTCTTTTCTTATAGCAATGCACCTCTTCATTTCATTTATATATTTAATATATTTAATAATTAAATATATGTTCAAATAATGCATTTCTCCATATAAATAAAATCCTGTATTCTTCTAAGAAGAATACAGGTTCTTAAGGAGAGACTCTAAATTAAAGTCTCTATTTTAAATAGGGTTGCCTTTTTATTCAAAAGACTTATAAAATTATATTTTTTAAGGGGTAAATTAAAAATTTATAATATTATTATATATTTTTAATTTATAATAATATTGTCGATTTAAATAATATATTTCTTTATACTATAGTAATGTTTTTTAAGTTAATTAATCTTAATATAAAAAATTTACCATTAAAAGTTTTATAAATATATATTATTTAAGTATTTTTATCTATGTATTATGGTAAAAATTATAATTAAAGATTATAATTAAAATAATATTATATAACTTATTGTTATATATATTATAGGAGGATAAAAATGAGTTTATACGAATTTTCTTTAAATAATAATACTTTTAAACTAGAAGAAAGTAATTGCTTTGATTTTTTTAATGAAGATGTAAATGGAGTAAATTTAACTAATATATTAGATATTTTAAGTGAGAATACTCCAACTTTAGAATTTCAAAAAGAATATTATTCATCTCCATGTGATAATTGTAAAAATGGAAAAGGCGAAGAGAAAGTTTTTGACTTTTTAGAGGGACACTTTTTTATATTTACTAAGAATAATGAATATATTATGAGTGATATATCTAAGGAATATGAAAATACATCTTTTAGAAGACTTTTAGCTGAAGGCAAGGTAGATGATAGTTATATTGTAGAAATATCAATATGTCCTTATTGTAAAAACTATAGTATAGAAATAGATCAATGTCCTATTTAATGGCTAATTTTGCTTTTATAAGAAATATTATATAATGTAAAAACTAAAAACTTATAAAAAGTAGTATCTTTTAGTATAAAATTTTACTTTAAGATACTACTTTTTATATTCTAAATTATTACAAGTAAAATTTATTATTTATCCTTACAAGAACTATTTGGAACATCCCATATTCCTTTAGCATATTCATAAATAGTTCTATCGCTGGAGAAGATACCGGACTTTGCAATATTTATGATAGACATAGAATACCATTTACTTTTATCTCTATATAATTTATCTACCCTATCTTGAGCCTTAACAAAAGAATCAAAATCTCTTAAATCAAAAAATTCATCATTATAGGTTAGTAGATGATTATATATAGCTCTAAAATTTTCTTTATCATTACAGTAAGCTCCATTTACAAGGTCATTTAGTATTCTGTTTATTCTAATATCATTATTATAAATATCATAAGAAGAATATCCACCCTTAGAATAATAATCTAAAACTTCTTTTTCTGTTAAGCCAAAAATAATTATATTCTCTTCAGATACCTGATCCTTTATTTCTATATTAGCTCCATCTAAAGTAGCTACTGTAATAGCTCCATTCATCATAAATTTCATATTAGAAGTACCAGAGGCTTCCTTAGTAGTTGTAGAAATTTGTTCACTAATATCTGCTGCTGGAATTATTATTTCCGCTAAAGATGTTCTATAATTCTCCATAAACACAACTTTTATCTTATCTTTTACTCTTCTATCATTATTTATTTTAGTTGCAATTGCATTTATAAGTTCTATTATTTTTTTTGCTAAATAATATCCTGGTGCCGCCTTACCTGCAAAAATAAAAGTTCTAGGCTCTATATCCAAATTAGGATTTTCTATTAATTGATTATAAAGATTCATTATTCTTAAAACATTTAAAACCTGCCTTTTATATGCATGTATTCTTTTTACTTGAACATCAAAAATAGAATTAGTATCTATATTTATTCCTTGATTATTTTTTATAAACTCTGAAAGTGCTATTTTATTATTCTTTTTTATAAGTGCTAATCTATCTTTTATATTTTCATCATCTTTAAACTTATATAAATACTCCATATCTGTAGGATGTTTTACCCATCCATCTCCTATAGTTTCTTTTAATAAGTTTGATAATTGTGGATTACATTTAATGAGCCATCTTCTATGAGTAATTCCATTTGTTTTATTATTAAACTTATTAGGATAAAAATAATAAAAATCACTCATTACTTGCTTTTTTAATATTTCAGTATGAAGCTTTGCAACACCATTAACACTATAACTTCCTACAATAGCTAAATTAGCCATTCTTATATATCCATCTGCCATTATTGCCATTCTAGAAATTTTGTCCCACTGATAGGTATACTTATCCCATAAATCTTTGCAGAATCTTTCATTTATTTCATTTACAATCATATAAATTCTTGGAAGTAACTTTTTAAACATTTCTATAGGCCATTTTTCTAATGCTTCAGCCATTATAGTATGGTTTGTATAAGAAATTGTACTTGTTGTTATCCTCCAAGCATCTTCCCACGATAACAATTCTTCATCTAGTAGTATTCTCATAAGTTCTGGTATTGCAAGTGTAGGATGGGTATCATTTATATGAATAGCTATAGATTCATTAAGATTAAATATATCTCCTCCATGTTTTTTAAAATTTGAAATTATGCTCTGGATTCCTGCAGATACGAAAAAGTATTGTTGTTTTAATCTAAGCATTTGCCCTTCATAAAAAGTATTATCTGGATATAATACATTTGAAATAGCTTCTACTGAATTTTTATATTCAATAGCTTTTAAATATTCTCCCCTACTAAAAGAAGAAAAATCAAATTCATTAGATACAGGCTCTGCACTCCATAATCTTAAATTATTCACCGCCGAATTTTCATGCCCAATGATTAGTGTATCATAAGGTACTGCTAATACCGGGTCATAATTTATATGAATAAAAGATAATCTTCCATTTATTTTTTCCATTCTAACTTCTCCACCAAATCTTACTATCTGAGAATTTGATGGTTTTCTTATTTCCCAAACATTTTCACACTTTAGCCAATTTTCTGGAGCTTCTACTTGAGATCCATTTATTATTTTTTGCTCAAAAAAACCATATTTATATCTTATTCCACAACCATGGCCAGGTATATTTAAAGATGCCATAGAATCTAAAAAACAGGCAGCAAGTCTCCCAAGCCCACCATTACCTAATCCTTGATCTTGTTCAAAGCTTTCTAGTTCATCTAAATCTATTCCTAGCTCATTTAACCCTTCTTTACAGATATCCCTAATTCCAAGATTTAAAAGATTACTTCCTAATAATCTTCCTAACAAAAACTCCATAGAGAAATAATACACCTGCTTATTATCATGATTGTTTGTTTTATTATTTTCTATTTTTATTTTTGTTATATAATCTCTAACTAAACTTCCTAACGCTTCATATTTTTGTCTCATATTACCAAACTTAAACTCTTCCCCATGAAGCTCTATATATTTTTCTAAATAATCTTCCTTAAAGGTGTTCTTATCAATATAAAACACTTAATTTCCTCCAATCTAATGCTATTTTTATTGTCTATATTTATTAACTTCTTTTATTACCTCTTTAAAAAGTCAATATGCTTTAGTGTTTCATATTCTTATATTTTTTTGTTGTGAATTATTGATATTAATATTATATTAAAACTCTTCTTTAAGTAGTTCTTTATATAAAGATTTATATTCTTTAGCTGCTTTATTCCAACTATTATTAGACTTCATAGCACTTTTCACTATGTTTATCCACTTATCCTTATCTTCATACCACCTTAGTGCATACTCTATAGTATTTAGTAATTCATTACTATTATAATTATAAAAACTAAATCCATTACCCTCTTCAGTATATTCATTATAAGGTACAATGGTATCTTTTAATCCTCCAGTTTCTCTAACTAAAGGTATTGTTCCATATCGTAATGCAATTAATTGTCCTAGCCCACAAGGCTCAAAAAGAGATGGCATAAGGAATATATCTGATGCAGCATATATTTTATGAGCTAATTCATTACTAAACTTAATATTAGCTGAAACTTTATCTCTATAACATCTTTGAAAATTCTTTAAGTGCTCTTCATAGCCATAATCACCTGTCCCTAAAACAACTAATTGAATATCTTTTTGTAATAGTCTATCTGCAATACTAACTATTAAATCCATACCTTTTTGACTAGTTAAACGAGAAACCATAGATATCATAGGTACATTTTCTTTTTGTGCTAATCCTAGTTCTTTTTGTAAACTTAACTTATTTCTTAATTTGTTTTCTAAATTATCTTGATCATAATTAAATTCTATATAACTATCCTTTTTAGGATTATATACTTCATAATCTATTCCATTCACTATTCCAGTTAACTTAAAACTTGTATCTCTTAAAAGTCCATCTAATGTCTCCCCATATTGATTTGTCTGTATCTCTCTAGAATAAGTTTCACTCACAGTGGAAACTTTATTAGAATAATTTATTCCCCCTTTCATAAAACTTACTGCTCCAAAATGATTTAAACTTCCATTATTAAAAGGTTCCATATCATATCCAAAAAGCTCTCCTAAAATATTAGGATTATAGTTTCCTTGGAAGGCTAAATTATGAATAGAAAATATAGTTTTTATATCTTTATAAAAATTATCTTTTTTATATTCTAATTCTAAAAGAACTGGTATCATTCCTGTTTGCCAATCATTACAATGAATTATATCCGGTTTATAATCTATAAACTTTATCATTTCTAATACAGCTCTATCAAAATATGCAAATCTTTCACCATCATCAAAATATCCATATAAATTATCTCTTAAAAAATAACTTTCATTATCTATAAAATAAAAATTTACTCCATTAAGCTTATATTTAAATACTCCACAATAACTATTTCTCCACCCTACTTTTACATTTAGGCTAGCTATAAATTGAAATTTATTTTTAAGATCAGACTTTATATTCTTATAATTAGGTATTACAACTGATGCCTCAATATCATTGCTTTTTAAATATTTAGGAAGTGAACCTATAACATCTCCTAGTCCACCTGATTTTATAAAAGGGTCCGCTTCTGATGCCACCAATAAAATTTTAATCATATATATAAATACCTCCAAAACTCTCTCTTTTACCTAGAATATATATTAATTATTTTTTCTTTATATTATTTTTTTACACTTTCATCTAATAAATCTTTCACTTTATATTCCTTTTTTATATTTATAGTCTTTAATATTAAAGTTGCCATAGGAGGTACCTTTACATTTATACTATAATTTTGGTTATTATAAGGTTCCTTTTTACTAGTTAAAACTTCTGAAACAATTTGCCCTGAACCTCCATAAGCCTCACTATCTGTATTAAGAACCTCTTCATATTCACTTAAATAAGGAACTCCTACTTTAAAATCATAATAAACTACCGGGGTAAAATTACTTATAAATATTAAAGTATCCTCTTCTTTTTCCCCTTTCCTCATAAATATAAATATACTTTTTTCACTATTATCTGCATCTATCCATTGGAACCCTCTATGTTCATAGTCATATTTCCAAAGAGAGTTATTATTTTTATAAAGAGTATTTATATCTTTAAAAAATTGCTGAGTACTTTTATGCATTGGATATTTTTCTATTAGACTCCACTCTAATTCTTCATTTTCTCTCCACTCTATAAATTCACCAAGTTCTGCTCCCATAAAAATAGTTTTTTTACCTGGATGCCCCATCATGTAAGCAATAAAATTTCTAAGGCCTGCAAACTTATTCCAATAATCTCCCCAATTTTTATTTAATAAAGATTTTTTTCCATGAACTACTTCATCATGAGATATAGATAAAATATAATTTTCAGAGTAATGATACATCATGGAAAATGTAACACTATTATGAATATCTTTCCTAAAAATAGGATCTACTTCAATATACTTTAACATATCATTCATCCAACCCATATTCCATTTAAAATTAAATCCTAATCCTCCATCCTTTGTTTTTTTAGTAACATTAGGCCATGTGGATGATTCTTCTGCTATCATTAAAGCATTAGGATACTCACAAAAAACAGCATCATTTAATAACTTTAAAAACTCTATGGCTTGTATATTTTCATTTCCTCCATGTTCATTTACTGCCCATTTTCCTGATTCCTTACAAAAATCTAAATAGAGCATATTAGCTACAGCATCTACTCTAAGACCATCTATATGAAACTCTCTAAACCAATATAAGGCATTTGAAATTAAAAAGCTCCTTACTTCATTTCTTCCTAAATCAAAATTTGCTGTTCCCCATCCTTCATTTTCTGCCTTTAAATAATCTTCATATTCATATCCATGATTACCGTCAAACTTATATAAACCATGGATATCCTTGCAAAAGTGTCCTGGAACCCAATCTAGTATTACTCCAATCCCTTGCTTATGAAAAGAATCTATTAAAAACTTAAAATCTTCCCCCTTTCCATACCTACTAGTTGGGCAATAAAAACCAGTTATCTGATATCCCCAAGAAGCATCTAAAGGATGTTCCATAATAGGAAGAATCTCTACATGAGTATATCCCATTTCATAAACATAATTAGGTAAAAGTTCTGCTAATTCTTTATAAGAATAAAATGAACCATCATCTTTTTTCTTCCATGATCCTAAATGAACCTCATATACATTTATTGGGGATTTTAACGGATTAAAATTCTTTAAATTATCTCTCCACTTCTTATCTCCCCACCTATATTTAGGTTTATATATTTTAGATGCAGTATTAGGTCTAATTTCAGAAGCTACTCCATAAGGATCTGATTTTAAAACAACTTGTCCATCTTTCCTTTCTATAGCTAATTTATATATCATTCCTTCTTCCATATGAGGTATAAATACTGTCCATAAACCTTCATCTGTTACTTTTTGAAGTTTATTCTCTTCTTTTATATCCCAATTACAAAAATCTCCAACAACAGTAACACTTTTTGCATTAGGAGCCCATGTTGTAAACTTTACTCCTTTAATTTTTTTTTCAGTTTTTAAATGGGCTCCTAAAAAATTATATGAGCTATAGTTTTTTCCCTCATGAAATAAATATATATCATTTTCATAAATCCCATTTTTCTTTTTTCTTGAATTTATAATTATATTCTCTTTTTTATCTTTATTTAAACTTAAATCAGCTTCTTTATAATTAATTTCTGAAGAAATTATATTCTTATCTAGAATTCTTTTATCATTATGCTTTTCTCTATTCAACTTAGCTCTCATCCCCTTCTATTTTTTTCCATATTTATATTTTACTACTATTTGTAATTTTTTGCTAATATCTTTTTTAATAATATAAGTTTTATTGAAATTTATTATGAAACTTTATAAAAAAGAGCTTTTCAGAATTAAGTCTAACTCTGAAAAACTCTTTTATCTTAATTATCTTCTAAAAATAATTTGATTTTATCATTAATATTCTTTGCATCTTCATATCCATTATTATATAAACTCTCAAGCTTTGATTTATTTTTTTCAAATCTATCTACTTGTAGCCTTTTTGAAGGTCTTATAACTAAAACCCTTCCTTCATTCTCTAATTTATCTATAAATTCTAAAGTTTTATTGTATCTTATATATCTACTCATAACAGCCTTTATATATTTAGGATATTTTCTATATTTAATTTTTATAAGAGCTTTAACTTTTCTTAAAGGCTCCATTTTAAAATCCTTATTTCTAGTTAATACTACTATAGCTTTATCACAGCCATCATTTAATGCTTTCTCTATTGGTATGGAATCTGCCACTGCCCCATCCATTAATTCTTTTCCTTCGTATTTAACAATAGGTGAAACTAAAGGTAAAGAACTTGAAGCTCTCATAGCCATAAAGGCATTTTTAGTATTTTTACAATCTATGTATACTGCTTGCCCAGTATTACAATCAGTAGCTACTACATTAAAAGTTCCTTTAAAATTACTTAAGGCTTCCAAATCATATGGTTCTAACTTCTTAGGAAGTTCATCAAATATAAAATTCATACCAAAGATAGATTTATCTTTTATTAAATTTTTAAAACTTAAATATCTTTTATCTCCAATATAATCTATAGTTGATCTTTTCCCTCTTCCTAGCTGCTTAGACACATATCCAGAACCATGGCAAGCTCCTGCCGAAACCCCTATTACATATGGAAGTTCTATATGATTTTCTATAAAATAATCTATAACTCCAGCAGTGTATACTCCTCTCATTCCACCGCCTTCTAAAACTAAAGCTATTTTTTTCATCTTCACACCTCCTAAAATCAATTTTACATTTAACTATAAAAAACTTCTACTAATTATAATGAAAGTTTTCCGATTTTTAATTTATTTAATTAAAAATATAAAAAAACTACTAATTAAAATTAATTAGTAGTTTTATAATGTATTCTATAATTTGAGATAGTGAGTTGAAAGTGATTATATTCCTATAAGTCTTTGAGGAGTATCTTTACAAAATTATTATATGTAATTAAATAATTTATATTCACCTCATAAAAAGATACCTTATAAAAATATTTAAGTATACTATAAACTTAAATTATATAATACTTAAATCGAAGAAAACACCTAATGATAGTTTCATTAGATGCTTATATAAAATAATATTAACTTTTAAAACTTATTCATCCTTTAAATCTTTAATTTCTTTTTCAACTTCTTTTATTAATGTATCTATATTATCTGTATTTTTATCTGCTAACAATAGATTTCTTTTTTGCAGCTTCAGTTCTTTTAATTTTTCCTCTAATTCTATAAGCTTAGTCATATGAACACTCCCCATCTAATCTCTCATACTTTCTCATTAAATATAAATTTAAATAACTAAAACAAATTAACTATATCAATAAAAGCCCCTATACTTTTATTATATATTACTTATAAAAATATTATATAATAAAAATCATATAAGTATATAATATTTTTAATAACAAATTCTAACATAATAAGATAATATTTTTTGTTATATTATTTTGTAATAAAATATTTTGTTCTATTTAACATAAAAATAAAAGTATATAAGCCTGATTTAAAATAATATAAAATCTACATAATTAAAAATATTCTTCTTTTATATTATAATTATAAATTTTATTTATAATTATATCCATATACTATAAGAAGCCACCACTAAATATTTATAAAACTTTAGCGATGGCCTTCTTTTAACTAACTTGCCTTTGATTCATCATCAAATCCTTGATTAGTAGTGTCATTTGTATTTTCTCTTTTAATTTTCATATAAGCATATACAGGAACACCTAACATCATAAGTAAAAATCCATACATAACAGCTTCTCCTCCCGCAGAAGAAATAGCCCAAATTGCAAATATAAATCCAACTATATTTCTAAATGAACTTTTTATAATAGATAAAACACTTAACTTTTGTGTTTTCTTTCTAAGTAACATAATTTCCGCTATAGTTGTTACTGCATATATAGGTAAATATGATATAGTTGCTAATAATACTATAAAATTATAAGCATTAGAAAGCCCTTGTATAAAATTCATTAAAAACATTATGTTAACAAGTGTTGATCCTACTATTAAAGCTATATATGGAGTTTCATATTTAGGATGTAATTTTGCAAAAGCTTTTGGGAAAATTCCCTGATCACCAGCTGCATATGCAACTCTAGCAGTAGATAATAACCATCCTAATGCTGTTCCACAAATACTAATAGCTATTGCTACATTTAAATATTTTACTACTCCACTTCCTAAAAATTTCGCTATTATATCAGAAATAGGTGCTGATGTTTGAGCCAACTCTGATTGTGGCATAGCTCCCATAGCTAGTACACTTATTAGTATATATAAAATAGTACTTATTCCTATACCTAATATAGTACTTCTTTTTACATTTTTCTCAGGATTTTTTATTTCTCCTGAAGTAATAGATGCTGTTTCTAAACCCATAAAGGCCCAAAGAGTAATTGCTGCTGTTAAAGGAATAGTTTGAACTCCTCTGTCAGCGGGAAACATTGGCATTAAATTATCTTTATTAAAATTAATAGCTGCAATAATTATAAAAAATACAAATAAACAAATTTTAAATACAGTTATAACAGTCCCTAATTTACTAGCTGCTTTAGCACCTCTAATATTAATATAAGTAAAAGTCCAAAGAATAGCTGAACAAAATAAAAATCCAATTAAAGGACTATTAGTTAATGTAGTAAAAACTTGTCCAAAGTAAGATAATATAACTACAAATAAAGTTGTATTTCCTATCCAAGATCCATTCCAATAAAGCCACCCTGTCATAAAACCCATAAAGTCACCAAAAGCATTTTTAGAATAATCAACTATCCCTCCACTTTTAGGTATTTTGGATCCTAAATTAGCAAATGTAATTGCTAAAGTCATTGCTCCTATTCCAGTAATTATCCATGCTATTATAGATGAACCTACGCCACCGACTTGAGCTAATTGCTTTGGAAGCATAAATATACCTGCACCCATCATATTTCCTATTACAAGCGCTGTAGCAACAAATAGGCCTATTTCCTTTTTTAATTTATTGTTCATTTAATTCCTCCTAAGAAAAAATCTAGGTTTAGAGCCATTATATATTACTTGCTTTTTATAGCTTTATACCTTTTGTTAATAAATTATAAATAAATATTTTAATAAGCTTGAGTATTAATTATACATTTTTTAAAGTTTTTTAGTCAATAATATACAGAAAAAAATACATAAAAATCTGTTAACTATCTATGAATATTTTCTATTAATTCTACTAATAACTATAATAAATAAGTTAATAAGGAGGCTTCAATTAAATGAAAAAATTAGCTAGTTTATTTGTATTTTTAATGATGGCTATAACTATAATTTCCTGTGGCCCATCAAAATCTGTTTCTTATAAAGATGGAACATATTCAGCTAAAGCAGATTCTTGGGAATATGGC
This sequence comes from Clostridium fallax, assembly GCF_900129365.1. GTDB lineage: Bacteria > Bacillota > Clostridia > Clostridiales > Clostridiaceae > Clostridium_AH > Clostridium_AH fallax. Next base: position 20,074 of record NZ_FQVM01000035.1, read on the forward strand.
CAAGAAGAAGCTATAGTTAAAATTGAAAATGGTAAAATTAAAGATATTACATTAAAAAGACTTGATAAAGCAGGTAATGAAGTAGATTACAACGAATGGAAAGGTCAAGAAATAAACGGAAAAGTATATCCTAATCTAAATCAATATAGAATGGATATGGCTAAAAATATGATTGATAAACAAACTTATGAAGTGGAAAGTATTTCAGGTGCAACAGTATCCACTAACAATTGGAAAACAGCAGTGCAAAGAGCCTTAGATCAAGCAACTGTAAAATAATAAATTAAAAATTTAATCTATATTTTTAATATAAAATAAATTTTTATATTGGTTTACATTAATAGTTTAAATATCAATTAGCCTTAATTAGAAGTCTAAAATTAAGATTATACCTATAGACTCTTAAACAATTCTAAAAAATGTTTAGGTCTATAGGTATTCTTTATATTATTTTTTATAAATTTATCTTGATATTAAGTTAATACTCTATTGATTCTATAGTATTAATATAGATAATAATATTTAAATAATATTAGACTTCTATAATTAATATAAATAAAATTCTATATTAATCTATTTATAACTTTTATTAAATTTAATCTTAATACATATTTTAATATAGACCAATACCATATTAAATCTTAATAAAAATATAATTTTTCTCTAAATAATAAATAAATTATGTTATTATATAAAAATTTAATTCATCATTATACTTTAAGATTTCCAACTACTATACCATTATCTATCATAGAATTTAAAAATACTAGATTCATAAAATCTCCTTTATGAAATTCAGATTCAAAAGTATCAACTAAATTTAATGGGACAAAGATATTTTTCTTTATATTATTTTCATTAAAATAATTCTTTATAGTTATAGCAAATTGATATATACATATATCTGTACAATCTCCAACAATTATAAAATTATCTTTATTTTCTGGTATAACAAAATCCTTTGCTAAAAATCCATTTGTACAGTTTTTCTTTATTACTTTTATTTCCTCTATACTCTTTAATTTATCTACAAGCTGCCATTCATCAGTACTGTAAATACAATGCTTAGGATAACTTAACAGTTCTATAGATTCATTTGTATGATAATCAGTAAATGCAATTATCTCTGCTCCCTTTTGCTTTAAATCATTGACCAAAATTTCTATAGGATTTATTAATTTTTCTATTCTATCACTATATAAAGATCCTTTTTTCGCAAAACCATTATTCATATCAATTATAAATAATACTGTTTTATTTATATCTAATGTTTCCATATTTATTTCAGGTAATGACGAAACTCTATCATATATATATTCACCCATAGTTTTAAATTGATCAATTATAATATCTTTATTTTCCATAATATAACCTCCCCTTTAAATTTATTTTTTATTATACAATACAAAAGATTTTTAAACTATATTTTATCCACAATTCTAATAAAAAAAATCACTTTATACACATTATAAGTCTAAATAGTGTTATTAAACTTATAAATTGTGGATAAAAATTGTATAATTAATTTTCATTTATAAATATTACAATAATTATTTTAAATACAAAAAAAGCTATGAACTTTTGTTCATAGCTTACTTTTTGGTGGAGGTAAGGAGATTCGAACTCCTGACCCCCTGCGTGCAAGGCAGGTGCTCTCCCAGCTGAGCTATACCCCCAAAAATGGTGGACCTTCAGGGACTCGAACCCCGGACCTACCGGTTATGAGCCGGTTGCTCTAACCAACTGAGCTAAAGATCCAAAACTAACCTGGCAACCATCTACTCTCCCACTCAGTCGCCCAAGCAGTACCATCGACCGTTTAAATCTTAACCTTCGTGTTCGGTATGGGAACGGGTGTAA